>JAAYSL010000194.1 GCA_012518315.1 Bacillota bacterium | reverse complement strand
TAGCTTCTCTCCCGGGTATACGGTGAGGGTCAAATCCTCAAGTACCGGTTCATAGCCATAGTTTTTGTATACTTGTACAAGAGAAATCACGATATTCACTCCCATCCAAAGAAAAAACCGCGAGCCGAAGCTCGCGGTTTGTGCACCTCTAGGGCGCTTAAGGCTTAACGTGGCTCCGGGTTCCACCCGCAGCCACTTATTCGCATTCTAGAATGCCACTACGTGGTCACGGGTAAGGAGGATGTAACTAAAAAAGGGCACACTACTCCCTGGGCAAGAACCCTACCTGCAATTTGCGCGATGTGGAAGTACGTCGAACTCTCCATCTTATGGCCTCCTTACAGACTACCCCCATTATACGTGGGGCAGTTGTCGTGTGTCAATACGGATCCGTCCCAAAAGCCAAACAAGTCTGAATGAAAGTAGTGAGCCGGGCGATATGTCATCTGTCGGGAAAGTACGTCAGACTACTTCAAATGAATGAACTCCACACTTTTCTTCCGATAGGGACTCAAATCGGTTTCTGCGTAATCGGTAGGGGCTTCTACATTACGGATCCCGAAACGAGCCATGTCTTCCACGGTCAGGCAGAAGAAATCTTCAGCTCCATACTCCTCGTTTCCTACCCGACAGACATACTCGTCAACGCCGATTTTCTCAAAAAACTGAGCCTGCTTAGCCCTATTGGTAGCTATGTATTCTCGCGCTTGCCGAATGCTTTGGCCAATTAGGTCGTCCAGGTCAATTTCGGCTCGGGCGGCCTCTGGCAATTGCTCATAGCCTTCGATGACGGCGGTGCGGATCTCCTCGTCGGAGGTTTCGCTTATCATGCTACCATGCCATGCGACGATGGAGTTCTCCCTAATGGTTTTCCGGCGTCCTGCCGTGAACACATAGTTGGCACCTGAGGACATGCACATGCCATCAACAACAACATCGATCTGGTTATCGTAAACCCATTCCCCCATCCTCATGCCGGCATCGACCTCACCGCCACTAGTGGATATAATGAGTTCCGTCACCGTCTTTCCGCTTACTATGGCTAGTAGACGCTCAACACTTAGCTCGTTTACCTTACCTACATACATCACTGTCGTCCCCTGAAGGGTAATGATGGCCTCATGTGCACTAGGGTCGCTCACTCCAGCTTCGAGAGCCAGGACATGCCCGAATAGAGCAGCCAGCACTAATACTGCTACCAATAGTCGTTTCATATCTTGCTCAATTCCCTTCTATCCACTATTGTGATCGGCTCATTTTCCTGATTGACCTTCCTGATTGCCCTCGTGGGTGATCATCCCCTTGTTCACGGACTTCATAGCCACATGACCGGCAGAAAACCTTCGAAGTCGGATAGCCTTGTCCAAGAATTCCATGCACATCGTATTCATCGGACCGCTGTAACTTCCTGCAATTTCCGGAGGAATCTTTGGTTCTAGCCAGAATGGCTGAGGCCAAGCTCTCTTACCACTGTCAGCTTCCACTTCCACCCGCTTGAATGTTTCCTTTCTCATAGGTGACGTCTTGCCAGAACAGATTCAACATGACATTATCACGGAACAACTGAAATTTTCGCGAACACTCTTGACTCCAACTTTGCTAGATGGTAATATTGTGCCAAATTAGGTAATCCAAATTCAGTGAACGAGGCTAGTAGGTATGACGGTAATGCCGCAGAGAGTCGGCCATTGGTGGGAGGTCGGTGCAGGACGTCGTATCGAATGGACTCGGGAGAAGCGCGGTGAAGTGTAAGTAGCCGTTGCCGGAGGTCCTCCGTTACAGGGACGGGATATTGATTGACTTTTGTCATGCGTATCCTAAGAATGAGTGGGGGGCGGATCAGATCCACCCCAAATTAGGTGGCACCACGGAAGCATAGCTTTCGTCCTAGATTAGGGCGAAGGCTTTTTTGCACTCTGCCAAAGGAATCGGGCCCATTCCTTTGGAGACGTGGTACCAAAGAGTAGTCTAGGTGAGATGATGGTTAGTCGGTTCCAACTAAGGTCACTGGCTGCGAGCCTGCGACTTTAGCAATGGAACGGATAACCGAGACGAGTTGAGATGAGTGAGGAGGTCCAAAAGTGAATATTCTCCGGAATTTGCCCCATGCTGCAGGTTTGATGACTGTAGGCGTACTGTTCGTTGTCTTGTGCTTCGGTTTGGCAGCATCAGCCAAATCTATTACCATTGCCCAGGGTGTGGATGCCACTACCCTTGATCCCCACATGTCCCATGATACCCCTACATCGGTAGTTATCGGGAATATCTTCGATGGTCTGCTGCAGCGTAGTAGAACTATGGAACTGGAGCCGGCTTTGGCCGAGTCCTATAGGCAGATTGACGATCTGACCTGGGAGTTTGTTATTAGAGATGGAGTAGTGTTCCATAATGGTGAAGTATTCAATGCCCATGCCGCTAGGTACAGTCTGGAGCGGGTGATGGATCCTAATCAGAAGTCTCCCCAAGCATCAGGGCTGCGGAGTATCGAGGCCATTGAAGCCCCTGATGCGAAGACCCTTCGGATAAAGACAAACGCCCCGAATCCGCTTTTACCTGTTAGGGTGGGGGATATCGCTATGGTTCCACCTAAGTATGCCCAAGCGGTGGGGGCAGCCGGCTTTGCCACAGCACCAGTGGGAACCGGTCCGTACAGACTGAGAGAGTGGCTCAAGGATGAGAAGATCGTTCTGGAAGCAAACCCCGAGTATTTCCAAGGTGCACCGAAAATCGATGAAGTCATATTTAGACCGATCCCAGAATCTGCTACCCGCATCGCTGAGCTAAAGACCGGTGCAGTGGATGTGATTGTCAATGTTCCGCCCCATCAGGTTGAGTCTATCGCCGCTATGAAAGAACTTAGCGTTCGTACAGCACCTAGTTCTCGCATTATCTTCATTGTGCTAACTACCACCGATGGTGGTCCCTTGTCAGACAAACGGGTGCGTCAGGCCCTTAACTATGCTGTAGATAAAGGGGCGATTATCGAGGCTCTTCTGGGTGGCTATGGGAAGGCGCTAGCCTCTCCGCTGCCTTCTAATGCCTTTGGGCATGACCCGGATCTTAAGCCATATCGCTATGATCCAAAGAAAGCTAGACAGTTACTTGCCGAAGCTGGCTATCCAAAAGGTTTTGAAATTACCTTTGAAGCTCCATCGGGCCGCTATTTGATGGATAAAGACGTGGCTCAGGCTGTCAATGGCTTTTTGCAGGATGTTGGCATAAAGACTAAGTTGAACGTCTCGGAATGGGGAGTCTTTGTCGGAAAGCTGTATCAGCATGCCGGTGCTCCCATGATGCTCTTAGGGCTAGGAGGCAACACCTTTGATGCTGATGCCTATCTATACACACAACTCAGAAGTGGAGAGCTCTCTTCATACTACTCCAATCCCAAGATGGATGAGCTCCTTGACCACGCTCGGGTTGAGACCAATCCTGATAGAAGGCAAAAGCTGTACTTTGAGGCACAGAGACTAGCCCTAGATGAAGCTGCAGTGATTCCTCTTTACCAACAGGTAGACATCTTTGCTGCCCGCCAGCGGGTGATTTGGGAACCTCGCTCCGACGAACAGATCCTGGTCTATGAAATGGATGTGGTGAGATGAACCGGGGAAGGAGCCTTGCCGCTAAGATAGGTACATCGATGGGAGCAGTCATCTTGCTCTCCCTGATCACCTTCCTATTCACCAGGCTAAGTGGGGATCCCGCAGCCCTGTTAATTCCCATAGATGCCACATATGAGGAACTAGTTCAAATGAGGGCAGACCTTGGTCTTGAACGGTCGTTACTGGCACAGTTTGTTACCTTTGCTACCAATGCTCTTAGGGGTGACTTTGGGTTTTCTCTTAGGTACGGCCAACCCGCTATGGAGCTGGTTCTAGGCCGGGTGCCGGCCACGCTGGAGCTGGCTCTCTCTGCGGCACTGTTTGGCTGGCTGGTAGCCATCCCCTTAGGAATTCTGGCAGGTTATAGGCCCAATTCCATGTGGGATCGGATAGCCAGATTTGTGGGCCTGTTTGGCCAATCCATGCCCGTCTACTGGCTGGGGATATTGCTGATCATGTTCTTTTCCGTTAGAATGCGACTGCTACCAGCATCAGGGCGGGGAAGCCTGGGTCATCTAGTTCTGCCTTCCGTCGCCTTATCTTTGAACTTGATGGGCAGTGTGACTCGGATTCTCAGGGCAAGCATGGTGGAAATCCTTCGCCAAGACTATATCCGCACTGCCTTAGCCAAGGGAGTCAGCCGAGAAGTGCTTCTTTTCAAACATGCGCTAAAGAATGCTGCTATCGGCGTGGTGACAGTCATCGGCCTGCAGTTGGGAAGCCTGCTTGGCGGGACGGTTGTCACTGAAACGGTATTTGCCTGGCCGGGGCTAGGTCGGTTCATCGTGCAGAGCATTCAGTACCGGGACTTTCCCGTGGTGCAGGCTGGTGTCTTGGTCTTGGCCGTCATGATTGTCGTAATCAATGCTGTTACCGACTTAGTCTATCCTTTACTGGACAGCAGGGTGAGGGTGTGAAGCAAATGGCGATCTTTGAAAGAAAGCTAATCAGGAGGTTAGGTTTGTCTCGGAAGCAAACACTGATTAAGTCCGTTGCTCAGATCTGGCCTGAGGGCAGCTGGGATCTAAAGCTATCTGTTGCCGTAGTTGCAGTTGCCCTATTGGCCGCAGTGTTCGCCTCGGTTCTTGCTCCACAAGACCCATATGCCCAAAGGCTCTTGGCAAGACTAAAGGCTCCTGTCTTCTTGCCCGGTGGCTCTACCACCCACATCCTGGGTACCGATGCACTAGGCAGAGATATCCTCAGTCGGCTGATTTATGGCGCTAGGCTATCCCTCTTTTTGGCAGTGACCGGTTGCTTGGGGGCCTCCCTTATCGGCACTATCCTGGGACTTATGGCCGGTAGATACGGAGGTTGGCTCGATCGGATCTTGATGGGGCTTGTGAATATGCAGCTTTCCATACCCTTTATTCTGCTGGCTATTACTCTTATTGCGGTGACCGAACCGGGTCTGGGTAATATCGTATTCATCCTAATCGCAACAGGATGGGCAGGTCATGCGCGAATTATTCGGGCAGAGACCTTAAGGCTAAATGAGACAGGTTTCATTGAATCAGCTAAAGCCATCGGGCAGAGGGAGCATCTAATTCTCTTGAAGCATTACTTGCCTAGTCTTCTGCCCCAGATTGTAGTGCTAGCCTCTATGGATGTAGCAAAGTTCATTGTGTTAGAATCATCTCTTTCCTTCCTAGGGTTAGGAGTAGAACCATCTGTGCCCACCTGGGGCAGTATGGCTGCTGATGGAAGAGAGTACTTGGCCACCCATTGGTGGCTCACGACCTTGCCGGGACTTGCGGTGTTTACTGTCTGCTTGTCTTTGAATATTATTGGAGACTGGCTTCGAGAACGGCTAGATCCAAAAGGCTAGAAGAAAGGGTGAGTCCTATGCTAGTGATTAACGCGGGATATCTTATTGATGGGATCAGTGACGAGGTTAAGCTGCGACAGTCTATTCTAATCGAAGGTGACAGGATCTTGCGCATCTCTCCAGTGGATAAAGCCGAGATCCCCCCTGATGCACAGATAGTCAATCATCTAGATGGATATGTGATGCCAGGTCTCATCGATTGCCATGTGCACCTTTGCTCCCCGGGAGCTGCCGACCCACGTCCATACAAGGACGATCCAGAGTCGATTTTGGCCTTCCGGGCTGCAGCCAATGCCAAGAAGACGTTACAAGCCGGGTTTACTACTGCCCGCAGCGTGGGCTCCAAGTTCGATGTGGATATTAAGCTGCAGAAGGCCATCAAAGAAGGTATCGTCGTTGGGCCAAGGCTAGTAGCTAGCGGGCGGTGTATAACCATTACCGGAGGCCATGGCCACGGCGGTGGCATCGAGGCTGATGGACCGTGGGAGGTGAGAAAGGCGGTGCGCACTCTGATCAAGGAAGACGCCGATGTGATCAAGGTGATGGCCACCGGGGGAGTCATGACCGAAGGAGTTGAGCCGGGGGCAGCTGAGCTCACTTTAGAAGAGCTTGTAGTTGCCGTGGAAGAAGCCCATCGAAGCGGACGCAAGGCCGCCTCCCATGCCCAGGGAAATACCGGGATTCGCAATGCTGTAGAAGCAGGCATCGACTCCATTGAGCACGGCGTTTTCCTCGATGCAGGAATCATCGAGATGATGACTCAAAAGGGAACGGCTTTAGTGCCTACTTTGTCTGCTCCCCATAATATAAGTATCTATGGAATAGAGGCTGGGATTCCCCAATATGCAGTTGACAAGAACACAAGAGTTCTGGAATGCCATTTACAGAGTTTCCGCATGGCCTATGAAGCAGGGGTGTCTATTGCCTTAGGCACCGATGCCGGGACACCTTTCAACTACCACGGCAGTAACGCAGGTGAGCTGGAACTCATGGTTAAGGCGGGAATGAGTCCCATGGATGCTATCAAAGCTGGTACTAGTGCGGCAGCAAGCGTCCTTGGGCTGCAAGATGATGTAGGTCGGTTGGCTCCCGGATATATGGCAGATATTCTCTTGGTCAAGGGTAATCCCTTGGAGAATGTCGGGCTGCTCAAGGATCCCAAGAACATTACGAAGGTGTACTTAGGTGGGGCGGCAATATCACGGAGTTGAAGGGATTTATTGCCATTCGCTAACTGGTATGGTAAACTACTACCAGCAAATATTCATCCCATGCGATCGCAGTTGGGAGAGGTTACGAAGCACTCATAATACTTTGATAGGCCTATAGTGGGCAGACGGCAAGAAACGCAAAACATGAAGAGGTGGCTTGAAGCGTGAGGAAAAGAGAGCTCAGTCTAGGGTGGAAGATCGGCGGGGGCTTTAGCCTCCTGTTGATCTTGACGTTGATTGCAGCAATAATCGGGTCATGGGGTACCTCTACCGTACTTAAAAAAAGAGAGGCTGCTTTTGAAGTAAAAAACCTGATGGAGAAATCCTTGGAAGGAAGAAGGGCAGAGAAGAATTATATTATACGTGGTGATGAGGACTATTTGCGACAGGCCGTCGAAATCCGCGATGAAATAACATCTTATGTGGAAGAGTACCTCATGGGTATGCTAACTTCAGAGGAAGATAGGGATCAGGCCGAACAGATCGCACTTAACGCTGAGGAATGGCTTCAATTTCTCCAGAGGTATGCTCAACTTGATCAGGAGCAAAGAGTGCAAAGGGACAACTACTTAGCCGCGGAAGCCGAGTTGTTGGATCTAGCGCTTCTGCAAGCTTCTGAAGACCCTACTCATGCGCAAAACATCTTGCCAACTACGACTTCACAACAATCAGAAGCAGACCATTCCGAAAAGCCCACTCCGATGTTGGTGATGACCATGGGATTGGCACAACGAGAGTATATCGCTAACAGGGCCAACAGTGCTTTGCGGGATGAGGCATATCAAGCTGTTCTAAAAGCAATGTCAGAGGTAGAGGAAAGACTGCTTCACCTTATGACCCATGAACGACCGGCGGATTCGACAGTATCCATTGACTCCATGTACTTCGCATTGATATCTGGCCGTGACAGCTTTCGACAGATTCATAGTTTAGAGGTCGGCAAGAATGACCAACAGGAAGCCATGGAGACTGTCGGTCGAAGATTGTTGGATGCAGCAACCCAGGTAGCCGATTCCCTGGCTGCGGAAGCAGCCCAGGTTCACCGTGGCGCTACTAGAACACTATGGGGTACGGCGGTCTTCTCCATCGCTTTGGGGGCGTTATTGGCTGTCTTTATAACCCGGGGGATTATCACATCCGTAGCGGAATTGGTCGAAGCTGCGGAAACAGGCGCAGAAGGGGATTTGACGCGCCTGGCAGCGAGAAAATCCAATGACGAACTGGGTAGGCTGGTAGCAAGTTTCAATAAGATGGTAGGGAATCTGCGTACAGTTGTAACTGGTGTCACAGATAGTGCTGGGGAGGTTGCGGCGGCATCACAGCAGCTTTCCGGCACATCAGAGGAGCTTGGTGCATCAATCCAGCAGGTTGCCGCTACAGCCAACGAGCTTGCCTCCCGTGTTCAGACTATTAGTAGCGATACCCAGGTCATGGCTACGACATCGGTGGAGATATCTGACATGGCCCTTAAAGGGGGCGAAGCCATTGACAATGTGGGGAAACAATCAGCTCAGTTGGAGGCAGACGTTGGGCAATTAGCCCAAGTATTTAATAATCTAGATCAGCGGTCACAGGAAATTGGTAAGATTATAGAGATGATTAGGGAAGTAGCTGAGCAGACTAATCTTCTAGCTCTTAACGCAGCCATTGAGGCAGCTCGGGCCGGGGAATATGGACGAGGTTTCTCAGTTGTAGCCGATGAAGTTAGTAATCTTGCAGAACGTTCGGCTGAGGCAACTAGGGAGATAGCTAGTCTAATCGGTGAAATGCAGAAAGACACTCAGCGAGCCGCAGCGGGAGTTGCAGGTACAGTAGGGCAGGCAAAGGAGAGTACCGTCGCTATTTTAAACGCGGCCGAATTACTCAAGAGCATTTTGCACATGATGGAATCTATCGCAGAAAAGATCCAACAAGTTGCCCTTGCAGCAGAAGAGATCAGCGGTGGAAGCCAAGAACTAGCCGCTTCAAGCGAGGAGCAGTCAGCCTCCGTCCAAGAGGCTGCCGCGGCTGCCCAAAACTTGAGCAACATGGCCCAACAGCTTCAGAGATTAATCGATCATTTCCGTATATAGTAAAACATCCGGGTATCAATTGATATACATTACTATGAAGCCTCCCTTGGCAGGTTAGGTGCTTCTTTGCGGGTCTAGCAGCCTTCCAAGGGAGGCATTGTCCATTTCCCCCCTCTGGACTGATTCAAAAGATCGGCAGGAGACAGAAGTGGCATTGCGGGTATGTGTGAGGGTGCGGCAAAGTCAGAAGAGACTCTGGAAACCGCCAGTCAAGGTGTTCGCTCACTTGCTGAGTGATGTTTTTGCCAGGCTGGTATACAACCTCCATTTTTCGGGAAGAGAACGTGAGATACAAAACATCCTCCTGGACAATTGGCAG
>JAAYSL010000193.1 GCA_012518315.1 Bacillota bacterium | reverse complement strand
TTAGGAAGAATGTACAGACCTGTCCCAAACTGCTCCAGAAAACGAGCTGGGTCTACAGCACTCTTAGTTGTGATAGCAATGGTGTGATCATCGATGAGCTTGACACCTGAAATCTTATCATCAGTCTTCTTGCCATTATCATCTAACCCAACGATTGCCCTTAGTGCACTGCCTCGGTTTGTTTGCACACCGGGAGTAGCTACCGTATCGATAGTAAACAGCACATCTTCCGCTGTAAGGAGTTTACCATCGTGCCAAGTAGCTTTGGGGTTTAGATGGAAGGTATAGGTGCACCCATCAGCTGATATATCCCAGGAATCAGCCAGACGGGGAGTTAGGCTAAAGTCAGGCCGTAGATCCACCATGGTATCGTAGAGAAAGCGCACTATAAAATAGCTGTAGCTGGTATCAGCGTTAATGGCGCTCACGTTACCCGGTGGGCTCCATAAACCAACCTTAATGACTTTCTCTTGACCAGTAGCCACAGCTGGTACTGCAAAAGCTACTAGTAAAGCAACAAAAACCATCATCATGATTACTGTTCTGTTTGTAAAAGAGTTTTTCACAGTATTTCTGGCCTCCTTTTGTTTCCTTTCGGTGCTCTTCACTGATATTGGACAGACATTAACTAAATACCATGGGGTAACTTTTGCATCCCTCCTTCTAACACTACCCCTGCATTACTCTTTAAGGCGGGGATCTAGAGCGTCTCTGAGTCCATCACCTACAAAATTGATAGATAACGCAGCTACTACGATGAGTAGCCCCGCTGGTAACCATAGCCATGGCATTGAACCTAATACACCAATAGACTGGGCATCAGTAAGCATGTTCCCCCAACTGGCGGTAGGTGGCTGTACACCCATGCCTAGAAAACTTAAGGAGGCTTCGGCAATAATGGCTTGAGCTGTGCCAAAAGTTGCTGCCACTAGAACCGGAGGAAAGGCATTGGGTACGAGGTGTCGCAAAAGGATCCTCTGATCAGGAATACCCAGCGCCTTAGCGGCAGTAACAAACTCCATCTCCTTAAGGCGTAGCACCTCAGCCCTTACTAAGCGACAGATCTGGGGCCATCCTAAAAGCCCCAAGACAAGTACCACATTAAACAGACTTGGGCCCAGAATACTTACTAAGACTAAGATAATCATTAGTGGTGGAAAGGAAAGGATCATTTCTGTGATCCGCATAATGATGGAATCAGCTAACCCTCCAAGGTATCCGGCAATCCCACCTAGCAAGACTCCTACAGACACATTCAGCAAGACTGATCCAATGCCAACGGCTAAGGAAACCCGAGAGGCATGCAAAAGCCTACTGAGTATGTCTCGACCTACTGAGTCAGTGCCCAATGGATGGTTCCAGGATGGAGGTGCCCCAAAAGCCTCGATATCCATGTCATAGGGTCCATGGGGTGATAGCCATGGCGCGAAAATGGCCGCCAAGACTAAGAGGGCTAAGATTACAAATCCTGTAAAGGCGAGCTTGTGGCGAACAAAACGCCTAACCACGATTCCCCAGTAACTCCTAGCCTCTCGGGGATCAGCCACCTCGGATTGACCTTGCCTGGATACCTGTCTATGTCCATCAATGATTACTTGCTTTGCCTGCATCCCTTTGTCACCTCTCTTCTACCCTTCATTCATAGCGAATACGAGGATCCACAACCCCGTAGAGAACGTCTGCCAGCAAATTGCCGATTAATACCAAGATGGCAGCCAATAAGTTAAGGGCCATCAAGGTGGGATAGTCACGACTTAGAATAGCTTGCACTGTCAGCCACCCCATTCCCGGCCACTGAAAGACCTGTTCAGTTATGACAGATCCTGCGATTAGAGTAGGCAGCTGTAACCCCGCCATGGTAATGATAGGAATCAGACTATTGCGCAACGCGTGGCGGAAAACCACCAATCTTAAGGGCAGGCCTTTGGCCCAAGCAGTGCGAATATAGTCTTGTCTTAGCACCTCTAGGGTACTTGAACGCACAAGACGCAGAATCAAGCCAATATTCGTCAGTGTCAGTACCAAAACAGGCAGCACCATGTGGCGTACCAAATCTGCGCCTCCCCCTGGCTGGCCTAAGCTATGCATGCCTCCCGATGGGAACCAGTCGAATTTGAGGCTAAAGACATAGATAAAGACAAGCCCAGAGAAGAAGGTAGGAAGTGCAACACCGGCCAACCCCAAAAGGCTAGTCAGATAATCTACCCAAGAATAGGGTTTGACTGCCGAAGCAATCCCCAAGGGCAGAGCCAAAGCATATGCCAAGAGCATCGATACACCCCCCAGAATCAGGGTAGGCTTCACCCGCTCACCGACGCGTTTGGCCACCGGTTCATAGGTTGCGTATGAGTATCCCAAATTTCCTCGGACCAGTTCCCGCATCCACCCGAAATACCTAACCAGGAAGGGATCATCTAGCCCCAAAGCTTCTCGACGCACCTTTTTATCTGCCTCTGATACATTGGGATCGATCATAAGATCAACCGCATCCCCTGGTGCTAGATTGATTATACAGAAATTGATAAACGTTATACCGATTAGTACCGGTATCATGATTAGTAGACGCCTGATAAGATAACGGCTCACCAATCACACCTCCAAGCTATCCATAGCATGTTATTGCATGCAAAATCATCCCGTTAAAAAAAAAGAATGCCAAGGGTTAGTCAGTGTGTTTTTACAGATACCCCATGGGGTCTCACTATGAACCAAGTCGAATCTGGAATTCGGCATTGCTTGCTCCTATTCTACTTAAATCCTCGATGTTCCTGCTAGTCACTACGATTTCTTGTAAAATTCCACTTGAAACATTTGGAGAGCGTAACCATGTCGTTACGTTTTTGCGCAAATCGACACAACTCACCACTGTATGCAGTGCCCTTCATACAAAAACCGCCAGACGCGGGAAGCGCATTGGCGGTTGGGAGCTACCTTGACATGGAAGCTAGATACCAAGGCTTACATGGTTGTAGTTCCCTCTTGATTGGTAATCACTTTAAGAATGTTGACCTCCTCGCCACTCATGGCATCGACATAGACTATGTATGGCTCATCATTTGCAGTCACACCTTTGAACTCGTAGCAAAAAGCCTCCTTTAGGTCTTCTGTGGGGATGATTGCTAAGCGAGTAGATGTGATCTTTAACTCTGAACTGACCGCGGCTCTAGCTTCCTTTTCGCTAACCTTTGGCTTAGGGATGGTCCGCTTATGGTGGCTCATGATATACCCTAGGGCTTCATAGCCAACCACCTCACCATTGTCAAGGGCTACATTCACCTTAATCAAATCCGGATAGATAAGAACGTCATCGATTTCCGGAGTAAAGGGGATTACAACAATGTTGTCTGAGCGAGTGGCATAAGTAGGCACCATGTTCTTAAAACCCTTGCTCGCGAGAAACTGTGTGGCTTTACGCCCCGCCTCCTCCAGATCCAAGCGAGCCTCTTTTACATCACGGAAGTTGATCATGTTGAGAATGTGACCGCCCTTGCGGCTAATATCAATGGCGGCAACTACCCCTTTTTCACCCTGAGGGTGAATGCCAAAGGTATATCCAGGGATCTTACCCTCGATATTGCTGGTCTTGCGTACTACTGTGCCTTCCTTCAAAGCATCTGGAAGAAAAGCAAACACCTTATCACGAGCCTCGTCTTCATCTATGTTGGATCCGGTCAAACCCTTGGGCTGCCTTTGTTCTACATGGTCAGAGAAGGGCCCATCATAGATCAGAGTTGGGAATTTCTCAATACCATCATTGATCTTGGTGAAAGGATCCTTGCCGATAGATTTCGTGCCTCTGGGCAGTTTGTTCTGAGCAATCCGCTCTATTTCCGCCCACCGCAGCTGGCCGCGGCTAGCCGTGGCCTGCACTTCATGCAGATTTTGGCCCAGAAGGGTGGCTTGCTGCTTAAGATTCTGTAGTTGTTCCCGATCTTTAGCCGTTAGTGTCTTCCCCAGAGTGTGATTACGCATCAGCATGTAGACATAATCACCTGATTGCGTTAAGAACCTGGCAGTGCGAGTTAGAGTCTCTTGTCCTAGAGGAAGTTGACTCAAGTTAGCCTGAGCTGTCATCGCCTCCTGCCAGACAGTAGACAAATGACGCACATTTTCTGCCATTCCATTGGCCACAAGGGCTTTAGCAAGGCTGACCTCCATTTTCTCGACATTGTCGACTAGAGAGTAAAACGAGCTCTGGTAACGGTTGGCAACGGTGATCTCCAAATTCCTGCGGGCATTGTACTGAGTACTAGCCCAATAAGCCGTTCCTACCGCCGCCACCACCAGCAGTACAATAACCGGAACTGTCCATCTACCCACTGTTCTATCCCCCTTTGCCCTTTAGCTAGCTAACTATCTGGCAAACACATGTCTGCCTATCCACACAATAATGCTTCTTGACCAAATCCACGGATTGACCGGTTTAGATGGATTCCAGAAGAAGATCGCGCCATAAGTAGGATCATATCCGTTGATGGCATCCCTAGCCGCCCGATAGGCTGCGGCACTGGGTGTCCGCCGCCAAATCAGCCCATTGCTGACTGACTCAAAAGCATTGGGCTGGAAGATCACGCCACTAAGAGTGTTAGGGAAAAGTGAACTGCTAATCCGGTTAAGGATAGTGGACCCCACCGCCACCTTGCCTGAATATGGTTCTCCCTCAGCTTCGCCCGCAATGACCCTGGCCAACAAATCAATATTGTCAACTCGGGAGACCCCTCGGGAAGCCACATAACGACCAGCAGTTGCTACTGGTGCCGGTGCCGCAAACCCAAGAGCGGCCCAAGTTCTAGGCCCTACTAATCCATCTACGGGCAACCCGTTGCGGGCCTGGAAGTTGCGCACGGCCTGGGAAGTCTCTGTGCCAAAGACTCCATCGATGGCCCCCCGGTAGTATCCCCAGCTTTGGAGTTTCCACTGGACTAATCGTACATCATAGCCACCACTGCCCCAGTGCAAAGTGGGCTTGGCTTGGGCCTCCACCGCTCTTGGCCTGATCAGTGGTTCGGCTAAGCCACAGAGCATCAAAGCAAGTGTTAACGCAACTAAGAGTAGAGATGCACGTCTCATTAATCTACTACCTCCTGCCATTGCTACCACTCTTCCTTATAGAATTCGCCAGCGCTCCTTTACACTCTCATGTTGTACAAGGAGGTCTGCTTGTAGTGTCTTGCAGTTCGCCCTTTTTTATACTTGACCAAAGGGCCCAAATTGGTAAATCCAGTAGAATGGGTAGCTATTGAGGTCAATGTCTAGGGTGGGAAATAGACCGTCTCGACAAGGTTTACCCTACGTTAACAATTTTCCCTAAGCTTGGATGATCCGACGTGGCAGGGAAAAAAACAATGGCCAAGAATAAAGATACATTTAGCCACTCTAACTTGGGAAGGAGGTGCTCAAGTGAGTAGATATATCGTGCGCCGCTTGCTTGCCATGATCCCATTGCTGCTGGGGATATCGTTTATCGTGTTCTCTTTGTTGAATATCTTACCGGGTGACCC
>JAAYSL010000028.1 GCA_012518315.1 Bacillota bacterium | reverse complement strand
AAGTCCCTGTTTGGCTCCGGCCTGTCTTTTCATAGCATTATAAGCTGCTACTGTAGTCATAACAGCCAAGGCAAAAATCACCCAATACCAGCGGGAGGTACTAAAGAGCTGTTGCAGGACAAAGCCTACTGCGAGAAGCTGCACAAAGGTTCGTACGGTGCCAGTGGCTATGTCTCGTTCCAGCCCCAGCTTTTGCCAGCGGGATACTAAGGCAGTGATGGCGACAAAGAGTAAGGCGATCGCAAGGTCCAGATTGGTGATGTGGATATAGGAGTTAGTGTTCATCGCTAGATAGCTCCCCTCGGAGAAACTTGCGCCCAATCTCGGTAACAGGCTCAAGAAAAAACTCATCCGCCGAGCTTTGTTCCACAAGCTGACCCTTGACCAAGAGGGCAACCTGTGTAGCCACTGCCTCGGCGTGTTCCATCAGGTGTGTTACCATAATTAATGTAAGCCCCAGGTCCCGATTAAGAACGCTAAGAAGAGTCACGATCTTATGGGCGGCAGTTTGATCCAATCCCGAAGTAGGCTCGTCCAGCAAAAGTATTTCAGGTTCATTGGCAAGGGCACGGGCAATACACATTCTCTGCTGTTGTCCGATAGATAGTGCAGATGCTGGTCTTTGGAGCAAATCAGCCTCCAAATCCACCAGTTTGAGGTATTTGGCCACATCACACGTTTGACCTCGGAGGCTCGGCCCATAGGCAATGTTATCTGCTACGGTGCCTGGCAGTAGCGCCGGAGTCTGGGAGACCATTCCTACCCGGCGCCTTAGCTCTCTTACGTTAAGCCCAGCTATATCCTGTCCAAATAACAGGATTGATCCTAAAGTGGGATCCTCCATCCGGTTAATCATCCGCAGCAAGGTCGATTTCCCCGAACCTGAGGGGCCAATTGGGGCTAGGATTTCACCCTTACCAAGGGAAAGGGAGATGTCTCGCATCACTTCCAGTTCCTTGATAGAATCGCCGAGCAGCACAGGTTTTGTCTTACTAACATGCACAAATTCGATCCCTGGCACATCGTTTGCTAGGATCACGCTTTCGGCCCCCTTATTTCAGCCAAACTAGCTGCGCATTTCAACCAACATGTTATACCTTGCTGATGGTTCATACAAGAGACTGTGCTGACTCTCAGGGTTTCCAACCGCAAATGTTAGAGAACAGACGGCTGACCGGTTAGATGTCACCGGTTGTGCTTGGTGGGGACTCTAAAAGTCGCCCGCGGGCATCCTCCCAGGATTTTACCCTTAGACGACCCTCAAAGCACCCTAGCAACTTTGGTACATCCACCAGCATAGCTAACTCAAATGCTTCCAGGCGGTGGTCTCGCCTGTGGAAACGTTCATCTATGGTGGCGGAGATATCATACAAAAGGCGGTCAAACTCAAGGGAACTTACCCGAGAGTCCTTCTTTACAGCAGCGGCGATTAGTGCCACAACACCCAGCCAGCCTTCGGCGTATAATGAAGGGGTCTTGCCAGTAGCACCCTCCACATAGGTAAGCGCCCGGGTTACATCAAATGCTCTCATCCAAAGCAGGCTATCCTTTAGCATCATGGCATTGTAGTTGAGCGTGAACTCAGTACCATAGGTGGCATTGAACCGATATCTGTTAATGGGTCGCTGCTGGACTGCCCCGATTCCCCGGACATCAAAAAGAAAAATCTGACCTTTTTCCCTAGCTAGCCCCTTGACATGATCCGGACGCTTTTGGATGGAATGAGTACCTTCCTGTAGTAAGACGACCCAGGGGGAAGCATCAGGATCGGCAGTTATCCAGATACCAGTAACTGCAATATCTGGCTCAGAGAAAAAGAAGACCTTCTTCCATGTAAGATCCCGATCATTGCCAGAATCAATACATCTAGCCCAAATAGGTACAAGTTTCCGGTTCCCATAGACCTTGCTTTGCAGTTCCTTAGTTGAATCCTTGGGCAACATGGTACTTGACCTAGCTTTCCATTCCGCTTGATTTAGGTCAAAAACCGTCAGGCTTTCCGGGTAATCTAGTGAGATCTGCCCAGATGAGGTGCACCATAGTTGCTCTTCAGGTAGAATATCAAAGGATTGGTTTGTAGGAATGGGCGGGACATCTAGACCTGACCCTCCAGGGTATTCCCAGGGCTGTGCAGCAATCACATCATGCAAATCAGAGGCAACTATCCCTTGTAGATGGCGCTGGAACCACCTGACTGTCTCCTCCCGCAATAGGGCGGCATATTCATGAGTGCCGCTTGCCACAACCAGGCGGAAGTTCTCTACTTT
>JAAYSL010000192.1 GCA_012518315.1 Bacillota bacterium | reverse complement strand
TCGCCCCATACCTCTTCAAGTTCACGAGAGGCACCGGGCGATGTCAGATCAAAGTAGTGGAGTACGGTGATCGTAATAGGTTCTTCGGCAAAAGCAACAGGGATCAGAACACTGATAAGCAGAAGCAGACTCAATCCAAAGATAATTGGCTTCCTCAACATTATTACCCCCTAATTTTTTGCGTCTGATACCTCTAATAAACGACACGAATCCCTTGAATACCCCTCCTTTCCATTAGCGAGTCTTTTATCATATATTGGGCACCTTTGAGATAATTCCTAATGTTGCTCTTCTCCAAAGCTATCGTAAATTCCTTTAGTATTCACCACATTGATCGCTATCACGCAATCATATAAACCGAGCATAAGTACGAATCACTTAGCCACTCATTAATCAATCTCTGGATGCATGCCGACCGATATAGGTCTCGAAACAAAAATAGGCCGCTACACCAAGCCTGACTGACCTAGCCCAGACTTGGTGTAAGCAGGCCTTTTATCATTTTGAAATGAATTGCCTACAATGATGCTATCAACCCAACCCTACCTACCCCTTAGCTGTGGATCTGCAATATCCCTTAGCCCGTCTCCCAGAAGGTTAAATCCCAGGACGGTAAACACAATGGCAAGTCCCGGAAAAAGGGTAATATATGGAGCTGAACGGATGGCATCTCTACCTAGGGCTAGCATCCGTCCCCAACTAATGATAGGGGGTTGTGCTCCTAGCCCGAGGAAGCTTAAAGTGGCCTCCACCGTAATCGCTGTACCCATATTCAGGGTAGCAACCACTAAGATGGGTGCATAGCAATTAATCAAAATATGCCGAAACAGGATCCTAGCATGGGAACACCCTAGTGCTCTACTTGCCACCACAAACTCTTCTTCCTTGAGATCCAGCACCATACTACGGGTTATCCTCACCATAGCGGGAATGCGAACTATGGCAATAGCTAGCATGGCATTGGCAACACCAGGTCCTAAAGATGCCACAATAGCAATGGCAAGCAAAATAGAAGGGAAAGCTAGGATAAGATCCATAAGCCGCATAATAAGGGCATCCACGGTTCCACCTACATACCCTGCTATTGCCCCGAGGATGACACCAAAGACTAGGGAGACTCCGGTAGCCACCGCTGCTACCAAAAGGGATACTCTAGAACCCATGATGATCCGGCTTAGCACATCCCGTCCCATATCATCGGTACCTAGGACGTATTCTCCCTTAAGGCCTTCAGGTGGCCTGAAGCTTTCCCAAATATCCATTTCATAAGGGTCTTTTGGGACGAGAAAATCAGCAAATATGGCTACACAAAGCAAGATACCGATGAGGATTAGGCCTGATAGAGCACTTTTGTTATGCAGGATTTGCTTCATGTTGGTAGTCTCCTTTAGTCATAACGAATCCGGGGGTTAATCAGGGCATAACTCAGATCGACCGTGAGGTTAACAAGAGTGAAAATGATCGCCATCATCAAGACTCCACCTTGGATGATAGGGAAATCCCGCTGGCTGATGGCGTTAACGATCAGTCTCCCCACCCCGGGCCACGCAAAAACAGTCTCAGTCACAACTGCTCCACCCAGCATGGCACCAAACTGAATCCCGATAATTGTGATGACAGGCATTAGGGCATTGCGGAGGGCGTGTTTGAGAACAACAACTTTTCCATCTAATCCTTTGGCTCTCGCCGTGCGGATATAGTCTTTGCCTAACACTTCTAAGAGGCTAGAGCGGGTAAGTCGCGCGATAATAGCCATCATGCTAGCCCCAATACTAAAAGCTGGAAGCAGTATATAGCGAAAGCCAGTGATTAGCTCATCTAGGCGAAACTGTGTAAATAATACCCAAAGGCCCCTAAACACTGACCCATCCCGACCAAAGATGGGGAAGAAATCTACCTTTAGAGCAACATGGGAAAGGAGAATTAGGCCAAGCCAAAACCCCGGTGTTGATACACCAATCAGGGCCAAAATCATAGTTGCATAATCCAGTGTTGAGCCACGGTTCACAGCAGCAATTATGCCTAAGGGTACCCCTAAGCAGACAGCGATAAGAACTGATGCCACTGCCAGCTCTAATGTGGCTCCTAGGCGCTCAAAGATCAGGGCAGAAACACTAATTCCTTGCCGGATGGAAACCCCTAGATTCCCCTGGAGTGCGTTTTTTAACCAGCGAGAATATTGAACGTATAATGGTTGGTCAAACCCATATACGGCATTCAAGCGAGCCACGTCTTCATCAGTTGCATCTTCTCCCAGCAACATGCGAACCGGGTCACCGGGAGATAGGTGCACCAAGAGAAAGACCAAGATGGAAATACCGATTAGTAGTGGAATCATTTGTAGTAACCTACGCATTATATAACGAGACATGGGGCATGTTTGCTCCTTTACGAAATAGACCAAGCCCAATTTAGGCAGTTACACATGACATAGGCAAGAGGATACCAGGTGGCAAAGCACCTGGTATCCGGTATCCTCTGGGTTGGTGCCTACTTACTTGTCTTTTACAATAAGGTGTGCATCCTGCCACGCTCCTGCCCCATAGGGGTGTACGGTCCAGTTCTTAAGATACTTATGCTGAAGGCCGACTTCCTCGGCATAGTTGATAAACCCATAAGGCACCTCACGAACAACAATCTCCTGGGCCTCGCCATAGACATCGATGGACTCCTGGGAATCGGGAGGAATGGTACGCCCATAGTCCAGCAAGTAGTCTAGGCGCTCATTGGAGTATTTGCCATAGTTGTTGGCTCCATTGGTGTGGAACTGACGGATCATGGCCCGGTCGGGATCTAGCTGACCACTCCAGCCTAGGATGAAGATATCGAAGTCATCAGTCTCTTGGATCCTGGAGAGGTAGGCACCCCACTCTTCGATAGTAACCTGTACCTCGATACCGGCCTGTTGTGCT
>JAAYSL010000191.1 GCA_012518315.1 Bacillota bacterium | reverse complement strand
TCTTGTCAGTGGTATAGAATCCGGCAGGAGCATGCAGCAGCTGTGGTATTCTGTTTACGACTGTTGCACATGTTAGCTCTACTGTGGCTGGACGGGCGATTTTGACTACCGTATTGGGTTCTCCTATAATGTCTATTGTTGGAATAGAGTCAACCATCTTTTGGGTCTTTTACCGGTATTTGAAGTTTCACAAACATGTTCTTTTCGTTGTTTTCAAAGATGGGTAGCTCAACCACTACTTCACAGATGTAGTCTCCCACTATCTCATATCCATTATCCTGGATAAAATGAAACAGCTTTTGGGCGTTCTCCTTTTCCTTCCAAAAGCTGTGAAAATGTATGCAAACATAGTTCCTTGCAGGTATGATTTCTATGCCTCTTGTCCCCTGAAGTCATCATCGACAAAGACGAATATCTCTGAAGAGACAAATCTACCGGCATCAATCATCTCCTTCCGCAATATGGATCCTACATTGCACTCCGTAGAAAGACAGTAAGGTAACGAAAAGGTCAACTTTGGAGCTACTGTAGTCTGACCCGGATTGGGCCATTATCTGTGTAGCTTACTATAGTATCTGGTACCCGTATCCGGGCATCTGTATTATAGACACATTCAAGCTGTGAAAACTGGTTATTTCCCTGTAAAGTTAGTGAAGCGGCTTCATCAAGAAAACCTAGATCCTCTGTGGTGAGTGCATCATCTTCTGTTCCCATAATCCCCCATACATCCCAGGGTAGTAGTTCCATTCCATTAAGGGAGGCGATGTCCCTCACCAGATTTCCCCGCACAAACTGCAGGCCATACATATCAAAGATGCCGAAAGAATCGGGATCGGCTAGGCCATTGCGGCACATTTGCCAAGCTGTTCCGGCAGGGATGAACTTTCCTGGAGGTAGTTCGCAAGGGTCAAAGCTAATCTGGAGAGCCTCACACTGAAATGGATCTAGCTGGGGATCTACCATTACCCAAGACTGCCTTTCCCTATGCCAATACTCACAGACCCAGTGATCCTCATAGTGATTGGGCAGAAAGTAGGTTGCAAAACCACATCGGGCCCGGGCTGGGATACCTTGGTAGCGCAGGATAGAACAGAGAAGTACTGAAAAATCACGGCAGGTTCCTGCTATGCGTTTCTCCAAAGGGCGCATGACAGTCAGACTGCAAGACTCCATCTCTTTGATCTTTTCAAGCATGAAGGCCGCCTTGCGGAGCTGTACATCTTGCTTGCGCTCTGGGGAGAGTGTAAGGCCATATCGGGCCGCCCAATAAACATGGACCATAAGACCTTGTACCACCGAACAGAGTTCTCGCACATCTTGGGGAAGATCGTCCAAAAGATAGGCCATTTCACCAGGAACGGTTATGGGGCTTTGCCTTACGTAGAACTTCAAGGGATTGGCCAACGACTTATTCAAAAGCCGTCACCTCCAGTGGGCATCTACTGGTGTTGTATTCTAGAATTCGCAGACTAATGATGAGGTTCGCCCTTTGTATGTCACATTCCTGGAGGAATAAGAGCATGTCTGGGGAATACTCTTTTGAAAGACAAACCCAAGGAGGAAGCACATAATGATCGATCCACGCCTAGTTAAAATGGCAGAAGTCCTGATTGATTATTCCCTGGAGCTGAAGCCCGGAGATAAATTCCTCATTGAATCTACGGATCTAGCTACTCCATTGATTAAAGAAGTATATCGGACAGCCCTTTTACGTGGAGCTCATCCCGAGGTACAACAGCAGGTAGAAGGCCTAAGTCGCATCCTTTATACTACGGCCTCCGATGAGCAGCTCCGCTATGTCTCACCCCTACGAGAGAAAGTCATCCTCGAATATGATGCCTTCCTGTCAATACAGGCCGATTATAACACCAAGGATCTGACCAACGTGGATGCTAACAAGATGGCATTGCGCAGACAGGCTATGGCTCCCTTGAACCAGAGGTTCATGGAGCGGGCTGCCCAAGGCGAAATGCGCTGGTGTGTCGCCTTATATCCCACCCAAGGTTTGGCTCAGGAAGCTGCCATGAGTCTAGATGAATACGCGGACTTTGTCATGGAGGCTTGCCTTTTGAACACTCCCTGTCCGGTAGCTGCCTGGCAAGACGTCCATGACAAGCAGCAAAGGTATGCAGAGTTCCTTAACGGTATTGATCTGATTGAAGTCAAAGCTAAAGACACAGATCTCCGTCTTAGCGTAAAAGGACGTACTTGGGAGAACTGCGATGGCAAGATGAATTTCCCCGATGGCGAGGTGTTTACTGCACCTATAGAAGACTCGGTTGAAGGGGTGATCCGCTTTTCATTTCCAGGCATCTATTCTGGAAAAGAAGTGGAAGATATCCGCTTAACATTTAAGGAAGGTAAAGTCGTCGAGGCAACGGCCGCCAAGGGAGAGGAGCTCTTGCATTCACTCTTGGAGACAGATGAGGGGGCCCGGCGGGTGGGGGAGTTTGCCATCGGCACGAACTTTGGCATCACCAAGTTTACCCGCAATATGCTCTTTGATGAGAAAATCGGGGGCACTATTCACCTAGCCCTAGGTAGTACCTACTATGAGACCGGGGGCAAGAATGAATCTGGGATCCACTGGGATATGCTCTGTGATATGCGTGATGGTGGGGAGATCTATGCCGATGGAAAGCTAATCTACCGAAATGGGAAGATGTTGATTGATAAGTAGCTGACCGGTCAGCGGGGAAAACTCTGTATTGCACTATGGTTCTTGGGTTCTGGTCCCGCGGGTAAGCGTCAAGTTGCCCGAACACTTTCACCAAGGAGGCCCAGTGTATGCATGTTTATGATCTACCAACACCGGCTTTGATTGTGGATCGGAAGCGACTTAAGGGTAATCTAGAAAGAATGGCTGAGGTGGTGGCAAAAGCAGGAGTCAAGCTTAGGCCCCACATAAAAACGCACAAATCGCCGTTTATCGCGCATTGGCAGCAAGAGCTAGGGGCCCGTGGTGTGACGATAGCCACCGTGGATGAAGCCGAGGTCATGGTCTATAATGGCATCAAGGATATCTTCATGGCCTATCCTGTGGTAGAGCGGTATCGAGCCTTGCGCCTAGCTAGGCTAAGCCGTCTGGCTACAGTGGCTGTTGGAGTAGATAGTCGGGCTGGGGCTAGTATGCTGGCGGAGGCGGCAGGGAAATATAACACGAAGATAGGCGTACTCATCGAGGTTGATACCGGCCTTAAGCGCAGTGGCCTTGCTTCCATCGGTGAAGTGATGGACTTGGCATCAACCATTGGCAAACTACCGAATCTAGAGCTGAAAGGACTTTTCACCCATGCTGGCCACGCCCATGGTGAGGATATGGAAGGTAGAAGAACCATCGGCCAAAGAGAGGGCGAAATGACTGTTGTAATAGCTGATGCCTTGCGCAAAGCCGGGTTTCCCATCCAGGAAGTGAGTACCGGCTCTACCCCCAGCGCTGCCATAGTAGCCAAGGTGCCGGGAGTAACGGAGATCCGGCCCGGCACTTATGTCTTCAATGATGGTTCACTGGTTGCTAGTGGTATGGTCTCGTGGGATCAATGTGCTTTGACTGTCCTTGCTACAGTAGTAAGCAAACCGACTCCCCAGCGGTGCATTCTAGATAGTGGCAGTAAGAGCCTTGCCAGCGATAAGCAGAAAAACGTGCCCGGGTTTGGCAGTATTAAGGGCTTGGAGACTATTACCCTGTCCTGGCTAAATGAGGAACACGGTGTGATTGAATCAAGTTCACTAGATCTGGGGATCGGAGATAAGGTGGAAGTTATCCCCAACCACGCCTGTACTGTAATGAATCTTTTTGATGAATACTATCTCGTAGAGGATGGGCTCGTACTTGGCCGGATACCCATCACTGCCCGGGGACATCGGCACTTGGTCTAGAGATCGTTCCCGCATGAATTCTTGACAGTGGTGATAGGGGTGAGTATAATAGAGATGCAGTTAGATAGTTACCTAAACATCTAATACATGGGGGTGATCCAGCTGGTGGCCATTGGATTAACCTTTAAGGCCCTATCGGATCCTAACCGCCGCAAGATTCTACAACTACTGAAATGGGGAGACCTTACCGCAGGTGAGCTTGCCGAGCATTTTGAGATCTCCAAGCCAAGTCTTTCACACCACTTGTCTACACTAAAACAGGCTGGGCTAGTCAGTGATGAAAGGCAAGGGCAGAATATTATCTACTCCCT
>JAAYSL010000027.1 GCA_012518315.1 Bacillota bacterium | reverse complement strand
TCCTTAGCTTAATGCTTGGATCTCGCGCCCCCTCGGCAACCACCAACACACCGGCAATAACCGGCCGGTGCTCCGCTAAGATTATCGGTTTATCCGAGGCACCCTGTCCTTCCCGCAGGATCACCACCTTCTCATTTTGACGCTCGGCAACGACCCGGCGTTTACCCCCCTGCTTATCTGTCTCTTCGGTAATAGTCTTGTCTCCATTGAGATCACGGGCAAGTTCCAGTCGGCTTCCTGTATCAACTGATACCATCACCTGAACACTACCTACTCCCTCGATCTGTGTCAAAATGCCTGCTAACCTTTTCTCCATCTCTTCTTCGAAACCCAGGCGCAAGGAAGAGCTAGGGCTTGCTACCGGTTCTACCTTTTGACTATGTAGTGGCTGAGCACCTTGAGTTGATATCACCGGCGAAGGTGCTTTCGTGCTGGTCAACTGCAATACTATTGCTGCCCCCACCACAAGAATCAAAAGGTAACTCGTCGCCTTGCGCTGTTGGTCAGTAAGCGGTATTCCCGCCTGTTCCGCTTTTTTGTTTGGCCACCATTTTTCCCATAGATCCCGCCACTCCACAGCATGCCCTCCCTTATCACATGGTGGTCACTATCACCTGCTTGGTATCTATACCATAAAAATCTGCCACCCAGCTCCGCACACGTTTGACCAAAGGATCTGCTTGGGTATCTTCCGAAACCTTTGCTTGTAGACTCTGTTCTGTGACTAGTACTGGTCGCACTAATGGCACAAAAACCTCATCTCCTGAAGTGTCGGTGGCAGATAGGAGTTCTGGCTCATTAACCGTGCCTTCCCCAGACAGGTGTAGCTGAACCAACACCCTCTCCAATTGGCCTTGGGCATTGACTTGGGTTGCTACCTGGGCTGCATCCACACCGGCGAAAAGACTTAGTAATGCCCCTAGTTGTCTGTTTGCTTGGTTCTCCATGTGTTCACGCACAACGCCGCTTCCCTTCTCTACTAAACGTTCTGCCTGTACCTGCAACTGTTGGTGTTCTATTCGTGGAGACTGAAATCCGGCCCTGCCCAATGCCTGCAATGACTCTTCTAGCCTAGCAGCGATCCCATATGAGCTGATCAAGATATTGGTGCCTGCCAAAGGCTGGATCAAAAGGGCAATGAGGAGCAGCCCCACCACTAGCCGGAGAAATGGCTTTAACTCCGTATCGGGAACTATCATGATTAGCAGGCCGCCAAAGAGCAGCAGTACCACGATTTCCTTAATCCACTGCACCATCAAGACCACCTACCGAATGGTCGCCGTCAAATTCCCCATACCCACCATGACTGTGATGGTCAAAAAGAGCATCAAAGCCACAGTCATTACTGCCACAAACACGATAGCTAAGACATTACCACAGCTTGTCATGGCTGACACCAGACGCGCATCACTAATTGGTTCGACTAAAGCGGTCACCACCCGGAAAATCAATAACAGAGCTACGATCTTAACGAGGGGGAATGTGACAATGATCAATATGGCACAAAGGCCAAACATGCCTAAAGCGTTTTTGATCAAGAGGGAGCCACCCACTGCCACATCTAATGCCTGGGCAAAGGTGTTACCTAAGACCGGGACTATTTTCCCTCCAAGATATTTTGCCGCCCTGATAGTCACACCATCTGCTACTGGGGCCAACATGCCCCGAGCAATGATCATTGCTGCAAAGGCCACAAAAGCAGTTCCCAGGAGCAAGCTGCCGGAGCGTTCTAGGAGATTGGCTAGCCGCCTTACCGGAAAGCCCTGAAACAGATTACCGACAATAGCAAGGACGATGGCGATCTGCAACAGGGGAAATACTACCCGCTGAACCAGAACACCCATCATTCCTACTGCCGTCATCAAGAGTGGATGCATAAGTGCCGCCGAAGTGAGACCACCAACTGCAGCCAAAGTAGTGGAGAGTAGTGGCAACAAAGCGTACATAAGCGAAGTCATAGTATCAATGGCTCCCACTCCTGCGGCTACTGCCAATTGAAAGCTGTTGACTGCAATATAGATTAACAGTAGCAGACAAGAGGCCAGAGATACATCCATTGTATCAGAAAATACAAACGCCGTCTGTAAATTCTGCAAAACAGCCGCCACTATGGCCAGCACAATTAGTTGCACCATTAATCGGGAGTTGGCCACTACTTCCCGAAACAAATAGGCAAGTAAGTCTCTCCCTAGTCTACCCCATTCTATTCCACTACCACCGCGCATAAGCTGACCTAGTTCTAGTGAGGGCAGCTGGGCCTGGATATCTGCATCTAGCCCCGAGAGCGTCCTTTCTAGCTGTTTTAGATCGAGTTCCTCCAACTGAACCTTGACCACTTGCTCCATAGGAGAAACCAGAGGCGATGCAAAAGTAACAGAGGCAAAGGAGATGAAGCAGATCATGATAGCGACAATCAAGCTTATGTGTATTACCCTTAGCATAGAGTGGCTTCCCTCCTAGGGTCGTACTAAGGAAGTAGGTTGGTCAATGCT
Organism: Bacillota bacterium; assembly: GCA_012518315.1. Classification (GTDB taxonomy): domain Bacteria; phylum Bacillota; class Limnochordia; order DTU087; family DTU087; genus JAAYSL01. The sequence goes on along the minus strand of JAAYSL010000027.1, from coordinate 21,342 downwards.
TCTACAACCCCAAGAATGATAGGGAGCGCGATAATCATCACAATCAGTTTGCCTGCAAACTCCACGGCAATGGCCAGACTTTTTTCCCCGGCATCTTTACAGATCTGTGAACCAAAGGCTGTAATATAAGCCACTGCCATAGTGCGCAGCAGTACATCGAAATATCTGCCCGCCACTCCCGTGCCTTGGCCCAGCTGGTAAAACACCTGGATCATATCCCGCATAGGACCCAGAACCCTAAGCAAGATGATGACTGTAAACAATATGGCCAAGACTGTAGCATATTCTGGGTAGTTGGATCTAAGGTTAACCTGGACAAAAGCCAGTATCAGTGCGGTTAGCACCACAGGCACCATCTCAGACACGGTGGTCCCTCCGTTAGTACCAGCGGAATACACTTTCCACTTGTTCAAACAGCTCCGCAATTAGCTGAACTAGCCAGAGCAGCACAATAATCACACCGGCCAGGCTCAGCATCTGGGCCTGATCCTTTCGTTCTGCCTGTTGTAGGAAAATGTTGAGGATAGCGATCAGGATGCCGACACCGGCTATACGGTAGATTAGGCTAAGGTTCATTGGCTTTGCCCTCCTACTAGTCCATTACTCGAAAACCGAAGCCTTGTCCCCACCTAGATTCGGGTGACTCCCCATCAGGCCAGCATCAGCACCAAAGCCATACCCGCAGCCCAACCCAGGGCATTATACAGACGGGCCAATTGCCTTTTTGCCGTCTCGGCCGCCACCTCCTGTTGTCTTAATCGCTCTCTGGCAAGTAGGAGATGACGGGTCTGATCCTCACGGTGGGAGATGCCTAGGCTCCCCCCAAGGCCAAGCAGAATCTGCTCATCATCCCAGGTGAGTACCAGATACTGCCGGGCCCGATTCACCGCCTGTTTCCATGCCGCCTCACTTGACATATCACCTTGTTTGAGGAGCCCGGCTACATCGGCAAAGAGACGGTTAACCGGTGGTAAGGTGATCCGAGCCAGCTCCAATAATGCTTCTGGAAGAAAGGCCATGCTGTAGCCAATTTCAGTCTCCAGGCGACTTAAGGCTACCTGTAGGCTGGCAAGCTGCCTGGGACGCTCCCTAATTGACCAGCCCAATACCCACCCGGTAAACCCACTACCCCCGATAATCACAAGACACAAAACAGCTCGGAAAAACAACAGCTCATTCACCCCATCTTCTAGTAATCATATTGGCATGGTCTACCTCTTATGCCAGTTTTAGCTAAAGTAGCAAGACCTTCTCTAAAGTGCCGGGCCCCTGCCGTTGGCTAAGGACCACCAGCCTTCTAAATAGATGGCTTTGGGCCAACTCTTTTCCTCCTGGCCGTTTCTGCACATTCTCCCAGGAATCTCCGTGAATACTGGCTAGTACCGCAATACCCGCGGCCCCGGCTTCTATGATTGCCGCCACATCAGCCGAACCACCTAGCTCATCAGTGACCAAAACATCAGGGGCCAGTGCCCTGATAGCGATTAGGATCCCCACCGTTTTCGGATAGCCATCCAGTATATCTGTACATGGTCCAGTATCGGTCTGGGGCTCGCCTTGCCAGGTAGCAGCGATCTCACTTCTTTCATCGACAATAGTCACAGTGTGCCTAGGCCAAAAGCCAGATTTCCCCCAAGATAATTGCCTGGCAATATCCCGAATCAGAGTTGTCTTGCCACATCCAGGGGGGGAGATGACTAGGGTGGACAAAAACCTGCCATCCGGTTCAACCAAAGAGGGCATTACGGGTGTGGCAACCCCAGGTAGCTGCCGGGCAATGCGAATATTGAACTGACCAACCTCCCGAAGAGCTCTAAGCTCCCCACCCTCTACGTAGCCGGTACCGGCTAGCCCCACCCGATGACCACCGGGCAAGGTGAGAAACCCCTGCAAAAGCTTGTCTTCTACCATATATACTGAGGAACGAGTCATCGCTTGCAGAGTTAAGCGGCAATCTTCCAAAGTCACTTGGTAACCTTCACTGGGTTTGGTTGTGGGTTTGCCAGATGCAGTAACAAAAAGGATGCCTGTCACGGTTACCAAAGCCAAGGGACGGGCCTGACGGATGCGTATTTCAAGGACATCTGCCCTAATCTCTCTTGGTACTCTTCCTAATGTGTCACGCAATGCTCCCACTATGTAGTTTAATACCTGGTCATAGCCCACTGAATCCCCCTTGTCCATTTATATGGCCCTGCAAACCAAAGTAGAATATAAAAAACAAAAGGACTGCATTCCTGCACATTTCGGCAGAAAAGCAGTCCTAAGTCTTTTGTCTTTTCTAAATCTGCCCGGTCCACTCCACCCCTAGCCGGGACCAGCCCATACAGAAGAACTCTAGGAGAAGGGGTCTGGTAAAGTGGAAGCCATCACTCCTCTTCTTCCTCGTCGTCAAAGTCTTCTAGTTCATCGATATCCAGAAAACTATCCCCTCTATGCACCACCGCACCACACTCGGGACAGGTGACCTGTACGTCATCATCATAGAGAAAGCTTTCCTCAAAGCTCACCGGCTCCCCACACTCGGGGCAGTCTGTTTCCACCCAATCATCATCTTCATCTTGATAGGCCTCTTCCTCCAGGTCCATCAGATCACTATCAATGGCCTCCACATACTCTGCCAGCTCTTCTTGGTTGGTACCCAAGGCATTAATGGACTCGGCCACATCATCGAGGATGCCCAACAAGTGATCCCAAAAAACCTTGGTATTGGGATCCTTCCCGTAAAGATTTCCCCCCTCCAGTAAACCCCGCAAATACGCAATTTTCTCCTTGATAGTCTTCACTAGCAGCACTCCCTTTATCCTTTAGATTCCAGCATAGGGTCAAAAAGCACCAAAAGTCAATTACCAGCCAGTATAGTCTACCACTACGCCCGGGATAAGTATTCGCCGGTGCGAGTATCAATCTTTAAGATGTCACCTTGTTCAATGAAAAGTGGCACTTGTACAACCAATCCAGTCTCCAGAGTGGCAGGCTTAGTACCGCCGGTGGCAGTATCGCCTTTAAAGCCTGGTTCCGTCTCGGTTACCTCTAGCTCCACTGCTGTAGGCAGGTCTACACCAATAGGTTCCCCTTCATAGAACTGAATGCCAATGACCATATTCTCTTTGAGGTAATTGACAGCTCCCTCTAGAGTGCCAGCCCTAAGCCCAATCTGTTCAAAGGTTTCAGTATCCATGAAATGGTACTCATCACCTCCGCTATAGAGATACTGCATCTGTTTCGTCTCGATCCTAGCCCGAGGCACTCTCTCACCGGCTCTAAAGGTGCGCTCGGATACAGCTCCAGTACGGACGTTCTTGAGCTTAGTTCGGACAAAAGCCGCCCCTTTACCCGGCTTTACGTGTAAGAATTCGACTACGCTCCAAACCTCACCATCTAGCTCTAGTGTCAAGCCAGTCCTTAGGTCATTTACCGAAATCAAATCACGTTCCTCCTTCTAACACCGACAGGAATGCCTACTCAAGCTCTACCAGCTCTTTGGTGCTCTGAGTCAAGATCCGGCAGCCCGCTTCAGTTACTACCACCAAATCCTCAATTCTCACTCCACCGAAACCCGGTAGGTAAATGCCAGGCTCCACTGTGACGATCATCCCCGGCTGTAACACGTTATCAGCTTTAGGGGACAAGCGGGGTTGTTCATGGACAGCCAAACCCACACCATGGCCAAGTCCATGGCCAAACTGCTCACCATAACCAGCGTTGGTGATTATTTCACGGGCAATGTTATCGATCTCTGTTCCCGTCTTCCCCGGTTTGATGGCATTTACCGCGGCCAACTGAGCTTCCAACACAATATTATACAGCGCACGGCTCTTCTGGCAAGCCTTACCGATGACGACTGTGCGGGTCATGTCACTACAATACCCTGCATAACGGGCACCAAAATCCATCACCACTAGGTCACCAGACTCCAAAGGGCGATCACCGGAAACCGCATGGGGCAAAGCACCATTGGGACCCCCAGCCAAGATAATCTCAAAAGCCAGGCCATCGGCCCCTTTGCTTCCCATCAAGAACTCTAGCTTAAGGGCTAGTTCTTTTTCAGTTGCACCTGGCCGCATGTAGGGCAGTATTTCTTCCCAAGCCGAATCAGCAATGGCAGCCGCCTTCTTGATGTTGGCAATCTCACTTTCGGATTTGACCATCCGCAACTCTTCAACTAACCCGGAAGTAGCCTGCCATTCCACCTTGCCGAGTCTTTCTTGCCACTTGCTATACTGGGAGTAAGTGACTATGTCACTCTCAAATCCGACTCGATGACAGCCACACTCATCAAATACTGCCTCCAGAGTCTCTAAGTAGTCATTGTAACGTCGAACCTCAAACTCCGGTGCCTGTGCTGTAGCCTGTTCTATATACCGAAAATCTGTCATCAAAACTGCCTTATCCTCTGTAATAACTAGTGTTCCGGCAGAACCAGTGAAACCACTTAGATAACGGCGGTTTTCTGCCCCGATTACTAGCATGGCATCCAGTTCTTTTTCCTTGAGTTTCTGCCGTAGCTTTGTCAGTCTTTGCATTTCTTAGAGCCTGCCTCCCGTAAAGCCTGGGCTAGGCTCTTTCACTCCCTTTCCCTTTACGACATTCGAACCCTTGCTGCTTGCCATCACGGATAATCCCCACTAAACCCCGCAGTCCCAAAAGGTAACTACTTTCACCAAATCCCGACACTTGCCCACAGCAGACCGGGGCAGTCACTGATTGGTGGCGAAACGCTTCTCTTTGATAGATATTGGACATATGCACTTCTACTACAGGCAAATCTACCGCAGTGATAGCATCCCGCAGTGCATAGCTATAATGAGTAAAGGCCGCGGGATTGATCAGTATACCATCTACCCTATCTTGGCAAGAATGAATGCAATCCACCAGTTCACCTTCGTGGTTGCTTTGAAAGAACTCTACCCGGCACCCGAGCTCACAGGCTAAGTGGGCAAGTAGTGCCTCAATCTCCCTAAGGGTCAAAGTTCCGTAAGTTTCTGTCTCCCGTCTCCCCAAAAGATTTAGATTGGGGCCATGGATTACTTGGATCTTCATCATGGGCCACCTTCCTTTTGGATCTGGAAAGCCTGGACCAACTCCTTTTCTCCGACTACTTCTCCCGTCTTCGCACTACCTAGACTTTCCAGAAGCACAAAACGCAGCTCACCAAAGCGAGTCTTCTTGTCCAGTCTACATGCCTCGATAATGGCTGAAACCGAAAGCTCCCCGATATCCACAGGCAGCCTCCACATCTTAATGAGCCGGATCACCTTTTGGCAATCAGCTTTCTTCAGATACCCTCTAAGATAAGACAGAATACCTGCTGTTACCATACCGATTGCCACAGCTTCACCATGGGTATACTGCCCGTAACCAGCCACCTTCTCCACTGCATGCCCCACGGTATGGCCAAAGTTCAAGATCTCCCTATAGCCCGCTTCCTTGGTATCTTTGGCTACCACCCTAGCCTTTAGCTTGCAGGAACGCTCCACCCACTCGGTTAAGGTAGCTTGGGGAACGTCCTTATTGCCGTACCTCGCCAAACTATCTAGAAGACTTGCATCGGCGATCAGGCCATATTTGAGCACCTCGGCCATTCCGGTAAGAAACTGCCGCTCAGGTAGTGTCCCTAGGGTCTCAAGATCAGCCAGTACCAGGTTTGGCTGGTAAAAAGAGCCGATAAGATTCTTGCCCTGGGGGTGATTCACTCCCACTTTGCCACCAACTGAGCTATCTACCTGAGCCAGGAGAGTCGTAGGCACTTGCACTAGCCGCACTCCCCGCATATAAGTGGCTGCCGCAAAACCAGCTACATCCCCTACCACGCCACCACCTAGGGCGATGATTCCGGACTTGCGATCAAGGCCTGCCCGAAAGGCGGCGTTATAAATGGATTCAACTGTCCTAAGATGCTTATGCTCTTCTCCATCGGGGATGAGTACCACATCACGCTTTAAGCCAGCTTTGTCCAAGGATACAGTTGCCATATCTCCATAGAGCTCAAACACAGTAGGGTTTGAGACTACTATTACTTGCCTAAGGCCGAGCTCTGCCCGGCAGCGCTCACCCAAATTAGACAGAATACCTCGGCCAAAATGGATTAAGTAGGGATTTTCCGGCACATCTACCCGCAAGTGACCCACTTTCCAAGGCCGGTGTTTTATGCCTTGACCAGTATCAATCCCTTGGTAAGGTTGCCACCAAGCTACAATCTCATGTATGATTGCCTCTTCGGGCCTTGCGGCATCAACCACCCAATCACAAAGACTATAGGCCCAGCGGCGTTCCTCTTCTAGCTGCCGCCACCTAGCCATCCCTTGCCTTCTGTCTCCCTCACTAACACTACTCTCCTCTGTCACTGTGGGCTTAAGTAGTGGCCTTGTGCCATCAAAAACCAATCTCTTGGCAGCCGTGGCACTATCCAAGGCTAGCCAGATGGTGGGATGGTTTTGGATTAGACTGCGATTCTCCTCCCCTATGACAACACCGCCACCGGTGGCAATCACTTGGTTGGTTTGGCTGAGCACATCTTTTAGGGCCTTGTTCTCCTCATCTCTGAAATGAGCTTCACCATAGCACCGAAATAGCTCCTGGATGCTGGCCCCTGCTCTTTTTTCGATTACATCATCTAGATCGACAAATGCCTTCTCCAATTTTGCGGCGAGCTTCTGGCCAATGGTAGTCTTGCCGGCACCCATCATACCAGTCAACATGATGTTAGCGGTCTCCATTTTTCCCTATCCCCCTTAGGGCCCCAGTGCTAAGGGCAAAGTGAGAGTAGATGCTCCCGGTATCTTACTTCCATCTCAGTCACACTGTCCCCTCCGAACTTCTCCATAAAGGCAGAGGCGACTACCCATGCTACCATCGCTTCTCCAACTACCGCCGCCGCTGGCACCGCTGTCACATCTGATCTCTCTATACCGGCGGCCACTGGCCTAAGATCATCAAAGTCAACTGAGTCAAGTGGCTTAGATAATGTAGGAATTGGCTTCATGGCGGCCCGAACCATGATAGCCTCACCATTGGTCATACCCGCCTCAATTCCACCGGCTCGATTGGTTTTACGATAGAAACCACCGGCAGTCAACCACTTCTCTCCCTGCCATAGCAAAGCATCTCTCCTACCGCTCATTCCACTAGACTTTCTAAGCGTTTCTTCATCGTTTGCCTCTGACGTCTTTGAGAGAGGCTCTTCCTTATCAAAAAAGATCTCGTCATGCACCTGGGATCCTGGCCTTAGTGCAGTCTCCCTACCCAAGCCAATCTCCACCGCCTTGATGGCAGGAATCGACATCAGGGCTTGTGCTAAGCATCCATCTAGTCGACGATCCCAATGTACATGACTACCCAAACCTGCTGGCATAGGCCAAGCGATAACTTCAAAGATTCCTCCGAGAGAATCACCTGCCTCTCTGGCAGCATCAATTCTCTTCACCATCTCCTCGGTTGCCCTTTCATCGGCACACCGCACCAAAGAATTTTCCGCTCTCTCCTCAAGCTCCTCCCAATCGGCGGGAATCTCTGTCGCAACTAAATCCCCGATCTGGATAACATGAGAAAACACCTTAATGCCAAAATGGCAAAGCAGCTGGCGTGCCACCGCTCCAATGGCCACCCGCATGGCTGTTTCTCTAGCACTGGCCCGCTCCAGAATATTTCGGGCATCCCCGGTTCTATACTTTAGCATACCTGCTAAATCGCCGTGTCCTGGCCTTGGCCTGGTAACAGCTGCCTCGACACCATTGCTAGCTGGTGCGGAGATAGCCATGCTACTTTGCCAGTTTTCAAAGTCTCGGTTTACTATCTGAAGGCCAATGGGGCTTCCCAGGGTTTGACCAAAGCGAACACCAGATAGAACCCTCACCTTATCTGTCTCGATCTGCATTCTGCCACCCCGACCATATCCCCTTTGCCGCCGAGCCAGCTCTTGATTGATTGCCTCTATAGATAGAGATAGACCGGCAGGCATACCCTCGATGATCCCACTAAGGGCAGGCCCATGGGATTCGCCAGCGGATAAAAACCGTAGTCCTGTCATTCTCTTACCTACTCTCCACTGATGGTGATACCTTCCACCAATAGACTCGGTGAGCCCACCGAACCAAAGAACCGCAGGTCACTACCAACAGCCACTATGTGTTTGAGAAAATCTATGAGATTACCAGCTATGGCAACTCCCCTTACTGGCCGGATCGGCTTCCCGCCTTCGATCCACAGACCACTGGCACCCACAGAAAACTCTCCAGATATGGGGTTAGCGGTATGCATCCCCATAACATTCGTCACCAATAGACCCCGGGAGATCTCACCCAGCAGTTCTGATTGAGATCTGTTTCCAGGCTGGATATGGATATTGCGGGGACCAGAGGAGAGTGCACCCCGAAAGGAAGCTCTCACTCCATTGCCGGTGGATTCTACTCCATCCCGGGCCGCGCTGTAGCTATTGTAAAGATATGTCTGTAGAATACCTTGATCTAGAAGCATGGTGTCCTGTGAGGGTACCCCTTCATCATCTACCGGTGCTGTGGCTAGGCCCTGGGGCAAAAGCCCACTATCCATCACGTTTAGCTGAGTAGACCCCACTCTTTCACCTAGCTTGCCAGCGAAAAGTGATTTTCCCTTTTGCACCGCTTCTGCTGTTAGGGCTGGGCCCAAGACATCAAGAAAGTCCGCGGCCACATCTGGGGCCAAAAGTATCGGCACCCGGCATGTGGTCAAGGTACCGGCTCCCAGCATTTCCACAGCCTTGGCTGCCGCTTCCCGCCCCACCTTTGTGGGATCTAGCTTGTCAAAAGACCGGGAAAGATCGTAGCTCCAGCCTACTTCCGCCTGGCCTTCAGCTTCAGCTACTACTAACAAGCTAGTACTACAGTATGCTCCTTCATAGCCTACACTAAGACCCCGAGAATTGCTGATCCCCACTTCATAGACAGCATCTCCATAGGCTGCTTGCCGCACCTTAGTCACCCGGGGATCATAGGCTCGGGCCGCCTTTTCCACATCCCGGGCCAGTTGGATCTTGGTATCTACTGGAATTTGGGCCATGGCAGGATCCAAAAGATCCATGTCTTTTACTGGTTTTGGGGAAGGAAGTGTGTTGTATTCATCGGGTGTAGCGCTTTGGGCATTGTCAGTGGCTAAGCGAATTGTATCCCGAAGGCTTCCTTCGTCTAGACGAGTAGTAAAGGCAAGGCCCAACCGGCCACCATCGATCACCCTTACCCCCACACCGGTCGCTTGTGCTTCTCGTAATGTCTCAACCTCGCCATCACTGACTTCCACCTGTAAGGATTTATGCCTAACAGTATATACTTCAAGATCCCGACGGGCGGTATCAGCTAGTTTCAGGATCGATTGAGCTAGCTTTTGCATCTTCATTGTCATGCTTCGTCCTCCTCCATGATGCCTCCAACCACTAGTTCTGGGATACGAATGGTGGGTTGAGCATCACTAACCGGGGCTCCTTGACCATCCTTGCCACAAAGACCAATAGCAAAACCCAAGTCTCCTCCAACCCGATCTACCAAAGCCAATGCCTTTGGACCATTACCGGTAAGAGTTGCTCCCCGGACTGGTTCACCAATCTCGCCACCTGAGATCAAATAACCATCAGAGACCTCAAAAACAAAATCCCCATTGGCAGTATTTACCTGCCCACCTCCCATACGAGTTACCAATAGACCCCGATCGGTCTCCCGAATGATAGCCTGAGGATCATCCTTACCTGGTAAGATGAAGGTGTTGGTCATACGGGGGATAGGTTTGTGTTGGTAAGATTCTCGGCGGCCATTACCGGTGGAGGCGACCTTACCTTTTCGGCTGGTTAGATAATCATATAGGTAACCGACCAGGACACCGTTCTCGATTAGTACTGTACGCTGGCCCTCTGTCCCCTCATCATCAAAACGGAAGCTGCCGAATTTGCCGGGAAGTGTAGCATCATCAACTACAGAAATTAGGGGAGAGGCTACTTCCTGGCCTAGTTTGCCAGCATACACGGAAATCCCTTTCTGTACAAGGTCAGCCTCCAGGCCATGGCCACAGGCTTCATGAACCATGGTTCCCCCCGCCTCACCGGCTATCACTACTGGCATGCGACCTGCCGGTGCTGGTCTGGCCCCCAACATGCGTACAGCCCGCCTGGCCGCCTTGATCGCCATTTCAGCGGGATCATTCTGCTCAAATAGTTCAAATCCGATGATCCCACCTAGGGACTCATAACCAGTTTGGATTCGGTCATCTTCCATGGCAATCACAATCACTGACAGATTGGTGCGAATCCGTTCATCTTCCACCCATCCACCGGCACTATTGGCAATAACCACTTTCTGAGCGATATCCCGATAGGATACCGTCACCTGTCGCACCTTTGGATCAGCCTTTCTAGCCGCCTGGTTGGCTTTTTCCACCACTTGCACCTTATCTGTTACAGCAACGGTCTCGGGCCTCGTCATGATGGGCAGCTCAAAGGAGGACTGGCGACGACAAAGATTTATGCTGGGACGAGCAGCTTGTCCCCGGGCCGCGGCTGCCGCGACCTCGGCCGCTTCTTTCAATCCCTTCAAGGACAAATCGTTGGTATAAGCATAAGCCGTAGTCTCCCCTACAATCACCCGAATCCCGGCTCCGGCATCGATCCCAGCAGTTACCCTTTCAATCCGATTCTGTTCACAAAAAACTTGAGCTGTATGGGCTTCCTCGATAAAAATGTCGGCATAATCACTACCTCGTTTACTAGCCACTGCCAAGATCGCAGCCAGTTCATCCCTACCTATCTGCAAATGGCTCCCTCCTTGATGGTTTACACTCTTTACCCATAATCATCCATTCTTCTCTAGAGTATGGGGTTTTTCCTCCATCAGATTTCTCATCTGTCAACCCGAGATGCCGAGATTAGCCTTACATGCCTAGTTCTGCTCCTGTGGCCAACCTTGCGGATAAAAAAACCGGTAGAGCCCGATCACGGCCGGACTCTCCGGATAAAACATCCATCAAACAACATCTACCGCTTCCGTCCAGGACACAAACGCCGGTGGGCCGCGCTCTCACTGATATAGCCTTTCCGGCTAAGCCGACGGATAATCCGCCTTTCTAAGCGCCGGATTACTTTAGTTGCCACCAGTTCCTCACTAGCCACAGGATCAATCAGAATGGTATACAGCTGCATGCGGTTGCCACCTAAGATATCGGTAAACAGCTGATCACCAATCACCACTGTCTCCGAAGGAGTGGTTCCCAACAGCTGTAGGGCCTGACGAAACGGTTTCTTGCGGGGCTTGATTGCTCCGGCAATGGCCGGGATGTCCAAGGTTCTCGACACCCGGGCCACCCGCTCCTTCAATGCATTAGATGTAAGACAGAGCTGGAAACCACCAGCTTTTGCCTTTTCCACCCAGGCCAGGACGGTGTGACTCGGCTCATCACCGGCCCAGGGGAGCAGGGTATTATCAATATCCAAAATGAGACCCTTATATCCCTTCGCTTTGAGCTTGTCCAGATCAACCTCTAGCAAAGACGGTAGACATTCATTGGGGCAAAAATGCTTGATCATGAAAATGTGGTTCCTCCTGTGCATCCTTCTGACTGAGGCAGACTTGTGAGCCCCCGGGTCAGAAGTCACCAATCCGCCTAACTGTGTATTTGTTCAGACAACATTTCTTGTTGTAACTTAGTGATAGCCCGTTTCTCAATCCTAGAAACATACGAACGAGAAATGCCGAGCTTGCGGGAGATCTCCCGCTGAGTTTTACGAATCCCATCAGTTAGGCCATAGCGGAGTTCCAGAACCTTCTTTTCCCGGGCCCCTAGCCCCGTCAACATCTCCCGCAATCTCTCCTGTTCCACTGATAGCTCAACCCGCTCCAAGACCTCATCTGGGTCTGTGCCTAGAATGTCGATCAAGGTGATCTCATTGCCTTCTTTGTCTGAGCCAATGGCATCATAGAGCATTACATCATTACGAGTCTTCTTGGTTGAGCGCAGATGCATCAAGATCTCATTCTCGATGCATCGGGCAGCATAGGTTGCTAGGCGAGTCTTCTGGGTCACGTCAAAGGTATTAATGGCTTTGATCAACCCGATGGTTCCAATGGAGATCAGATCATCGGTTTCCTCCCCTGTATTCTCGAATTTCTTCACAATATGTGCTACCAGCCGCAGATTTCGTTCGACCAAAATATTGCGGGCTTCGCCATCCCCGGTCCCGAGCCTCTCCAGGAGTGCTGCCTCTTCTTTCTCCGACAAAGGCAGTGGAAAAGCATTGCTGTTAGTTACATAGGAGATGAGAAAAACAAGTCCCTGAAGCAAAAACCCGACTAGTGCCGCAAGTAGCGGAATCAACCTGGGCCACCCCCATTTATCTGGAGTCTTTCTTATCTTATGTGGCCAAGGTGGATTCGTGCCTGTCTTTAGACAAATTTGTTCTAACTCGCCTCGATTACTGCCCTCCGAAGTAGTGAGAAACAGGGCGCCCGAGTCGGCAACTCAACCAAAATTCTTTGATTGGGATGAGCCTCTGTTACGGGATTATCTGTCTCATCCCACATCTTATCTAGAGCAAAGGTTAAAGACAAACCTTGGGGTGTGATTAGCTCAAGGATTTCTCCTTGCCTAATCCGGTTGCGAACATCCACAAGGCTTCGACCCTCCCCGGCATCTCCCCTGTTCTTGGGCACTATACCGACAAAGTCATAGCTGCGGATATACCCGCCGGATGTGTATGACTGCCCTTCTGGGCCTGGGGGTGCAAAATAGAAGCCGGTGGTGTAAGGTCGATGGCTGATTTTGTCTAGTTCCTCCAGCCACTCCGGTCTAAGTCGGTAACCTTTTGGATCAGCTTGATAGGCATCCAAAGCCTGCCGGTAAGCTCTTACAACTGTCGCCACATAATAGACACTTTTCATACGGCCCTCAATCTTGAGGCTGTTTAGTCCTGCTGTCGCTAACTCCGGTAAATGGGCTAGCATGTTTAGATCCCTGGAGTTGAGGACATAACTACCTTTTTCATCCTCAAATACAGGATAGTACTCACCTGGCCTTTTCTCTTCCATAAGAGCATAGCGCCAGCGGCAAGCCTGGGCACAGTCTCCTCGGTTAGCATCTCGCCCTGTCATATAGTTGGAAAGCAGACAGCGTCCCGAATAGGCCATACACATAGCACCATGGACAAAGGCTTCCAGTTCCAAGCCTACCTTTTGGCGAATGGCAGCTATCTCCTTTAGGGATAGCTCTCTGGCCAAAATCACCCGCTTGATCCCCAGCTCTTCCCAGAACCGAACGGACCGCCAGTTCGTCAGACTCGCCTGAGTCGATATGTGCAAAGCTAGTTTGGGCGCCACTTTCTGGCTAATGGCATAGACTGCCGGATCAGAAAAGATGATGGCATCTACATCTGCTGCTGCCAATCCCGCAATGTACTCTGCCAAACCATCTAAGCCTTCGTTATGTAATAGGCTATTTACCGCGACGTAGAGCTTGACATTGGCCTGGTGGGCATAGCCCACCAGGTCAGCGATTTCCGCCAGAGTGAAGTTGTCAGCACCGCTCCTTAGGCTATATTCCTTTCCACCAACGTAAATGGCATCTGCCCCATAGGCGATAGCTACTTCTGCTTTTTCCAGGTTGCCTGCCGGAGCGAGAAGCTCCATTGTCGCTGTCAATCTTTTCCCTCCTTGGAGCATAGGCTGCCAGAAACATCGATTAGTATCCTATACATCTAGATTCCATACCTTGTACGAGCTGCCCTGTGCTGCTGAAAGGTTCTACTAAAGGCATGGGTGCCATCACCTTTAGCCACAAAATAAAGATAATCTACCTCAGCTGGCTCCAACGCCGCCTTGATGGAAGATCGTCCCGGAGAGGCAATCGGCCCTGGGGGTAGTCCCCGATATTTGTAGGTATTATAAGGGGAATCCAGGGCTAAATCCGAATAATAGAGCTTCTTCTGAGGCCGCTCCATGGCAAACTGCACAGTAGGATCCGACTGCAAGGGCATCCCTATCCTGAGACGATTCCAAAACACGGCAGATACTAAAGGTGCCTCCCGTGACACCATAACTTCCTTTTCTATAATCGATGCTAAGGTAATCAACTCATGACAGGTAAAACCCGCTGGTAGATTAGCCTCCTGCATTACCGGACCCACCATCTGGGTAAAGCGGGATACCATGCGCTTGATAATCTCTTCTTCTGGCTGATTACGAACAAAAAAGTAAGTGTCAGGAAACAGGTATCCTTCCAGACTGTGGGTCGGCTTATCTATGGGAGAATTATCTCCATAAATGAGCCGATCATCTCGGGCCAATACCATGAATCGATCCTTGTCCACTAAGTCGAGAGCTGCGAGTCTTTGGGCAATCGCTTCTAGAGTGAGGCCCTCCGGGATCGTAACCCGGATGGTTGCGACTTTGCCAGCCTCTAAATGTTGCATAACCTGTAGTAGGTTCATGCCAGGGCTTAGCCGATAGTCACCGGCTTGTAGCTTTTGTTCTAGGCCAAGAAGCCGAGAGGCCAGGACAAAGGCGGTCTTGCTGCGAATCACCCCTGCCTCAAGGAGTAAATCTCCGATCTGGCGACTAGTACTACCGGAAGATATATGAATGATAGAGGCTGCAGCCAGCTTAGCATTCTTGGGTGGCAATATGACCCGTGATGCAACTAAAGCAAAAGCAAGGCAAAGAATCAAGCCAAGACACAACAGCCGACCCATGCTCTGCAAGCTAAAAGACCAAATGTCCGCTAGGCTAGGTAGCTCAATACGAGTCGTAGCCAGCTGCTCTAGCCGACATTGTCCTTCGATTCTTCTCATAATCTGTCACCCCAAGTAAGCAAAAGATGCCTCCCATCTCATCATATTATAAGGGTGAAACGGTGATTTGGCAAAGAGCATCACAATCCGTGAAAACTACTCTTCGTCATCTAGCTCTTCCAGAGCCTGTCTGACCCTTTCGAATTCATCGTCATCCTCTATGGCGAACAGCACATCCTCTCCGTGAATGTCCTGGCCTATCCTCAAGACCACGACTCCCTCTTCCGGTGCTTTGTGGGGAAGTAACACTGCATAGTGCAGATCATCGATCTCCACCACCTCTAGAATCGTGAAGTCATGCTTGGCACCAGCTTCATCTACCAAAGTAATGATATTGTCTTCCATGGCCTCGGCGGTAGTGCCTACTCGGCCACCGCCCTGCCCCCTCTCTATGCCAATTTTGGCCCATTTAGCATCCCTACCACTCAATCATCCCTTCTATTTCGGCGACTATCTAGATGATTCTGGAGAATGATAGCAGCTGCTACCTGATCAATAACCTCTCGGCGACGCCTGCGACTGACATCCGCTTCGAGAAGCACTTGCTCTGCCGATACAGTGGAGAACCACTCATTCCAGTAAGTCACCGGCAGCCCTAACACCTTTCCTAGTTTATCCCCTTCTCCTCGAATTCTCTCTGCCTCGGGGCCCAAATCCCCGGTGGTACGGCGAGGTAGCCCAATTACCATCTCTTCTACTTCATAGTCCTGCACCAGCTGCTCTAGCTCTTGGATATCCTCATCCCAAGTGTGCCGCCGAATCACTTTTATTCCCTGAGCAGTTAGCCCCAATAAATCACTTACGGCAACACCGATAGTCTTTGTCCCCAGATCAAGACCCATAATCCGCATTTTATATCACCTTTATGGCAAATTCAGAGCAATGGGCACCACAGTATCCGCAAAACACACAACGAGCTGGATCCGATACTGCCTTCCCATTCCGAATCATCATCGCCTTTGATGGACACCTTTCCACACAGTTCCCACAACCTATACACCAATCATCAATGTGGAGGCGCCGGGGTATGCTAGTAGTAGCTTTCCGCAAGTCATCCGGTACTTCTAGTCCACCAACCAACCGGACATTCATCTCCACTTCTGCCTTGGTTTTCATACCAATAGCAATAGAAGCCAGATCATCCATCCCCAAGAGATAACCTAGGGCCTTGTCGATATGATCCATCAGGTGTCCACCCCCAAAGGGTTTCATGGAATACATTCCCTTACCACAAGTGGCAGCAAACCTGATGGCAGCCTCCATGTCATCTTTACTCCCATCAGTGATCCCGATACCAGTGTAGTTAATCAAAGGACTAATCACATCTAACTCCGGCACCAAGGCGGCGGCCCTTACTGCTCGCACGGTGTGAGTAGAAATGCCCACAGCGCGCACAAGACCCCGTGCTTTTGCCTTGAGAAGGTACTCTACAGCCTCCCAGTGTCCCCGAATAGTCAACATTGATTCCTGTTCATGTAGCATAAAAACATCAATGTAATCCCGACCAAGCTCCCTGAGGGCTTCAGTTAGTGCCGCCTCCATACCCCGGCCATCATAAGCATAGCTTTTGCTGGCTATTACCACCTCATCCCGCTTTGCACACTCTCTCAAGGCCCGGGCAATAGGTGGGTAAGCCCTGTAGAATTGGCTAGTATCGATGAAATTCACGCCAAGTTCCAAAGCTCGGAGAATCACCTGAGCACCTTCATCTACAGGCAAGTCTCTTTGCAAGGGACTAATAGTAAGAGCGCCAAGGCATAGCCTGGAAACCCGGATACCCGTGGCGCCCAATAACCTATACTCCAATTTGTAACTCCTTTCACCAAAAGGTCAAGGTTGACTCTTAGCCACCTCAGCCTCTGGCACTTTCACCTCTACCTTAATCCAGTGAGCAAACCTGGGCAAACGCCCAACATCGTGGGGCACAATCTCAATGGAATCCACATCCAAAGCCTTCCCAAGCTCCCAAACTTCCTGGCGGTCAAGACCGACTAGCCTGCGGGCTAACTCGCTAACCGGTAAGCGCCTGTGCACCGGAGCCTTTACGTCGGCAACCAAGGTAATAGAGCCATCTGCAAGAGTAGCTACCAGCCCATCGATCTCGAACTTAGGTTGGTACAAAACCAAATCCTCCGGCAATTGCCGTCCTAGCTCCCGCTCCAACAGTTCTCCCAGATCCCGCCTTTTAAAGGCTTGTCCTTGGGCCTGGAACCGGGCCAAGACCTTAACAGCCTGTGCCTCTTCCCCGATAGCGATGTCTGGTTCCAGACCCTCCTTTTCAATGGCAACCGACTCAGGAATCAAAACCAGTCCCGAGGGGTTGGCCTTGGCCTGAAGAATTTCGCCTGCTTTGAGGCTAGCTTGTTTAGCACACACCGCTTCGGCCCGCTTGATATCCTCCTCTGTTACCTGGGTCTGCTGTATGCTAACCCCACCCCGAATGGGTTCAGGATTACGCACCACTAGTTTTTTTACCAATGCACTATCACTAAATGATCGAATCCGCCCAGCTGCTACATTGCCTTCTTCCCCGGCCTTAATGGCGGTGATCCCTACTTCTTTTTGCCCGGCTTTCACACCGGCAGCCACATCAAGGAAATACTCGGTGCTGCGACCAGGAACACTTACTGCTTCATCTGTCTGGAAAACTACACCTTCACCGGTCTTCACCTCTGTACCTTTTGGCACATTCACCGGATCGCTACCTTCATTGATAAATACGGCAACCCCTTTGGCAAAGGCGGTGCCCAAAGCCTGGTTTCCGGTGGCTGAGACTACTGCCTCAGTTTCCATCACTGCCTTCACCGATTGGAGTGGTAATACGGGAAGGCTATTGGCCTTGGCTTCTTCATCATCGGCCCCTATGCCCAATATTTCTACTGTCTGTTGGTAAACCATCAACCCCGGAGTAACCACCACGGTGACCTTCGGCATCAGAGCATAGTATAGAAGGCCAACTGCCACCATCGCAACAAAGAGCACCATCACTTGCTGTAAGCCATATCGCCTAACTGTAACCTGGGTCAGAGGCTCCTGGCCATCGGCATTGCTCTCTGGTTTCTCGCTTGGTGTGTGTGCTAAAAGCCCCAAAGCTTCAGCCAACTGGTATTCACTCGCATAGCACTCTATTCCCTCTTCCTTAGCTAAGGCTTGCACAATGGCATCTTTGGAGATGAGCATCAATTGCCTTTGGGCCTCTTTGACATATCCTTGTAGTAATCTTAGGTTGACCGCGTTCTTCAGCACTGAAGCCTCGGCATGATCCATGAAGATCACCACAGGATCCTGTGTTTTCTGCAAAGCCCCCATTAGATCCTGCAAGTCATCATCGGGCTCCAGTCGATAAATTGGTCGTTTCTCAAATCCCAGTTCGGCCACCCCCTCGGATTTGGCTCACTCTTTTCCTTACTGCTGATTGGGGAGGGCTTGTACCACTTAGGCTATCATGGCTAATCTGCAGATAACTGAACTTAGGCCCAGTATCAGCCAGTACGAGCCTCGGACGCCCGGTTTCGCACATAGCTTCTGATCAGCTCGGCAAGAAGTTCATCTCTTTCCACAGTACGGATTAGATCCCGTGCTTCCCGGTGGGAGGTTATATACGTGGGGTCTCCTGACATCAAATAGCCTACTAGCTGGGCCACTGGGTCGTACCCTCTTTCTTCCAAGGCGGCATAAACTCTATCTAGAACAAGTGCCGCCTGGTTGCGATACTGTCCACATCTATACAGGGCGGTTTCCTCATGAGCTTTATGCATAGTCACACCCCCCATGTTTTTGCCCACCTGATCCTCCATATTCTTGGAAAAGGGAGACTCTCCTGCTCCTTCTGAAAAAGGAAGCGGGACACTCCCCGTGTCCCGCGCCTCATATCTATCGTGCTAGACCATGGCCAGCTGTTCCCTAATACTTTCTGTTGCTAGCTTAAGGGCAGCATCGATCTTTGCTGGTTCTCGGCCCCCGGCCTGGGCCATGTCTGCTCGGCCACCACCGCCACCACCAGTGGCTTGGGCGGCAACCCGAACTATGTCTCCGGCTTTAATTCCCCTACTTACTACATCAGGTGTCACCATGGCAAGAAATAGGGCTTTTTCACCGATGACCGAACCTAAAAGCAGGACGCCACTACCCATTTTTTCCCGTAACCGATCTCCCAGGGTTCTTAGTGCTGCGGCATCTAAACCCTCTACTTTGGCAGCTAGTACCGGGATATCCCCAATCTCCACTACCTGCTGCAGTAATTCCTCGCTTTGGGCCCCAGCAAGTTTCGCCTTAAGTCTCTCCAGCTCCCGGCCAAGCTCCCGCTGCTCCTCCAGCAACTTGTCTATTCTACCGGGCAGCTCCGCTGGTGTCGTTTGCAGCTGACTGCAAGCCTGGCGTAGCAGCGCTTCTTCTGCCGCCACATGTTTGACTGCTGCCTTATCGGTCAGGGCCTCAATCCGGCGAACTCCTGCTGCTACCGCGGTCTCACTAACGATCTTGAAAATGCCCAGTTCACCGGTGCGCTCCACGTGGGTACCACCACAAAGCTCCTTGCTGTAACCATCTATACTGACAACCCGTACTCGGTCACCATATTTTTCATCAAATAAAGCGATAGCTCCCTGGGCCTCTGCCTCAGGCAAGCTCATTTCCCTAGCTGTCACCGGCAAATTCTCCCGAATCGCATCATTTACCAGTTTCTCTACCTGGTCCAGTTCATCTTGGGAAAGTGCGCCAAAATGTGTAAAGTCAAAGCGGAGGCGATCAGGTTCAACTAAGGACCCGGCTTGGTTTACATGTTCACCAATTACTTCTTTCAAAGCTTTATGCACGAGGTGTGTAGCTGTATGATGACAAGCTGCACCTCTACGATTACGCTGATACACAGTTGCCATCACAGTATCACCGGGCTGGATGGATCCCGAGGTGACCCGGCCCCTATGGACGATAAGGCCACTTACCGGCCGTTGGACATCAGTGACTTCGACAGCCCCTTGCCCACCGGTGACTGTACCAGTATCGGCAATCTGGCCACCACTAGCGGCATAAAACGGTGTCTGGCTCAGGATGAGCTCTACTTCCTGCCCCATTTGAGCCTTGTCCACCGGTTGACCTGCCACCAACACTACTTCTATGCTTGTTTCGGCTTCGAGCCGATCATAGCCCACAAATTCAGTCTCATGCTCTTTGTGCAACTGTACATATACACTATCATCATCTTTTCCTAGATAGCCCACTTGCTCCCGGGCAGCCCGGGCTCTTTGCCTTTGTTCTTCCATTTTTTGGACAAATCCCGCTTCATCTACATCCATATCGTGTTCCCACAAGATCTCTTTAGTTAGCTCCAATGGAAAACCGAAGGTATCATACAACCTAAAGGCATCTTCACCAGATAAGCGACTTTGCTTACCAGCCTTAAGATCCTTGACCAATTCCTGCAGGATTCCCAAGCCCTGATCCAAAGTGGCCTGAAATCGCTCTTCTTCGATGCGAATAACCTTAAGAATATAATCCTGGCGCTCATCTAGCTCAGGATAGGCCATATGCATAGCCTGGATTACCTTCGCTGCCACTTGCGGTATGAAACTGCCCTTAATGCCAAGGAGTCGGCCATAGCGAGCCGCCCGCCGAAGCAATCGCCTAAGGACATAGCCCCTACCTTCATTACTGGGCAAAACCCCATCTGATACCAGGAACGTCACACTCCGGACATGATCGGCAATTACTCTCAATGCCACCCGTTCTGCAGCATCGTGATCATCTTTGAGCCCAGCGATCTTGCACACTTCGTCAATTACACACCGTACTCCATCAGTATCAAAGATGCTGTCAACACCTTGGAGGATGGCGGCCGCCCGATCAAGCCCCATCCCAGTATCGATCCCTGTCTTCTCCAATGGTGTAAGATTGCCGGCTTCGTCTTGATGAAACTGGATAAAGACTAGGTTCCAGAACTCAAGATACCTTTCGCAATCACAACCCGGCTTGCACTTGGGATCCCCACACCCATATTCTGGGCCTCTATCTAGATGTAGCTCTGAACAAGGGCCACAAGGACCTACACCAATCTCCCAAAAATTATCTTCCCGGCCCAGCCGCACGATTCGCTCTTTGGGAATTTTGATTTCATCATGCCAAATGGAATAAGCTTCATCGTCATCTAGGTAGATAGTAATCCACACACGCTCTTTGGGAAGCTTTAGATGCTCCGTGGTAAACTCCCAGGCCCAATTAATCGCTTCTCGCTTAAAGTAATCACCGAAGGAGAAATTCCCTAGCATCTCAAAAAACGTGCCGTGCCGATCGGTTTTACCTACGTTATCTATATCCGCGGTGCGCAGGCAGCGCTGACAAGTTGTGATTCTAGTAGCCGGGGGCACATCCTTGCCCAAAAAGTAAGGCTTGAAAGGCACCATGCCTGCACCAGTCAATAGTAGAGTCGGATCACCATGGGGAACAAGCGAGGCACTGGGCAAGCGCTTGTGGCCCTTGCCTTCGAAAAATCGCAGGAACGACTCCCGCAGCTCCTGTGTACTCATGTATTTCATCTATTCTGGGCGGTG
>JAAYSL010000190.1 GCA_012518315.1 Bacillota bacterium | reverse complement strand
GGTCAGCCCTTAGGTGACATGCTTGAGTCTGGTATTGTACCCTGTGTGCGTCTTACTGAGGTGTTTCGCCAAGCGGCGACCAGTCTAATTGTGACCAATGCTCATAGGATTAACCAAGGGGAATTCCCCCGCTTTAACTCATCTGACGGGGATTTCTTTTTGATTGAGGAAAAAGAAACGGCCAACATGGCGGCACTTGTGGTAGAATTGGTTAAACACCGGCTACCAGCACATTACGGCCTTGATCCCATGGACGATATTCAAGTCTTATCTCCATTGAGGCGAACTAAGGCAGGGACAGAGAATCTGAATATACATCTGCAAGCAGCTCTTAATCCAGCCAGACCAGGTAAGGAAGAAGTCGGTTTAGGTGATCATATCTTTCGGATCGGAGATCGGGTTATGCAGACCGAAAACGATTACGATAAGCAGGTCTTCAATGGGGATATGGGCCGCATCGTGTCTTTAGACAGGGAGGATCAGATTCTAGTTGTCGAATTTGCCGAAGCAGAAGGCAACCGCTTTGTGGCCTATCAGCGGAATGATTGGGATGAGCTAGAGCTTTCTTATGCGATATCTGTGCACAAAAGCCAGGGGAGTGAGTATCCAGTGGTGGTCATGCCCTTGGCGTGGACTATGCCTACATTGATGAATCGCAATTTGCTTTACACGGCTATCACCAGGGCCAAGCGACTAGTAGTCTTGGTGGGGGAAAAGCGGGCTTTAGCTATCTATGTGCGGCAGGTAAAGGGTAGAGAACGGTATACTGGCTTGGTGCAAAGGCTGACTATGGAGACGTGATATTCGTTTTCAATAATCAGTAACTTGAATACCCGGGATGTTTCCAATGATCATTAACCTGGTGCTCGAAGTGGTGGACTAGTCTAATGACTAGTACGTGAAAGGAAGAAGCAAGTGGGTGCAAGAAAATACGATGGCCGCCTTGGCATTAGGACAGTCGGCCTACGGGAAAGAGATGGTCATAGTCATTACAATCGGTATGAGGCAACTCCCTATGAAGCTCTAGACAGGCTCTTTCAAGTATATAGATTCAACAATGCAGAGCGGGTCGTCGATTTTGGTTGTGGCAGAGGCCGGGTGGCTTTCTATATTCATTATCATTTTTGTGTTCCAGTTGTGGGAATCGAAGAACATGATAAGACCTATGAGGAAGCTTTAAATAACAAGGCTAGCTACCGGCATAGGACTAGGCATATTAAGGCACCGATTCGTTTGAAGTATGGTCTGGCCGAGCACTACGAAGTGAAGCCCATCGATAACTGTTTTTACTTCTTTAACCCATTCTCCAGCAAGGTCTTTAAGAAGGTCGTTCATAATATTCTTCAGTCTATCGAGCGAGATAGCCGCTCTGCAGATATGATCTTGTATTACCCCACTAAGGAGTACAAGCGAGTTCTCAAGTACAAGACCCCCTTTCGGCTGCTCAACAAGGTAAGGCTAAAGGGAGCAAGTGATCCCCATGAGAAGTTTCTGATTTACCGTTTGTCTAAGTAGTACTGAGCCAAGCTGCCTGTAAGTTCGGAAGTCCTTTCCACTTACGCGGTCAACCAAGTGTCACCAGCCACACCTGTAGAGAATTCTCAGCTGACAGGCGATCCTGACTAGTTGTCGTATATAGCCATCAGGCCCATCGAAAAACCAATGGTAGCGTACTTTCTTTATTGTGCTTCGGGTGAAAAAGACCCTTACTATGGTTTCACCCATGATCCTTATTTAGATCTAGCGTTATTGAGTTCCAAAGGTTATGAGCAGCTGTTTGTCTCTGATCTGCCCTTGCCAGTGGATGTAGCCGCTCCTATAGCATCAGACTTGCGGGCGAAGGCCAGCATCAATGACACTGACAAGGCAGGCGGGACTTCACGGTTTAGACAGCTCCTATCTTGGGTGGGACCTTTCCGATTCAGAGGGGGGCGGATTCCCTCAAGGGACTGTCCGATAGAGATAAGGTATTGGCAGAAGCTATTGAAAAGCGAGCTGCGCAGACGGGGGTTTCACCTCTGGCAGAACGTAGCTATTAGCGTGATTGAACCTCTCGAATCGCCTTCCTACCAATTTCCACCCGACCTCGTGGATTCAGTGACAGGGCTGCTCCAAGGCCGGGTGTTATCGTATGATGAGGTGAGGTTGGTAATTAACCGGAACTCCCTGTCAAGCCCCTATCCATTACGGGATCTTCTGCAAGCATTGGCACTGGGAGGTAGAATAGAGATTTGGCCGGGGCTTGTCTCGCCGTGGCCAGATTACTACATCTGTCGCCGTTGTGGCGAGAAATCACAGCTAGAGAGTATTGATTGCCCCCTTTGCGGCAGGGATAATTGTGTCATTTGCTTGAGCTGTCGGAGTCTCGGGGAGATGCGCAGCTGTCGCGAGCTGTACCATGGGCGGGGAGTGGATGGGCTAGGGAAGGCGAGGGGTTTTCCTGGGCTTAAGCCGAGATTTGCCTTTAAGTTGACACCGGCACAAGCTATGGCAGCAACAAAGTTACAATCCTATGTGGAGAATTGGATCAACCATTACCCAGGGGCTTGTGGTGGCAATGATGGGGCTCCGCCGGGTGACAGCTATCCCCTCGAGAGTGCTTGTGGCGTGGATGCTGAGGTTCTTGTCTGGGCCGTCTGTGGGGCTGGTAAGACAGAAATCGCCTTCGAGGCCTTAGCTCTAGCGCTTCAGGGGGGACTAAGAGTAATCTTTGCTATTCCCCGTCGGGATGTGGTAGTGGAGCTGGCTGCAAGGGCTAAGGCAACTTTTCCCGAGATTCCTGTTACAGCCTTATATGGGGGTGCCGATCAAGTGGAAAGCCTAGGGCCTTTGGTGATTGCCACCACCCATCAGCTCCTACGTTTTTACGAGTATTTCGATCTAGCCATTCTAGATGAAGCGGATGCCTTTCCTTATGCAGGTTCTGCTATGTTATATCGGGCCTTTCGGCAAGCGGTCAAGCCTAAGGGACTAAAGGTATATATGACAGCAACACCGGAGCCGACCATGTTGCAGGCTGCGCGGCGGGGAGCTATGCGACTGATTAAGATACCGGTTCGGCACCATGGCTATCCAGTGCCAGTGCCTGAGCTTGTGGTGGATAGACACCACTTAGTACCAGACTCGCCTGCTGGGCAGACTACGCCAACGGCAAGCGTCGCCTTGAATCTACCACCAGAGTTTTGGGCAAAGCTGCTTCGAAGTCTACAAGAAGGCAACCGAGTCTTTGTTTTTGTGCCGCGGGTTTGGCTAGTACCGGTGCTTTATCAAGTGATTTCCACCGAACTTGGAGATTCCCAGAATACCTACAAGGCGCATGGGATAAACCAAGTTACTGTACTTGGCACTCATTCCCGGGATCCCAACCGTGATGAAAAGCGTAATACGTTTGAAAAGATGGCACCAGCGGTCATGGTTACCACCAGTGTTTTGGAACGGGGCATTACGGTGCCTAGGGCTGATGTGATGGTGTTGTATGCCCAGGATCCTTTGTACGATGCCCGCACTCTCATGCAAATGTCGGGTCGAAGCGGGAGAGCAGCGTCTTACCCTCGTGGCTGGGTCTATTTCATCGCAGCAGCCAATACTCGGGCAATCCAGTGGGCTATCTCTAGCCTAGAGGAGCTCAATGCTGCGGCGGAGAAACAGGGTTTCTTGGTGGGTAGCCTGAAAACTGGGCCAATGGAAAAAAATTGAGGTCTTACGACTAACTACTGGAGGATCTACTGTCTAGATGGAGGAACCTAGGCCTGTTAGGTCTAATAATATCCATACCCTATAGATGTTCTGGGACAACCATATTAAGGAGGTAGTGCCGCTATCCTTGGACGGTAGGAGTCTAGGGAATGGGCGGTGCGCATCCAGTGATGGAGGAAATCATCCGAGTAAATCAGCGGGTGGAGCTAGAGGCTGTTGTGAGGGGAGAAAGGGAACACTATCCTAGCCGGATCGAAATCCTTGATGACAATGGCATTGTACTGGCCGCGCCCCTCAGGGGAGGAGTGCTGGAGCCACTTAGGATTGGCGATCCGGTGAAAATCACGATTCAGCATAAAGACAGTCTGTACGAGTTTGAGACATCGATCTTGGGTCGACGCAGTGGGCATATCCCCTATCTAGTAGTAAAATGGCCAACGGGGTTGACAGCCGCCAATCGGCGGGCGTTCTTTCGCTTGGATGTATTGCTTAATATGGATTACGCAATTCTGGGCTCAGAGCAAGTACTAATCGAGCCTCCCATACCGGAGAAACGAGGGTTAGTAAAGAACCTAAGTGGCTGTGGGTTGCTGGCTTGGGTGGAAGATGAGCCTGATTTGCATCGCGGCAGCCGTTTGCTTGTCGATATACATTTGCCAGAGACAAGTGGCACAACCATTGCTCGGGTTGTGCGCAAGGAACCAATTCCTGAGGATCACAGGGGCCGGGTGGCAGTGGGGCTGCAAATGGAAGACATTTCTCCAACGTTTCAAGACGAGATCATCGGCTATCTTTTCCAGCAACAACGGGAACGCCGAAGCAAGGGGATTTTGTGATATGTCAAGATGGGAGTATTTAGCTAGAAGTAGCGATCAATGCTAGAGCTCAAAATCAATGTGGTCAAGGAATCTGGGATACTGTCCTTAAGGGGCGGTGTCCCTTTTTCTATGCCAGTTAAAGCGCTAAATGAAGTCTGGCCCAATTAGACTATCTATGTGGAAGCCCGATGTATGGTGAAGTCTCCCTAAGAGGCTGACCTTTGAAGCTTGACTTTACCCGGGCAAAACGCTACAATATGACTAGAGATTCATATGACCGGATATTCATATGGCCCGGGGGGTTCTTGCACCACTTGCTAGCCTTCAGGGTCACGGCGGTCACGTTATTTGCAGCAGAAAAAAGGGGATTGGAGGGGGAGATTAGGATTGCCCAAAGACACGTTCTTCAACTTGCCCGATGAGAAAAAGCAAAGGGTAATCGATGCAGCTATCGATGAATTCGCAGAGCGCTCCTACCATGATGCAAGGGTTACAGCTATTGCCGATCAAGCTGGGATTGCCAAGGGGAGCTTTTATCAGTATTTTGAGGATAAAGAAGACCTTTTTCGATACATCATCGATATGATTGCAGAGAAGAAGCTTGCATATATTGATCAAGATCTCCTAGAAAATATAGAGGCCCATACTTTCTTCGAGGTGTTGAGGGAGCTCTACGCAAGTGGCATTCGATTCGCCCAGGAGGATCCCCGGCTGATGGCCATAGGCATGCAGCTAGCTAGCAATCAAGCACTCTACTATGGCATTTCTATAGACTACATGGAGCAAAGCTATGAGTTCTTCCGGGCCTTGCTGGAGAAGGGGATGGACGCGGGTGAGCTCGATCCTGCCATCGATATTAACATAGCTTCCCGGCTATTAACTATGGTCGGCTATTCGTCGCTGGAGCTCATCTTCGAGGACGGAAAACTAGATCAGGATGATATGGCTATTGTGGACGATATCATCTACATCATGAAGAATGGACTCAAATCGAAAGCCGAAAGGTAGGGTGCATGCTCGGGCAAGTTGCTTAAGCTAGATATTCTGCAATTGGGGGGCTTGACATGACT
>JAAYSL010000189.1 GCA_012518315.1 Bacillota bacterium | reverse complement strand
CTCACCACTGGAGCAGTCCCTTCCGGCCTAAGGGTTAGACTCCTCCCACCCCTGTCAATAAATGTATACATTTCCTTTTCCACTATATCAGTGGCTTCTCCAATACCTCGTTGAAATAACTCCGTCTCCTCAAAGATAGGTGTACGGATCTCCTGATAGCCGAATAAGGAGAATATCTCAGCCAACTGGCCTTCGACATACTGCCAGATCCTGCTTTCCTTTGGAAGGACGTCTTCTGTGCCTCGAGGGGTTTTCGCCAGCAAATCCAACCACATCCCTTTCCCGGTTAGTTGCTACTCTTCCCGGTATTCTCCCCTACACTAGAGTATTCCAAATATGTATAGGAAGAGTGGCGGTCACCCGCCACTCCGGCCTGCATTGGTTTCTACGGGAGGTTACTCGCCGGATTCATTCTCGCCAAGAGTAGGTGCATCTGTCTCCGTCAACTCCTGACCTTCCTCGGCCTCTAGGGGTTCTGTCTCCCCTAGGGCAGATTCGTCCCCGTCCTTGGCTGCCTCTTCCTCGGCCTGTGCCTTTTGTAACTCTTCTAGAGCCTTTTGCCTCTCTTCATAGGCTTGCTTAATGGAGGCTATCTTGCCTTCCTCGACTTTGACGAGTTCCTCTTCACCTAGCTGTTCATAGGCATTCATCAACTGCAAGTGCAAAAGCAGGTTCATGGGGGCAGCATCTGATGCCTGTCTATAGGCGGCCACCGCCTTCTCCAGGTTTTCCCGTTGTTGATGCAGCATACCTACGACGAGCCATAACTCAGCATCTGTACCTATCTTCTCTGCGGCCAATTCATATTGCTCCAGGGCTAGATCTGCCTCGCCCAATTGATCATAGGCTTGGCCCAAAGAAGAGTGCAGGTAAGGATCGGCCTCATTGGCTAAAATAGCGGCCTTAAAGGCATCAACCGCCTCCTGCCAGGCTCCCTCCAGCATCATCTTCTGGCCTAAGAGACCGGGATCTTTGATCTCAATGGCGGCTGTCTCCTTCAGCTCTCTAAACCACTGGCTTAGCTCGGCCTGGGTTTTCTCCTGTAGTAGCTTATCCCGCAACTCACTCTTGGCTTTTTCGAACTCTTCACCGGCTGCTTCCTTCCGCTCCGTCACTTGGATAATATGATACCCAAACTGGCTTTCCACAGGACCAACTATCTCATTGATTTTGGCGGCAAAAGCTGCTGTTTCAAAGGATTCTACCATCTTCCCCCGGCCAAACCAACCCAGCTCTCCACCACTGTCTTTGCTGCCGGAATCAGCGGAGTATTCCTTAGCCATGGCAGCAAAATCAGCTCCAGCCTTCAATTCCTCACAAAACTGATTGGCTCGCTCCAAGGCCTCGGTCTTAGCCTCATCCCCATCGTCCTCTGGCTTAATCAGTATATGCCGAGCATTGACCTCTTCATAGCTTGCCTTGATGTCTTCGTCTGTTACTACAAGTCCTTCAGTCAGCTGGGTCTGCAATGCTTCGATCTTGAGGCTATTGCGCAAAAGTGTTTTGAGCTCTTTCGATGTAAGGCCTGAATTTCTCAAATCCTCTTCGAACAAGGCTTTCGAGGGATAGTTATCTTGAATCGCTTTGTAACGCTCATTAACAAGGCGCTCCTCCACTTTGATCTTGGCATTCTCTGCTGCCTGGATCAAAAGCTCCTGGTTAACCAGCTGATCTAGTGCGTAATACTGTACTTGTCCGACCATTTGTCCTGTAATTGACTGACCATACATCTCCTGTTGCCGCACAATACTGTAGTAAGCTTGATAAAAATCTGCATAGGAAATATCAGTGCCATTGACAGTGGCAACTGATGCGGCATTGACGGTACCGCCCTTGCCACTAAAGAAACTAACTCCACCAGCGTATAGCAGTGTACCCACAAAGGCCACGGAAACGATGATCACGATAAGTTTCATGCGGTGACGCATTAGACCGAATACCATTATACTCCCCCTCAGCTCTTTTCCCACAAAAAAGACTAAAAGACCAGATTTATTGTATGCCATCCCTTACCTAGTGTCAACCAAACCGAAACCCAGCAATGCTATAGATTAGCAGCGCAGGAAGGGATTGTGCTTCATCTCCGCCTCCAACCGACTGGCTGGGCCATGGCCTGGATAGACCACCGTCTCCAAAGGCAAAGGCATAATCACATTGTGTAATGAATCCATCAATTTTTCCCCAGAGGCCCCAGGAAAATCAGTCCGGCCTACAGAACCAGCAAATAACGTATCACCGGTAAACAGCACACCTCCTAAGCTTAAGCAAATGCTGCCGGGACTGTGACCTGGAGTGTGCAAAACCTCCACCCTAAGGCCCGCCACCTCCAGAACCTCACCACCGGATAATAGGTAATCTGCCGGGGGGCTAACCATTGCTTCCAGGCCTGCCCACACCGATAGATTCCGCTTAGCATCCTTCAAACAGGGCTCGTCCTCCCAGTGAATATACAAAGGTGCATCAAAGGCATTTTTGATAGCTCCATTAGCACCAATGTGATCGAAATGTCCATGGGTATTGATAATGGCCTCGATTTCTAGCCCTTGTTGCTCTGTAAAAGCTAGGATGGTTTTGGCATCAGCCCCGGGGTCAATGACAATACCCCGCCCCTTTTCGTAAACAACATAGCAGTTGACAGCAAATCCACCTACTGCAATTACACCAATTTCCATAGTCTATCTCTCCGTGACGCCTCTCCGGACTAGGTCCCAAGGCTTCTGGTTCAGCTAGCTTGCCACCAAGCTACATCTTATCCGGTGGGCCGAGCGCTGTCTGACTCCACCATTAGTGTTACTGGTCCATTGTTCTCAAGATATACCTTCATGAACGCTTGAAATTGGCCGGTGGCTACCTTCACACCGTGTTCCTGCATTTCCACGACAAACTCGTCATAAAGCTCCTCCGCCAGCTCAGGTGGTGCCGCCTTATCAAAGCTAGGTCGCCGCCCTTTCCGGCATTCCCCATAGAGGGTAAACTGGGAGACAATCAGAGCTTCTCCTTTAGTCTCCAGGAGCGAACGATTCATCCGGCCAGCCTCATCATCGAAAATCCGCAAGTTTGCGGTTTTCTGGGCAAGCCACTGGGCATCCCACTTTGTATCATCTTCTGCTACACCTAACAAAACAACCATACCCGGTCCGATGGAGCCAACCACACGTCCATCTATTTCAACACTACCACGACTTACCCTTTGCACTAAAGCTCGCAAGTCTACTATTCCTTTCCTGCAAGTACTATTTTGACAGTCTCGCCTCAAAATGCCGGAATTGGTCGGCAACCCGAGAATGGATCGGCATTATCCTTAGCTCAAGTCGGCCGTGCCCGCTTAACCTCTACTACGCCATCCACCCGCTCAATCCTACGCATAACATCTTGCATATGCTCCACATCATGGATATTGACTACCAAGTTGATTAAAGCCACCTGGTGCTCAACTGTCCGGGCATTGACTGCTTCAATCTGAGTCTTGCTCTCAGAGATAGTGTTCATGATGGAGGTGAGAAGGTTTGCCCGATCGATGGCCTCAATCGCTAGCTCCACCGGATAGGACGATTCTTCCTCAGTGTTCCATTGGATATCAATTCTCCGCTCTGGCTCCTTGGCCAAGGCAGCTACATTGGGGCAGTCAGTTCTATGCACAGATACCCCTCTTCCCCGGGTAATATACCCGACGATGTCATCGCCAGGTACCGGGTTGCAGCATTTGGAAATTCTCACCAGTAGGTTGTCCAAGCCCTTAGCAGTAATGCCCAAAGGCACCCGGCTACGACCCTGGGCTGGTTTTTGAGGCTTTATTTCCTGGCTAATCCCATCGACTTCGTCCTGATCTGCCAGCTTACCGATGACTTGCCTGGGCAGGATTTTCCCATAGCCTACGGCAGCCAGCAGATCCTCCCGTGTAGCCAAACCATAGCGTTTGGCTAAGTCGGTTACCTCATCAGTCTTCAAGACTTCACTGGGTTCGACACCAAGCTTGCGGCATTCTCTTAAGAGTAGATCATGCCCTCGCTCAACACTCTCATCCCGCTGCTGCTCTTTGATCCAGGCCCGAATCTTGCTACGAGCCTTAGAAGTCTTAACAAACCCCAACCAGTCCTGGCTAGGGGATGGTGTCTTTGATGTAAGAATCTGCACAAATTCGCCATTGTTTAACTGGTAATCAAGGGGTACAATCCGCCCATTCACCTTTGCACCACTACAGTGTAGACCTACATCTGTATGGACACTAAAAGCAAAATCAACCGGCGTAGACCCAGCCGGCAGATTCTTTACATCACCCTTGGGTGTGAACACAAAGACCTCATCTTCAAACAGATCAATCTTGAGGGTAGCCATAAACTCCTCAGGATCCTTCATCTCTTTGAGCCAGTCCATTACCTGGCGTAACCAAGCTATCTTCTCTTCAAACTCAATAGTGCTGCGTCGCTGGCCTTCCTTGTATAGCCAATGGGCGGCGATTCCTTTCTCGGCAATCCGATGCATCTCCCAAGTGCGAATCTGAATCTCAAAGGGATCTCCCTTGGGGCCAATCACCGTGGTGTGCAGAGATTGGTACATATTGGACTTTGGCATGGCGATATAGTCTTTAAAGCGTCCCGGAACCGGCTTCCATAGTGTGTGAACTACACCCAAGACTCCATAGCAGTCTTTCACCGTATCAACGATTACCCGCACAGCCAGAAAATCATAGATCTCATCAAAGGATTTATCTTGTCTTTGCATCTTTTGGTAGATGCTATAAAAATGCTTGGATCTACCGGAGACCTCCGCAGCGACACCAACTTCAGCCATTGTCTCTCGGAGAGTCTGCATCACTAACTGCAGCTCGCCCTCCCGCTCCTGCCGCTGCTTAGCCATCTTGTTAGCCACATCATAATAGGCCTGGGGCTTAAGATAACGAAAAGACAGGTCTTCCATTTCCCATTTGATACCCCACATCCCCAGCCTGTGAGCTAAGGGAGCGTAGATCTCCAATGTCTCGTTTGCCATTCGCACTTGGCGATCCTCTGGCAAATGCCTCAGTGTTCTCATGTTATGCAATCGATCAGCTAGCTTAATTACCACTACCCGCAGATCCTCAGCCATGGCCAAAAACATCTTGCGTAGGCTCTGGGCCTGATGCTCCTCCCGAGTCTGGAAGGGTATGCGTGAGAGCTTAGTTACCCCATCAACCAGCAAAACGATTTCCTCGCCGAACTCTTCTGTCAGCTCATCCCGGGTAACATCGGTATCCTCTAGCACATCATGCAAAAGCCCCGCGGCAATGGTAACCGTGTCAAATTCAAACTCAGCCAAGATCATTGCTACCTCAAAGGGATGCTTAAAGAAGACCTCACCTGAGTCCCGGTACTGCCCTTGGTGGGCCTTTTTGGCAAGAGCATAGGCCCGCTCGACCAATTCCAGATCTGCATGGGAATTATACTCGATTATGCGGCTTTCTAGCTTTTCAACATCCATAATTAAAAGACCCCGCAAAACAGCTGTGATCATCCCAAGATGGCTACTGTAAATCATATACACCGACACTCTTTTCCCATGGTTACTGGAAAAGAGTGTCTGGTTGTTCCATACTACTATATGGCACTGGCTTATGAGTCGTAACACACTAGGCTGAGAATCTCTTCATCACCGAGTTTGTCTCGCCCGTTAAGATAGGTTAGCTCGACGGCAAAAGCAAAACCCGCGATCTCTCCTTGGAGCTGCTTAACTAGATCCGCAGCTGCGGCCATCGTCCCTCCTGTAGCCAGCAAATCGTCCACCAAGAGTACCCGCTGCCCCGGCTCGATAGCATCTCTATGGATTTCAAGGGAATCAGAGCCATACTCTAGTTCATAGGAAGCCCTCACAATACCAGAGGGCAGTTTACCGGGTTTGCGAACCAAGACAAAACCCGTACCCATTTTGTACGCTAGTGGCGCCCCGAAGAGAAACCCCCGGGATTCAACTCCAAGAATTACGTCAACCTTGCTGTCTTTAAAATGGTCTGCCATGCGATCCACAACATATCTAAGTGCAGCGCCGTCCTTTAGCAAGGTGGTGATATCCTTGAAACTAACGCCAGGTTTGGGGAAATCGGGAACGACCCGTATCTTGCTCCGTAAATCCATAGTATAGGCGGATGCAACCATACCTCCATGGTTGGGGTTGCCCACCATGCTCACCTCCAAAGTAAAGATCCATTCATCAAGGGATAGTCTGCTACTAGGCCCCGAGCACCTCTTCCCATGCTTCCTGCCCCTGGAATTGGGTGATAGGTGTCTCTAAGGCCCATTTGCTATAGTGATCCAGATAATCCCGATGTTTCACACACTCATTATAGCTTATGGATCTGGTCAAGTCTAGCTTGTTTTCAGGGCTAGGCAAGAGCGTGACCCAAACAGTATCGGCTTTTTCCCAGGATGTTGGCTCATCTACCTCGACTAGGCTAAGGTCAGAGAAAACACGTAAAGCTTGGCAAATCCCAGTCCAGTCTAGACAAAGCCCAAGCTCATCACACCAACCCCTACTTACTTGAACCAACTGCGTAAATGCCCCTGCATTAGCTAAAGCCACATATAGCTTGGCTAACTCTTCTCTTCCAGGAAATTGTCCCCGCAATGCTTTTTGATACCGATCCACGTCTACCGATGTGTAAGCTAGGCAAAGCTCTGGTGTATCGAATTCCCATCCATAGCGAAATGCCGTTGGGTCAAGTGGCAAGTGATAAAGCACCAGTCTTCGAAAGTACTGTGCTAAAGATTCCTTTGCCAATTCAGCAGTAATGACTAGGGACAATTCCCCTTGTTGTAGAGCTTTCTCCAACGTAGCCCCGGCCTCTTGGGGCATCCTATGATAGAAAATTCCCACACGTCCCCGATAAGCTCTAGCCTGTGTAAGCCTTTTTGCTAAAGCCATAGCATAGGCCGGTGTTGCCACATACAGTAAGGATATGCCATCCATAGAAAAGACCTGGGACAAAACTGCGCCTTTGTCCAGGTTATCCCGCCAGTCTATCACTTCCCGGCGGTGAGCTACTGGTTTAAGCCCCTTCACATCATCCATATCCATGGGGTGTCTGGGCACTAACCCACTGACCTTGCCTACGACCTCTTGGTAGTGGTCTAGACTCAGGTCTAAATACCGCTGCCTAAGCTCTTGTTTCGGTAGGCGCAAGTCTTTGAGAATCAAATCTATACTGGTTCTGCCATTCCAGACATTAAGCTGTGGCTGAAAGGCCAAATCCACCTGAAGAGCTTCCTCCACTAAGTCTAGTCTCTCCGCCATTCTAAAACCAATGGCTTCAAACTGGCTTTGGGTGATATTGGCCTGCCGATCCCCTTCGGAAACCAGTAATTTGAGGTGGGTTCGGTTCTTCCCTACCAGAAAACTCTTCTGCATAGCCAGCGCCTCAGCCATCAAAATTGGCTGAGGATTGCCTACGCCATAGGGAGCTAGGCGGTTAAGCTCTTCAAGCAAGCCCTCATTAATCTCATCTAGTCCTACCTTAGCATCAATCCTCAGCTTAGGCACTAGATTCTCTTTGGTCAATTCGGCCCGGGCTATTTCACCAAAGCCTTGACGAAGCCTAGGAATGACCTCATGCCGCACTGATAGACCAGCGGCCATTTTGTGTCCACCATAGCGCTCCAACATGGAACCTAGCGACTGTAAGGCCTTATGCAGGTCAAACCCTTCTATGCTCCGGCCCGAACCCCTACCTGGTTCTTCAGCCAGGCTGATTAAGATTGTGGGTCTGTGGTACTTTTCCACTAGCCTAGAGGCGACTATCCCAATCACGCCTGGATGCCATTGGGGAGAAGCCAGGACAATAGCCCAGTCCTTTTCCAAATCGATTTCTTTTTCCACCTTGGTCATAGCTTCTTCTGTGACCCGGGCTTCGATAGCTTGCCTCTCACGGTTAGTTGCATCTAGTGTCTCCGCCAGCTGCCTCGCCTCTTGGGCATCCTGAGTCAGAAGCAAACGGACTGCCACTGAGGCATCATCTAGTCTGCCCAAAGCATTGATGCGGGGGGCCAATCCAAAGGCCAAACTCCCTACCGAAAGCTCTTTGTCACCAAGCCCGGCAACTTCCACTAGAGCACCGAGACCAGTTGAAACCCTGGCAAAGCGCTCTAGGCCCATATGCACCAGAGTACGGTTTTCGCCTCGAAGTGGTACTACATCAGCAACAGTGCCTAGTGCCACAAGATCAAGGTACGGCAAAACAATCTCATCCGCGGCTTGAGTATTCTGGGTAACCAAGAGAGCCACTGCATGGGCCAGCTTGAATGCCACCCCCACCCCGGCCAGCTCCTTAGTAGGATACTGGCAATCTGGTCGATTGGGATTGACAATAGCTAGCGCCTTAGGTAATACCTCACCGGGCTGATGATGATCAGTAATAATCAGATCTAGACCCTTGTCCCTGGCAAACTCTGCCTCTGCCATTGCCGTGATGCCGCAGTCAACTGTGACCACCAATTGGGTGTGGCTAGCGAGTTCCGCTAATGCTTCTTGATGTAGGCCATAGCCCTCTTCCCCCCGCCGAGGGATATAATAAGTCGCAAGTCCCCCAAGGTCCCGGATCACTTGCACCAAAAGGGCTGTGGCAGTGACACCATCTACATCATAGTCACCATAGATGCCGACTGTCTCCCGGCATTCTATTGCCTTAGCCAAGCGGGTTGCAGCCGTCTTCATATCCTCTAGTAGCCACGGCGATGGCACCTTTTTCCAGCTTATATCAAAGAACTCCCGGACTGCCGCGGGTGTATCAATACCCCGGCCCACCAAAATCCGGGCCAAGGTAGGGGATATCCCTAGATCATTTGTCAGTGCTAGCTCTTTTTGTGGGTTACCAGTTCGAAGCAGCCAGGTAGCATGTCCATTTACCATAGGAGACTCACCTCAAACACCTTCTTCGCCCTGACCGCTAGCAGAACCTCCTTCCGCGAGCAGACCCTGTAGCCTCTCTTTCTCTGTTTCAGTTTCCTCCAGGAGAGTCTCTAACCGATTGGCCCTTCCCTCAGCACTGCGCAACTTGAGCTTTAGCTGTATTTCCCGGATGATGGCCATCAAGCCGCCGAATATGGCCCCGAAGGCTGCCGCGCCCAAAATGATCACTGCCACTGATGTATTCCACTGCCACGCCAAAAAGTTGACTGTAATCTGACCGGCGTTTTGTACCGCAAAAAGCGCCACAAATACTGCAAAAATCAGCGCCAACACCAAATAGATAATCATTTACAACCACCGCCCTCCCTACTCTTCTCAACTAGGATATTCTCTTTACTCTCAGCTGTCTCCTCTAGCTGGCTAGTCCCTAGTCTCAAAGAACCCAAAGATGAAGCGGCCCCATCATACGCGCCCCGAGCGAACGATGGAGATAATCAGCCATATCCCGAAAAAGGCCGCGATAAGAAAGCCCACCACCCCAAGTAATGGTAAACCCAATAAGGTGGGCCCCTTATTGGTTTGCACCAACAAAGATGAGCCGATGACCAGTGCCGCTACAATCAAAGCAAAGGCTAGCCTGTTACTGGCGATGTCTAGGCGAATAATCAGTTTTTCTAAACCTTGATGATGAAAGTTGATCTGTAGCCGATCTTGATTGACCAAATCCAAAGCTGTGTCCAACTTGGCAGGTAGTTGCAGTAGCATCTGACCATAGTCCTTGCCCTCGGAAACAGTCTTTCTAATGACCCTATCCGGCCGCAAGCGTTGCCTTAGTAGCTCCTGGGCAAAGGGCTCTGCGATCTCGAAGATATTGAAACTCTCATCTAATTCCCGACCAATCCCCTCGATCAAAAGCAGAGCCTTGAGTAGTAAGGCAAAATCAGAGGGAAGCCCGATACCGTGTTTCCTGGTAAGGCGGAAAAGATCACCGATAATCTCAGCCATGGATAACTCGCCCAGAGGTTTGCCATAGTAGCGAAATAAGACATCATCGATGTCACGCTCTAGCTCTATTAGATCGATCTTGTCGCGGAAAATAGCGATGGCCCTAAGGCCCCGGATGATCCCGGGAATATCTTGCTTGGTAATACCGACAAAAAGTATGGCGAGATTATCGATAGTGACCTTGTCCAAACGTCCCATCAATCCAAAGTCAATGAAGGCTATGGTGCCATCATCCTCAATTAGAATATTGCCGGGATGTGGGTCACCATGAAAGAAACCATGAATCATAACTTGCTGCATAAACGAGCGGGCACCCCGCCGGGCCACATCCTGCAAATCTACACCTTTGGCCTTGAGCTCATCAATCTGGCTCACTTTGGTTCCCGCAACTAGCTCCAAAGTCAGTAAGCGAGATGTTGTGTGAGACCAGTAGACTCTCGGGACATGGACTTGCGGTTCCTTACTCACATTCTCCCGGAAGCGCTCGGCATTACGAGCCTCCACTGTATAATCGAGTTCCCGGCGCATATGCCGGGCAAAGTCCTCCACTACCTCTAGCGGATCAAACAGATCCGTTCTATATCGATCCCGCGCAATGCGAGCTACTTGATAGAGGATCTCCAGATCAGTCTTGACTGTGCTTTCGATCCCCGGTCTCATCACTTTCACGACAACTTCATGACCATCAAGTACGGCCCTATGTACCTGCCCGATGGAGGCAGCGGCAATCGGGGTCTCCTCGATACTATCAAAGGCCGCGTCAATAGAACACTCAAGTTCGCTCTCGATCTGTTTTCTCACATGATCAAAGGGTATACCCGGGACTTCATCTTGGAGCCGACCTAGCTCAGTCGTCACATCCAGGCCAACTATGTCACTTCTCGTACTCAGCATCTGGCCTAACTTAATGAAAGTGGGACCAAGTTCCTCAAAGGCCTGCCGAAGGCCCTTTCCGGGAGAGGGTTGCCGCCCCTCCACCTTAAACAGTCTCCTCCGCCAAGGCAGCAAATGCAACAGGTCTAGCTGCTGCACAAGGTAACCAAAACCGTGCCTGAGAAAAACCTCTAGAATCTGCCGGTATCGCCGCAAATGCTGATAGCGGCGGTTCACTCCCCTAAACAGCAAAATGCTCCCCCGTTCATGCTTCGGTGTTACCTATCTCGTCTGTCGTGGAACCTGTTTCCCCCTTATCTCCTTCGATCCCTTTCCCCTGTCGCAATTGGTTTTCTAGCTTCTCTAAGCGCAGCCGCAACTCCTGCACTTCTTGTTTGCTGGCTACTCCCATGCCCGCCATGACTCTTTTGGACTCCTTGTGAAATCGGTCTAACATCTCTTGTTTCTCAGTGCCGACTCTTTCGAACATCTCTGTGAGAATGTCTTTACCTTCTTCACTGGTCATCTCGCCCCGCTCCACCAGATCCGCAACAAGGGTTTCCGCCTTTTCCCTGGTCAAATCCACTAATCCTAAACTAGCATAAAGGAGCTTCCGAATAGAACTCATCTTTCCTACCTCCTATTGGTTTTCTGTCACCTTTCTCCGATAAAATACTGACCCTTTAGGCATATCCTTCCTCCAATCCACGAAAAAAACCCCGG
Source organism: Bacillota bacterium (assembly GCA_012518315.1). Lineage (GTDB taxonomy): Bacteria > Bacillota > Limnochordia > DTU087 > DTU087 > JAAYSL01. Next base: position 42,834 of record JAAYSL010000189.1, on the reverse strand, counting down.
CTATCCACCGGGGTTATCCTACTACAAGTATTACCTTGGTACCTTCAAAGGATAATTCCTAAGCCCGGGCTGTCTTGGTAGCCTTCCGCCGATCATCCCAGTCCTTCCATACTACCCAAAGAGGACCTGCCACAAATACAGATGAATAGGTGCCGACAACTATACCGAGCAATAGTGCCAAGACAAAGTCCTGGATAGTAGCCCCTCCAAAGAAGAATAAAGCTAATACGGCCAGCAAAGTAGTTAGGCTCGTATTAATGGAACGGGTCAGGGTTTCATTAATGCTCTTATTGGCCAATTCGGCCCACGACTCCCGCTTACGGAAGCTCATATTCTCCCGAATCTTGTCGAAGATCACGATGGTATTATTCACCGAATAGCCTACCACGGTCAAGATCGAGGCGATAAAGGGACTATTGATCTCTTTAGCCAAAAGGGCGAAAATGCCAAGCACGATGAGGGCATCATGCAGAACCGCCAAGACTGCCACCGTGGCAAACCGATACTCAAATCTGAAAGAAAGATAGATCAGCATGCCGATGGCGGCCAATAGAAGGGCCATCAGGGCCTGTTTGACTAGCTCCTGGCCCACAACAGGACCAACCATCTCTGTTCGCCGCGCCTGGACCTCACCAAAATGCTTGCTCAAGCTATCATCAATCACTTGAATCTGTTCACTGGTGAGGGTTTGTGTGCGAATTAGAGCTGCACGGTTATTCTCCACCGGCTGGATTACACTCTTGACCAAATCGATATCAGCTAATTGTACAGCTCCCAAGACTTCCCGGATCTCACCCGCGGTAATGGGCCGCTCAAACCCCCGCTCCATTAGTGTGCCACCGGTAAAGTCCACTCCCCAGTTCAGACCCGGTGTAATCAGCAAGATAATGGAAAGCACTATAAGACCTAAGGAAATCCCAAAGGAGATCTTGCTCTTACCGACAAAATCCATTACTGGGACACCCCTTTCGCACCCAGGTGTTCGCCAAAACCACTGGGGTTTCTATCTACGAAAAGATTCAAAATCAGTCGGGTTACGACTATGGCCGTAAACATACTAGCTAATATCCCAAGGCCTAACGTAACGGCAAAACCCTTGACGGGGCCACTGCCATAGTAGAATAACACGATAGCAGTAATCAGAGTCGTTATGTTCGCATCGAAAATCGCGCGAAAGGCTCGATCAAATCCCGCTGCTACCGCCGCCCGTACATGCTTGCCTGCCCTAAACTCTTCTCGAATCCGCTCGAAAATCAATACATTGGCATCTACGGCCATCCCGATGGATAGAATAAAGCCAGCAATGCCTGGCAAAGTCAAGGTTGCCCGGAGCAACGCCATGGCCCCCAGAACAATCACAACATAGATGGCCAAGGCTACATCCGCTACAAGTCCTGGTAGCCGGTAATAAGCTGCCATATAGATGAAAATCAAAATAATGCCAATAATACCCGCCTTCAGGCTGCGGTCAATGGACTGCTGACCAAGGATAGGCCCGACATTGCGAATCTCCATGACTTCAATGGGAACAGGTAGAGAACCGGCTTTGAGTAGCACAGCCAAGTTCTTAGCCTCATCTACAGTAAAGCGACCGGTAATCTGGCCTTTCCCACCGGTGATAGGCCCTTCCACCACTGGGTTTACTAAGATATCCCCATCTAGGACATGGGGAATAGCTTGTCCTTGATAAACAGTGGTGAGCTGGGCAAATTTCTTGGCCCCTTCTTTGCTAAACTCAACTGCTACAGAAGGGCGACCAAATTGATCCCGGGATAGCTGTGCATCGACCAAATCGGCTCCAGTCAAAACCGTCTCACCCAGTGGATTTTTGATCTCTAGTTGAGCCGTCTTACCAATTGTATCAATTGCTGCCTCTTGGTCATAGATCCCTGGCAGCTGAATAATGACACGCCGGGCTCCCTGACGCTGGATAATCGGTTCTGATACTCCCATACCATTGACTCGTCGCTCAATCACGCTGACGACTCTTTGCATGGTCTCTTCTGTGACTTTGATATCCGGTCTTTCCTGTGCCTGCATCACCACATGGACACCGCCCCGCAGATCAAGGCCCAGACTTAAAGGCACCTTGTATAAAACCACACCTGCGACGGCTATGATGACCACGAGGAGCAGCAATCGTATACTGTCTCCACGTCGCATTCCCCGTTATCCCCCTTTGCTATGATCCGCCAATCACATGAAAACATTATAGATCCTGCTCAAAGGGGTTGTCAATTGAAGGCCCCGATGGTACCCACCCCTATTTTCTGTCTTTAACATGGAAAAACCCCACAGGCACTTGATCAGCCCAGGGGTCATCTGGCAGGATCGCATTCGCCTTCTCAGGCTTAAACTGCGGATGGGCCTAAATAAAGGTCAAGATCAAAGACATCAACATGAAAGCAATAGCCAAGTATTTCGTAATATTCTCCAATGTGCGATCAAGCCCCTTGACATTGCCGAAAAACATCTGTGCACCTCCACCGATAGACCCCAATCCTTCCCCTTTGCTCTCCTGCAAGACCACTGCAATAATCAGACCCAAAGAGATGAGCAACTGGATGACCATCAGAGCCGTTACCATCCACTCCACCCCCTTTACCTCTAACCCTAGCGTTTTATCTTATCTTAACACACCGGGGGGGAAGCCCGCAACTGCTAAGTGATTTTCGCCGAGCCTCCCCCATTTAGACTCTATAGCTTCTATCGTGCTAGATTGTAGAATGTAGCTTTGCCTCGGTAGATGGCTAAATCAGCCAGACCTTCTTCGATGCGCAGCAGCTGATTGTACTTGGCGACCCGGTCAGAACGGGAGGGAGCCCCAGTCTTGATTTGGCCAGCATTAGTAGCTACTGCGATATCGGCAATGGTATTATCCTCTGTTTCACCTGAGCGATGTGAAATCACAGCAGTATAGCCTGCTCTTTTAGCCATTTCGATGGCATCAAGGGTTTCGGTCAAAGTACCAATTTGATTGACCTTAACCAAAATGGAGTTGCCCACTCCCAAGGAAATACCTTTGCTTAGTCTTTCGGTATTGGTTACAAACAAATCATCACCAACTAACTGTACCCGCTTGCCCAGCCGGTTAGTTAGCTCTTTCCAGCCATCCCATTCCTCTTCGCTTAGGCCGTCTTCAATGGAGAAAATGGGGTATTTGTCAAGCAACGAAGCATAAAAATCGATCATCTCGCCTGTGGTTCGCTCTACACCCTCACCGGCAAAAACGTATTTTCCATCCTTAAGCATCTCAGTAGCAGCCACATCCAGAGCCAAACCTACATCTTCACCGGGCCTGTAGCCAGCTTTTTCAATGGCCTCGATGATTACTGCTAGGGCCTGTTCATTAGATTTCAAGTTAGGTGCAAAACCACCCTCATCACCCACAGCAGTATTCAGCCCCTGGCCCCTTAGGACAGACCTTAGGCTGTGAAATACTTCGGCACCCATCTGGAGAGCTTCGGCAAAGGATTTGGCCCCCACCGGCATCACCATAAACTCTTGAATGTCTACATTATTGTCAGCATGCTCTCCACCATTTAGGATGTTCATCATGGGGACTGGCAGTTCCTTGGAGTTAATGCCACCGATATACTGATACAAAGGCAAAGCAAAGGCGGCTGCGGCAGCCTTGGCCACTGCTAAAGACACACCCAAAATAGCATTGGCACCTAGCTTACCTTTATTGGCTGTCCCATCGAGCTCGATCATGAGCTGGTCAATGGCTACTTGATCAATTGCATCCATCCCCACAACTTCCGGCGCAATGATGTCATTGACATTGGCTACAGCCTTCTGGACGCCTTTCCCCAAATAACGCCTTTTATCGCCATCCCTAAGCTCTACTGCTTCAAAAGCTCCGGTAGAGGCCCCGGAAGGCACTGCCGCCCGACCCACTGATCCATCGGCCAATACCACATCTACCTCAACTGTGGGGTTGCCCCTAGAATCCAAAATCTCCCGTGCCAAGACATCTTCGATAATGGTCAACTTGATTACCTCCTGTTTGCTTGTACTTATGGTCGGTAAAACCGACCACCGCTCTCCTTAATGAGTTTTCTTTGCCTTTAGGTTTTATCTACTAGAGCCGCCTTAGTCATTGCCCCATGACTTTCCCGTCTAGGATTAAGGATGCTCCAGTCATCTCCTGGGGCTGGGATAATCCTAAAAGCTCCAATACAGTCGGCGCTAGATCAGCCAGGATACCATCCCGCAGTACAATATCTTTTCTGTCGGAGATCAAAATCACTGGTACAGGGTTGAGAGTGTGTGCAGTATGGGGTTCTCCAGTCTCATAATCAATCATCTGTTCAGCATTGCCATGATCAGCTGTTAAGACAACATGTCCGCCCTGAGCCAACATGGCTTGCACTACCTTCTGGACACAAGTATCTATGATCTCCACCGCCTTGATGGCCGCAAGCAAAACCCCCGTATGGCCCACCATATCACAGTTGGCGAAGTTCAGCACAATCAGATCATACTGCTGGCTCGAAATGGCCTTTACTGCCTCACTGGCTACCTCTAAAGCACTCATCTCTGGCTTGAGATCATAAGTAGCTACCTTTGGCGAAGGAACCAACTTCCGGTCTTCTCCAGGAAAGGTTTCCTCCTCACCACCGCTAAAAAAGAAGGTCACATGGGCATATTTTTCTGTCTCAGCTATACGCAACTGCTGCCATCCGGCTTTAGCCACCACTTCACCAAGGGTGTTTTTTAGATCCTGAGGTGGAAAAGCATAGGGTGCAACAATAGTCTCATCATAGCGTGTCATACCAACAAAAGTGACTTGGGGACACCGTGTCCGGTGAAATCCAGTGAACTCTGTATCGGTAAGAGCCCGGGTAATCTGACGAGCCCGATCAGCGCGGAAGTTGAAAAAGACCACTGAATCACCGTCTTCAATCTTCCCGATGGGGTGCCCCTTGCCATTCACTACCACAGTAGGAATAACGAACTCATCGGTCTCATCAGCGCCATAGGCTTCCTGGACTGCCTCTATGCCACTTCTGGCTTGCCGCCCTTCACCCATGACTAGAGCATTATAGGCTTTCTCTGTACGGTTCCAACGTTTATCTCTATCCATGGCATAATACCGACCTGAGACTGTAGCCACCTGCCCCACGCCCAGCTCTCGTATCTTGCTCTCTAGTTCCTTCATATACTCATGGGCACTAGCTGGAGGCACGTCCCGTCCATCTAGGAAAGCATGAATGAAAACTTTCTTTAGGCCGAGGGAGACGGCCATCTCCAGGAGTGCATAAAGATGAGCACTATGGCTATGCACCCCACCGGGAGATAGTAGACCCATTAGATGCAAAGCTGTGCCTTTGTCCCGGCAGGTAGTCATGGCCTTGATGAGCCACTCATTTTCATGGAAGGTGTGTTCCCTAACCGCCTTACTAATGCGGGCAACATCCTGGTAGACTACCCGGCCCGCCCCTATATTCAGATGACCTACATTAGAATCACCCATCTGCCCTTCCATCAGACCCACAGCTTCCCCAGAAGCAGCTAGCCGTGCATGGGGGTAATTCGTCTTGAGCCCATCAATATAGGGAGTTTTGGCAAGATGAATGGCATTAGCTTCTTGATTCTCATTGATTCCAAAGCCATCCAAGATCAAAAGACAAACTGGGTGTTTTGCCCTTGCCATTATACATCCTCCTTTGCACCGGATCTTTTGACCTTAGTCATCATACCTTGCGATCCGGGCAAATGATTCTGCATCAAGGCTGGCCCCTCCCACCAAGGCACCATCGATCTCCGGTTCATCCATTAATTCTGCCATGTTATTCGGTTTGACACTTCCACCATATTGAATACGAATTGCTTCTGCCGAGGTCTTGCCATAAAGCTCATTAATGGTGCCCCGAATAACACCGATTACTCGGTTTGCCTCCTTTGAAGTAGCTGTCTTGCCGGTGCCAATGGCCCAGATTGGTTCATAGGCCACAACTACCTGGGTAGCCTCGTCGGGGGTGACTCCATCAAAGGCCTTTTTCACTTGACTCTTCACCAATGCTTCTGTTACCCCTGCTTCTCTTTGCTCCAGGGTTTCTCCTACACAAACAATGGGTTTTAGGCCATGGCTGATAGCTGCCTTTACTTTGCGATTTACCAAATCATCGGTTTCGCCAAAGTACTGTCGCCGTTCAGAATGGCCGATAATCACATACTTGACACCCATTGCCTTGAGCATCAAAGGTGAGATCTCCCCGGTATATGCCCCATTATCCTCATAAAACATGTTCTGAGCACCCAAGGCTATCTTGGTTCCCCGAATCGCCTCGCCTACAATTTCCAAAGCTGTAAAAGGAGGGCAAAGGACTACTTCCCTATCATCTAGTACATCGAGGCGAGGGATCAGGTCACGGCAAAGGACAGCCGCCTCCTTGGATGTCTTGTTCATCTTCCAGTTGCCTGCTATTATCGGAACTCTCACACTATCGCCTCCGGTAGTTATCGATCATTTAGAGCTTCAACACCTGGTAGGGCCTTGCCTTCCAGAAATTCCAAAGATGCACCTCCGCCCGTGGAGACGTGGGACATTTTATCAGCTAAACCGGCTTGCTCAACAGCAGCTGCAGAATCGCCGCCCCCAATAATGGTCACGGCACTACTCTCTGCCATAACCTGGGCGATAGCCTTAGTGCCTACGGCAAAGGCTGGCATTTCAAAAACACCCATAGGGCCATTCCAGACTACGGTCTTGGCGGCCTTGATCTCCTGGCTAAACAACTCCACGGTACGAGGACCGATATCCAACCCTAGCCAGTCAGCCCGCATCTTGTCTGCATCTACTACTTCATGGGCTGCATCAGCAGCAAAGGCTTCGGCAATCACCACATCCACCGGGAGCAAGAACTTGACACCCCGTTTCTCCGCGGTTTCCATCAGCTCTCGGGCCAGAAGCAGGCTCTCGGCATCTAGCAAAGAACCGCCGATTTCGTAGCCTTGAGCCTTAAAAAACGTGTAGGCCATACCGCCACCGATAATAAGTGTATCTACTTTTTCCAGTAAGTTGCTAATTACACCAATCTTATCTGCCACCTTGGCACCACCCAAAATCGCCACAAAGGGCCGTTCAGGAGCCTCCAAGGCCTTGCCCATTACTTCTATCTCTTTTTGCAGGAGAAAACCTGCCACAGCTGGTAAGTAATTGGCGATACCGGTAGTGGAGGCATGGGCACGGTGGGCAGCACCAAAAGCATCATTGACATAGATCTCCGCAAGATCGGCCAAGGACTTGGCAAAGTCAGGATCGTTCTTCTTTTCTCCCGGATGGAAGCGAACGTTTTCTAAAAGAAGCACTTCACCATCTTCAAGGGAAGCTACTGCTTCCTCTGCTTCAGGACCTATACAGTCATCCACTTTGGTGACTTCTTGCCCTAACAGATCAGCTAGCCTTTGTGCTACCGGATCCATGCGATACTGATCCTCTGGCTTGTCTTTGGGTCGGCCAAGATGTGATGCCAATATTACCCGGGCACCTTGACGAAGCAAGTATTCAATGGTGGGCATGGCTGCTCTAATCCGTTTGTCATCGGTGATGTTTTGATTCTCATCCATGGGGACATTGAAGTCTACCCGCACAAACACTCGTTTCCCTTTGACATCAATATCTTTGATGGTGCGCTTATTCATCTTAATCCCCCCAATTGTGACTTTCTAGACACGAAGAGAAAGTCCCCCGGTCAGCCCACTAGCCAACCGGGGTAAAGGTAGATCAGGCCTTGGAAGCCATGTATTTGACTAGATCAACAACCCTCATGGAGTAACCCCACTCATTATCATACCAGGCGACAACTTTAGCGAAATTGCCGTCCATTACATTGGTGAGAGCGGCATCTACGATGGACGACCGGTTATCACCCGTAAAGTCCACAGAGACCAAAGGCACCTCACTGTACCCTAGAATACCCTTTAGTTCACCTTCCGCAGCGGTCTTGAAAGCCGCATTGAGCTCCTCGGTAGTGGTGTTTTTCTCCAGCTCACAGACAAGGTCAACAACACTTACATCAGGTGTTGGCACCCTCAAGGCATAACCATCTAGCTTGCCCTTGAGCTGGGGTAGAACCAATCCCACCGCTGCAGCAGCACCGGTGGTTGTAGGAATGACACTCATCGCAGCTGCCCGGGCTCGCCGTAGATCCTTATGCTCTAGATCGAGAATACGCTGATCATTTGTATAGGAATGAACGGTGGTCATCAGACCCCTCTTAATGCCAAACTCATCATCAATGACCTTAGCCACTGGTGCCAAGCAGTTGGTTGTGCAGGAAGCATTGGAGACAACCTGGTGTGTAGCTGAATCATAGTCCTTATGGTTAACACCCATGACGATGGTAATGTCCTCATTCTTGGCCGGAGCTGTAATTACTACCTTTTTGGCACCGGCATTGATATGTGCCATTGCTCTTTCCTTGGTTCTGAAAACACCAGTAGATTCCACCACATACTCTACTCCTAGGTCTCCCCAGGGTAGCTGGGCAGGATCTCTTTGGGCAAACACCTTAATCCGCTCATCCCCAATGATAAGCTCATCACCTTCGGAACGGACTTCCTCTGCCAAAGTACCATGGACAGAGTCATACTTGAAAAGATGAGCAAGGGTCTTTGCATCAGTTAGATCATTGATGGCTACAACTTTAAGATCGGGATCATTTAAGCATCCTCTTAAGACCAAACGTCCGATTCTGCCAAAACCATTAATCCCTACTTTAACTGCCATTTTCCTCATCCTCCTCTAGCTGTGGTTACGCTTATTTATATAAACGGGTCTAGGACCCATTACAGCCTCTCGAAATCAGGGTGGTCGCCATCATCTCCCTCAATACTAGTGAGCATCAGCCGGGCAGCACCTTCATCAGTGATACACACATCCTGATAGCGGTTGGACATCACCGCTAAGGCTGCTTCTGCTTTGGTATGGCCTCCCCCTACGGCTACGACCTTATCGATTTTGGCTAAATCCTCCATGCGCAGCCCTACACTGGTAGTTGTATAAACGATGCTCCCCTTGCGATCAAAGTAATAGCCGAAAGCCTCACCCACCGCCCTTCGATCACGTAAGAGGCGCAGATCCCCTTCACCAAGTCCCCTACGTTTAGCCATTTCTTCAGCAGTTCCGATACCATGGAGCACCATATCGGTTTCCTTGATCAGATCTAGCATTTCCTTAATCTTAGGGTCTCCACATAAAGAAGCAATTACATCCTCCCCCACATCATCGGGAACATGAAGCAGGCGATAGGTCCCACCTAAACGGTCAGCAATACTGGCAGCCACTGTATTGGCCTGTTTCTCCACTTCTTCACCAAGGCCACCCCGAGCTGGCACCACCATAATCTCCCGTTTTTCGGTGGACGCTGGAAAACTCCGGGCTACCTCTGCCAAAGTAGTCCCTCCAGTAACCGCCAATACATCTCCATCCTGCAATACTGCTTTTAGATATTTGGCAGTGGCTTTGGCCATCTCTTTCTTGACGGTTTCATCTTCATCAGAATCTCCAGGTACGATGATCACCTGCTGAAGGCCTAAGAGTCTTGCTAGGTGGCGCTCTAGACCAGATAATCCCCGGAGTTCCCGTACATATTCTTTCAAATCACCAAGAATCCGCTCACCGGCATCAGTCACTTGCATACCGGCAGGATTAGAGGCCAAAAGTCCCTGTTCCCTGAGAAGCTCTACCTCGTTACGTACTGTGCGTTCCGGTAATCGCAAACGGGCCGCTAAAGCTCGCCTGCCCACGGGCTGGACAAAGTAGATGTTCCGTAATATTGTATACCGCTTTTCCACCAATTCAGCGATCTCCGGAGCAATTCTCCGTATAACTGCTAAGTTGTCCATAAAAAGCGCGGATAGTGCCCGCAGCCCTCCCATTACCATAATCAATATTGGTCATTATTTCCTGCCTGAACCCCCAGCTTGGGGGTCTGATATTGTCCCGCCACAACGTATTCTGTCCCACTATCGGCAAAAAAAGAGATGTGTTATCCACTAGATCATATTCTAGCCATCCATGCAAAGTCCTCCATCTTCAGCAAAAAATAACCTGCCTGCCATCTATACCCTATCCCCCTGTCTTTCCCTCAGTTCTTCAGCAAATACTTCCAGCTTCCGGAAGCGATGGTTAACCCCGGATTTGCTCAAGGGGGGATCCAACGACTGTCCTAGCTCTTTGAGGCTAGCATAGGGATACTCGAGTCTGATCATAGCAATCTCCTTAAGCTCTTTGGGCAGTGACTCAAGTCCCGCTTTCTCTTCAATTAGCCTAATGTTCTCTATCTGCCGCATAGCAGCCTCTAACGTTTTATCCATATTGGCGGTCTCACAGTTGACTAAGCGATTGACCTGATTACGCATACCTTTAGCCACCCGTACACTCTCCAAACGCAAAAGTGCCGTGTGACCACCTAGAAGGGTAAGCAGCTTAGCAATCTGTTCACCATCTTTCAGGTAAAGAGCAACATGGTTTTTCCGCTTGATTACACCACAAGTTAAGTCAAAGGTTTCCATACAGCCCTGTATGATGGCGGCTTGCTGGAAGCTGTCAATCACTATCTCCAGATGATAGGTCTTGCGGGGGTTAGTCAAAGAGCCCCGCCCTAGGTATACACCCCGCAGAAAGGCTCTACGGCAACAATCCCTGCCCCAATCACCCTCCGCATAGCGGCTTTGGACACTCTGGAGATTGGTGCAAATCATCTCGAGGCTAGGTTGCTGGGGAATCCGAATCACGTAGATGCTATGCTTACTAAACCGAGCTCTATGCCGTACCTTAATCTCCATGTACGGCTGGTAAAGCTGTTTGAATAGTAGATACACCGTCCTGGCGGCAGCAGCTTGCCCTACAGTAACATCATAGCCTTGGGGTGTCATGGTTCCATCCACAAACGCCAGTCCGGCAAGCTCAGCCAACTGACAGCAACTGCGCTCAGGTATGATCCGCGCTAATTCCTCTCTCGTCGCACGGGAAAACCCCATAATAACGTGGGGTAACCACCCCACTCCCCCCTTTCTGGCTGGTGTAGGTTTCGGTTGTTTTGCTATACGGATCCCTCACTGTTTCCATGGCCCTTCGTCATGGGGTATCACAACCCCTTTTTTGCATCATATTATTGTTGTAAAGACACTTTCCACCTGACCAAGTGATGAAAGGACTAACAGTGTATCCGATCTACGGGGATTATCACACACATACTCGCCATAGTCATGGCCGGGGAACGGTGGCAGATAATGTCAAAGCAGCGGTTAGTCGAGGCCTGCAGGCAATCGCCATTACTGACCATGGGCCCCGTAGTCTTTTTGGTGTAGGTGTCTCTAACCTTGATGTTTTTCGGCTAATCAAGGAGGAGATCAAGAGCTGCCAGGTCCAATTCCCTCAGGTAAAGATCCTGCTCGGTGTAGAAGCCAATATCATCGATATTGACGGAAGTCTGGATCTGCCACCAGAATCCCTTAGTCAATTTGATCTAGTGTTAGCGGGCCTACACCCCTTAGTATACCCGGAGAGTCTAGTTTTTGGTCTTGGTATGGTGGGGAACTTAGTCGGACGCCACTTGACATGGCTAGCCAGAAAATTGCGCCATTGGAACACCCAAGCTATCTGCTCTGCCCTAATCCAAAACCCCATAGACATTCTTACCCATCCAGGTCTACATATGAACATCGATACTGAAAAGGTGGCGAAAATCTGTGCTCAGGTGGGTACATATATGGAGATTAACACTAGTCATGATCATATTACAGCAGAGTACTTAAAAATCGCCTTCCAAGCCGGAGCCCACTTTGTCATTGACAGTGATGCCCATAGCCCTAATAGAGTGGGGGATGTGGCTAAGGGCGTCCTTCTGGCCGAAACCGCGGGAATTCCCGCCTCTGCCATTCAAAACACCCGGCAGGAGACTTTGCAAAGAACAGCGAAACGATAAAGCAAGAGCAAACAGACAGGGAAAGGATGCAGGCTAACTTGAATAACCTAAAGTTTGTGCTGATCACCGGCCTCTCCGGTGCTGGCAAAACAGAAACAGTACGTATACTGGAGGATTTGGGTTATTTTTGTGTAGATAACCTGCCACCTGCGCTAATCCCGAAGTTCGCCGAACTCTGCATCCAATCAGAGGGCAAAATCAACCATGTTGCCCTTGTCTGTGATATTCGAGGACGCGGCTTTTTTGATCACTTAATCGAGGTTCTGGAGGCTCTAGAGGCTACAGGCTTTTCCTATGAAATCCTCTTTCTAGAAGCTTCCGACGAGACTTTGGTGCGCCGCTTTAAAGAGAGCCGTCGCCGACATCCTATCCTACCGGAAGGTAGTGTGCTAGATGGTATTCAGCAAGAACGCCAGCGTCTCCAGGAGCTCCGGGGCAGGGCCCATCGAATTATCGACACCAGTTCACTAACTGCCAGGGAACTACGACAAGAGGTGGGGATTTTGTTCGCTGATACTAAAACCCACAAGTCCATGGCGGTCTCTGTGATTTCCTTTGGTTATAAGCACGGTATCCCCCTTGATGCTGATCTAGCCATCGATGTTCGGTTTTTGCCCAATCCCCACTATGTGGAATCTTTGGCACCCTTGACAGGCAATGATGAACCAGTCCAGGAGTATGTCTTTAAATGGTCCGTTACCCAAAGGTTCATGCAGAAGCTTCTTGACCTAGTAGAGTTCTTGCTTCCCCAATACGTAAAAGAAGGCAAACAGGAGCTCGTCATTGCCATTGGCTGTACAGGAGGGCGCCACCGCTCAGTCGCTATTGCCAACTACATTGCCGACTTCATCAGGCAGCAGGGGTTTGTAGTCAATGTGGAACACCGTGGATTACAACAACACATCTGAGAGTCTTTGGAAACGAGGACTCAAATGGCTTTATCCAGGCATGGGGGTAAAACGCTGGATCTTATTGATGATCCTAGGGGCAGCCTTGGCCGGTAGTGGTATCGCCATTCTGCTAGGCCCCGATATCCTGGTTGCCTTTGGCCGCAGTGTCACCCACTACTTGCGGGTACTAGGCCAACCAGGCAAGACACCACTTGTTAAGGAGACAGGCATTGCCTTAGCCATCGTCGGCTTCGTTATTGCAGGCATTGGCTTTCGCCAAGTGATCAAGTCCTTGGTGGTAGATCTTTTGCCTACCGATCCGAAGGATCTCGCGGACATTATTTTCCATAAACGCGGTCTAGACAAAGAACCTGCCATGGTAGTAATCGGAGGTGGTACTGGCCTTGCTACTTTGCTCCGGGGGCTAAAGTATGAGACAGAGAAGATTACAGCGATTGTCACCGTAGCTGATGATGGCGGTAGTTCTGGCCGCATTCGCTCTGAACTAGGCATTCCTCCCCCCGGCGATATCCGCAACACTTTAGTCGCCCTAGCCAATACTGAACCTTTGATGGAACAGCTATTTCAATATCGTTTTGACTGGGGTGAAGGACTACAGGGCCACAGTTTTGGCAATCTGTTCATTGCGGCCATGACTGATATCACCGGGGATTTTGAGGAGGCCATTCGCACCTCAAGCCAGGTACTGGCGGTAAGGGGCCGAGTTTTGCCCTCAACCCTGACTTCTGTCACACTAAGGGCGACATATGCTGATGGCTCTAGCACCACCGGTGAAAGCGTTATCCCCCAGTCACGCAAGCCGATTTACCGCATACAACTAGAACCCGAGAACTGTGAGCCCGTGGAAGAGGCCATCGCAGCCATCAATGCCGCCGACGCCATCATCCTGGGGCCGGGCAGCCTGTATACTAGCGTGCTGCCCAATCTTCTCGTCCGGGAGATTGGGAATGCTGTAGTTACTTCAAAAGCCCCCAAAATCTATATCTGTAATGTAATGACCCAACCTGGCGAAACCGATGGCTATAAGGCTTCCCACCATGTGCGGGCACTACTGGATCATGTGGGGCCAGGCTTGATTGACTATGTGATTGTCAACACAAGCCCCATCCCCGAGACACTACTAGAACGCTACCGACTAGAAGGGGCCATACCGGTAGAGCCAGACGTATATGCCATTGCGTCTTTAGGAGTGACCCCTATCACCGCACCGGTAATTAGTATGACCAATCTGGTTCGCCATGACTCCCAGAAGCTAGCTGAGGTAATCTCCCAGGTGCTTTGGGAGAACTCTCCTTCACAAGGCGGCCCCTTAGCAAAATCCCAGCGCCATCCTTAGTCCAAAAAAGTAACTCCGTGCTCACCATGGACCGGAGGATCTACTCATTGTCAAGATCCCCAGCAGCTGCTTCATCCACAATGAAAGTACAATCAGGATGTAGCTGCAAGACAGAAGCCGGCAATGCCTCGGTCACAGGTCCCTGGATGGCTGCCGCAATAGCCTTAGCCTTAGCCTCACCATTGGCCAAGAGCACGATCTTATGGCAGTTCATAATGCTCTTAATCCCCATAGAAAGCGCCCTTTGGGGAACATCTTCCTCCCTTTCGAAAAACCGAGCATTTGCCTCGATGGTGGCCGGGGCTAGACTCACCAGATTGGTAGTGCTACCAAAGGGTGTCTTGGGCTCGTTAAATCCGATATGTCCATTGGTGCCAATCCCTAGGATCATCAAATCAATTCCGCCTACACCGGCGATCTTTTCTTCATACATCCGGCAGGCCTCTATGGCATCGGCAGCAGCCCCATCAGGGATATTAATCTTTTCCCGAGGAACATTGATGTGCCTAAACAGATGCTCCTCCATGTAGTAATGATAACTGGCCGGGTGATCGGCCGCTAGACCCTGATATTCATCCAGATTAAAGGTGGTCACTTTTGAGAAATCCAGCCCTTCCTGGTGCCTTTTTACCAGCTCTTCATAAAGACCGATGGGAGTACTGCCAGTAGGTAGCCCCAAAACACTGGTGGGTTTTCTTTTTAGCAAATCCGCCACCATATCTGCCGCAAGCTTACTCATTTCAGCATAGTTCTTAACAACCTTTACCTGCAAATCTATCACCTTGCCCTTTCTAGTGTGCAACTGCAACTACTGTGATGGTTATTCTCTGGAATAAACGACTTCTCCGGCCACGATGGTTCGTAGGGTTTCTAGATTCTTATCAAAGATGGCTACATCGCCATCTTTACCCACGGTTAGGCTACCTTTCCGATGGCTCATGTTGATGACTTGGGCCGGGTTAAAGGACGCCATGCGGATAGCCTCAGATAGGGAAGCACCTAACATACCCATTGCGTTCTTGACTGCTTGACCCATAGACAAAGTACTACCAGCCAGCTCTCCAGTGGAAAGGCGGGCTGCCCCGTCCACAACCTCAATCTCCAGCCCCCCTAGCTGGTACTGCCCCTCAGGTAGACCCATAGCCCGCATCGTGTCAGTCACTAGAACAATCTTGTCCGGACCTTTGGCACGCAAGAGTAGCTGCATCGCGGCAGGATGGACGTGGATGCCATCACAAATCAGCTCAGCAGAAAAACCTTCACAGCTAAGAGCTGCCCCCACCACACCTGGTTCCCTTTGATGAAGTCCCCGCATCCCATTAAAGGTGTGGCAAATGTGACTCGCCCCCCAGAGGTGGGCTGTCATGGCCTCGTCATATGAAGCATCAGAATGACCAATAGATACGGTAACACCCCAGGATCTTAGCTGCCTAATCGCCGCCGGGGCCCCCTCTATCTCCGGGGCCAAAGTCACAAGCCTTAGCAAGGGGCCGATCTTTTGCCAGATCTCCTCCAACTCTCCGAGGGATGGCGGCCGAACGTGTGCTGGATTTTGGGCACCTTTTTTAAGAGTATTAATATATGGTCCTTCCAGGTGCACGCCAAGCACTTGGGCACCACCGGTTCCTTGCTCCGCGGCCTGTTTTGCACTACCAACTGCCTTTAGTATTTCCTGGTGACTTGCGGTAACGGTGCTGGGCAAGAACCCAGTGGTCCCAAAGCGGGCAAATGTCCGACCCATGTGCTCTAAGGCTGTCACTGCACCGTCCATAGCATCCCCACCGCCCCCACCATGTACGTGGATGTCGATGAGTCCCGGTGTTACATAGGCTCCCTGGGCATCCCATGCTGGCCAAACGCCGCGGGGAGCACCATCAAAAGGCCCTACATAAGTGATTATCCCCTCTTCGATGACCAAAGTCCCTTCGGTCACTTGAAACGGAGTAACAAGCTGTCCATTGGTGATCATTATGCTTCCCTTGGACATGTTAACAACCCCCCCTCACCTTCTTGTCGTTTCGCCAGTTTAGTAGTTATTTCCTTCTAGTCATAACCGCTTCTATGCACCGTAATCACCTTGTTTGCCCAGTTCTTCCACCTTGTGGCTGAGCATATTCACCTAGTGGGCTGACATAGTCACCCATTTTGTCCTAAGCTAATCCGACCCATCCTGCATCGAGGCGCATAAATGCCTGCTTGCCGGCAAATACTTAAGAAAGTATTCACACCCGCCGGTTGTCGGATGGGCAGGAGGTGCCATCATTGAGGGAACTAGCCATGGAGGGACGATCTCCTCAAGGAGGAAACGCTGCCGAAACACCTGCAGCAGGCATGGAGACAATTGGTCCTCCCTTAAGTGATATCTGGCCAGATCATCTCATGCATGAGACCTCGCCCACGCCTGCATGTCCCGTATCACATCGGGAACTACCAAGTGGGTATGGGGAAGACTATATTATACTTATGGCACGGGATCCAACTTGGGTTTATGCCTATTGGGAGATCACACCAAAGGCTTGGGCCCACGCTCGGCAAACGCTCAGGGATGACCAGTGCCAGATCATGCTTCGGGTATATGATTTGGACCCAAGTAGTAAAAGGCCCTTGGGGCATTTCGATGTGACTGTCCAACCGTATAGCCGAGCATGGCACATTCATACCGGTAAACTGGGAGGCTCCTTTCAAGTAGGTATTGGCATCCGTACACCCCATGGGGTCTTCCGGGAGATCACCCGATCCAATATCATTGCCACACCCAGGGGAACCACGAGTCCGTTGGTCGACGAAAAATGGCTGACTGTAGAGGAATTCTATTGGCTTTCCCAGCACCCAGAACCGGGCCATAGCCCCATGGAATGGCAAAGACGCCGAGAGAGCCATCTTGCTGCCTTGGGGGGCTATCCCACCAGCCCCGGCATCTTTAGCCCTATGGGTGCGAGTTTTCAAGCTGCAAGGCCCATAGAAGAAGCCCCGGGTCAAGTTACATATGAAGCCCCCTTCTTTCTAGAGGTGCAAACAGAGGTGATTCTCTACGGCCAAACTACTCCTGGTAGTGTGGTAACTATAGGTGATGAGACCATTAACGTAGATCCAGGCGGGAACTTCACCTTGCGGTTTGCCTTACCTGATGGCATCATTTCGTTGCCGGTGAAAGCGATTTCCCCGGATCAAAAGGAACGGTCTATTGCACTTCTAGTCACTAGACAAACAAGAAGTTCAGAAAGGCAATCCTGAAAGGAGCATACACTTGTCTAAGGTCGGCTATGTATCGATTGTCCTCCATGCTCATCTTCCTTATGTGCGCCACCCAAAAACACCGGAGTGCCTGGAAGAGCTATGGCTGATGGAGGCCATAACAGAGACTTATATCCCCATCATCGAAGTGATGGATGGGCTGCTTAGAGATAATGTGCCGTTTCGATTGACTATGTCCATCACACCGACCTTGGCATCGATGCTGGCCGATGGGTTCCTACAGGAACGGTATCACCGACACATTACGAAGCTTTGTGAACTAGCGGAAAAAGAAGTGCAGCGCACCCGCTTTATGCCGGGGCTCCAAACCATGGCAGTTCAGTACCTTCGGCAGTTTCAAAGAGCTCGGCAGACTTTTGAGGATTGCCATTATCGCTTACTGGATCGCTTTATTGCATTGGAGAAGACCGGCTCCCTGGAGATTATCGCTTCTGCAGCCACCCATGGCTATTTGCCGCTTCTTTACATCAACCCAAAGGCTGTAGAAGCACAGATTGCCCTAGGAGTTGAGACTTATCGGCACTTCTTTGCCAAAGAACCCAGCGGTTTTTGGCTGCCAGAGTGTGCCTTCACCCCCGGCATAGATGAAATCCTCGGGGCATACGGGATTCGCTATGTGATTACAGATTCCCATGGCATTATCCACGCCCAGCCACGCCCCCGCTACTCGGTCTACGCACCCATCTATACACCGGCAATGGTGGCAGCCTTTGGTAGGGACTGGGAGTCCTCTAAGCAAGTCTGGAGCGCTTCCGAAGGATATCCAGGAGACTTCTTCTATAGGGATTTTTACCGGGATATCGGCTTTGACCTAGATTATGATTACATCAAGCCATACCTGATAGCCGGCATCCGAGGATTCACTGGGATTAAGTATTATAGAATCAGTGGCAAGGGCAATCATAAGGAGATCTATGATCCTGGCATCGCCCAGATCCGGGCGGCAGAACATGCGGGGAATTTCATGTTTAACCGGGAACTGCAGGCTCAGTTTCTTGCAGCCAGGATGGATCGACCTCCCCTTATCATCGCTCCCTATGATGCGGAACTCTTTGGTCATTGGTGGTACGAAGGACCCCAATGGCTAGATTACTTGTTTAGAAAAGCCGCCTACGATCAAGAGGTGTTTGCCATGATCACACCCACCGAATACCTGCAACAATACCCTTCAAACCAGATCAGTATGCCCTCTGAGTCAAGCTGGGGAAATGGCGGATATCATGAGGTGTGGCTAGATGGCAGTAATGATTGGATTTATCGGCACCTACATAGGGCGGCAGACAGAATGGTGCAATTGGCCAACCGATACAGGCACGCCGATGGCCATCTAGAAAGGGCATTAAACCAAGCCGCCAGGGAACTGCTCTTGGCACAAGCTAGTGATTGGGCCTTTATCATGAAGACCGGCACCATGGTGGAATACGCCCAGCGCCGCACCCGGGAGCACATCTCCAATTTCATCGAGCTTTATCATCAGATTACAGAAAACCGCATTGATATTCGGTGGCTTAAGGAGCAGGAAGAGGAGCACAATATCTTTCCCTGGCTGGATTTTCGAATCTATGCAGGCGAGATAAAAAGGGCCAATGTGGCCCAAGCCGTGGGAGAATGTTAGATGTTCGTGATATCACTGATCTGGCTCATATAGATTTGAGTCAAAGCATCAGCTTCTTCCTCTGTACCAGCTTCCGCGTAAACCCGTATTAGTGGGTCTTCCCCGTCCGGCAAGACCAAAGCCCACCCTTCGTCATGAAAGACCTTGATCCCATCGACAAGATCCCGTTGGTGATTTACTGTACTCTCTAGCAATGAGTGCATGACTCTACCTTTTGCCTGCCAAGTGCAAGGCACTTCTACCTGCCGTCTACCTGAAGTAGGCAAAGCCATGGTCAAACTGGAAAGGTATTGTCGCTCCCGGGCAATGAGCCCAAGCAGGGCCGCCACAAAAGAAAGGGCATCAAAGGCCGGGTGAAGCAAGGTGTGATCTTCCTTGGCTTTGCCGCCTACCGCCTGAAGTACCGCTCGGGTGTTGTTGGGAGTGCGCAGTACTTTTCGGTCATATTTCGTAGCAAGATGATCAACCGTTCTAGAGGCTGTCGTAGGGACTGCCCAGAACCCACCTCCATCTTTACCAGACACAGCCAAAGCCCAGGTAATTAGGGGCCAATGGCTATTTTCAGGCACCGCCTTACCTTGATCATCAAGAATAACGGCTGTTTCACCACTACCATCTACCAACAATCCCAAAGCTCCCCGGTTTTCCACCACTGCCTCTGCTAACTTGTCTATGTAAAGACCCCGTTGATACATGACAGAATTGGGTGTGGCACCCGGTTTCCTATCTAGATCAAGATCAATCACCCGGCACCCAAGCTGACCTAATAGCGCCGGCAAGAGACTTCTTAGGGCCGATGATGTATAACCAACTACCACCGCTAGTTGCCGACTGCCCAGTAGGCTCTGGCCATACTTTTGGCCTAAAGCCTTTAGATATGCTTGATTCGCTCCCGCGGCAAATTGGGTCTTACCCACTTCCCCACCTTCCACCCGGCGAAAATCACCTCTGGAAAAGTGGTTTTCAATTGCCCGCTCCTGGCTGCGACTAAAGGGGAAGCCTGCCCCATCTAGAATCTGAATCTCCACATGATCGGGCAATTGGCGTCCCTGACGCACATAGACACCGGCAACAGAGGCAGTCAACACCGTAGTGAACCGGGCCACCGGCAGAGTGGTTGAGCCAATATCCACCGCATTTGCCCCACTGGAGAGGATGCCAGCTGTAAGTGCCCGTTTCACCATCCGGGATGCACCCCAACCATCCGCGGCCACCAAAACACTTTGGCGGGCTTCCTGTAATGCCCCAAGACTCGTCCCTACCCTGGTGGCAAACTCTGGACTAATCTCCAGATTTGCCAGGCCAGTAATACCGGTGTTGCCAAAGAGTACCCGGGAACAGGTACCAGCCCATACTACATCATGATTTACTATAGAATTGCGATCCACTACTTTGTGAGGCCAAATCTTGACCCCGGGGCGGATGGTGCTAGATGCGCCCAAGGTACTTCGGTGACCGACAACCACACCTTCAAATACCCTGGCTTTGCCTCTAGCCACCACCTGATCACAAAGCACCGCTCCCCTGATCTCTGCCCCTGTCCCTACATGCACATTCTTCCATAAGATAGATCGGCGGATAGAGCTAGATGCACCAATAACTGTGCCAGGGCCCAATATGCTATAAGGACCTATTACTGCTCCCTTTTCTACGCGACACATCTTGCCTAAAACCACCGGTGGCTCTAGGATCGCCTCTGGATGAACCCAGACCCCTTTTCCCATCCAGATCCCGGAATTATTGGCATCCATGCTCCCTGGTAGGGCCGCCCTTACCTTTCCGGCCAGAAGATCTAGGTGGGACTCGACGTACTGCTCAAGGTTACCGATATCTGACCAATAGCCATCGGCAACATAACCATATAATGGCTGCTCATTTTCCAACAGCTGGGGAAATAGGTCACGGCTAAAATCAAATCTGGCACCAGGGGGAATCATGGCTAGTACCTCAGGTTCTAGAATATAGATGCCAGTATTGACCGTATCACTGAAGACTTCACCCCAGCTAGGCTTCTCTAAAAAGCGTTCGATCTCGCCAGCTTGATTGGTAAAGACTACTCCGTACTCCAAAGGTGAGGTAACCCGAGTCAGAACTAGAGTGGCCAACGCCCCCTTTTCTCGATGGAAACCTATAGCCCCGTGTAGGTCAAAATCAGTCAAGCAATCACCTGAGATCACAAGGAAGGTCTCATCTAGGTAGCCAGACGCGTTTTTTACGCTCCCAGCTGTACCTAGAGGCTGATCCTCGATAAAGTATCGCAGCTTAGCACCCCATGCCGCCCCATCACCGAAATAGTCCTCAATTTCCTCTGGCAGATAGCAGGTGGTTACGGCAATATCCCTAAGACCATGATGACAAAGCAACCCGACAATATACTCCATCATTGGACGGTTGGCCACCGGCACCATTGGTTTGGGGAGATCACAAGTCAAAGGTCTTAGCCGACTACCCTGCCCACCAGCCATAATCACAGCCTTCATGACAAGCTACCCTCCCTTACATCCTTTAGGTGCTCATCCGGGCCGGCCTGACTCCGGCTGGTTTTTCCCGAAACTCCCAAGGACTCCGCTCCGGGGTGTAAATAGCGATTACCGACTGACTGACGATTTTCTTCCCACAGATCCCGCTGCAAGTAGGCAGCAGAACCGGTTTCTTGATAGCGCGTCTGGGCACCTGGAGTTGTCAGTCGAGTCTGAGCCAAAATACCATCGACAGGAAACCGGCCCAACTTTGCCCAGGGACTCGCTTCAAATTCGTCCAGCACTGCTTCATAGACTTCCAAAGTCTTGCGGGCAACTAGAGACCAGTTGTATTTCTCCCGCACTTCCCTAGCCGCCTGTTCCTCAATATATCCAGCATACCGAGGAGACTTCAGATAGGCAAGGATATTGTCAGCTAGTGACTCGGGATTACCCGGATAGGCCCTAAGGCCATTTTCGGCATGGCGAACCACCTCTGAGAGACCACCGGTATCAGAGACGACAACCGGTACTCCCGCGGCCATAGCCTCCAATGCCACAATGCCGAAGGGCTCATAAAGGCTGGGAACCACCGCCACATCACTACAGGCATATAAGCGGTTACGGGTTAGGTCATCGACAAACCCGGCAAAATATATCCTCTGGCTAACTCCAAGCCGGTGGGCCCGTTCCCTTAGAGCAAACTCCGCCGGTCCTTTGCCTGCAATAACGAATTTGGCCTGGGGGAACCTGGCCAAAACCCGGGGAACAGCTTCAATTAGGGTGTCAACACCCTTTTCATGAACCAACCGGCCAACATAGTAGATGATTCGTTCATTGTCTGCCGCGTAGCGCCTGCGAAATATCAAGCGATCAAAAGCGTCTCGGATGGCGAAATCTGATGCCTTAACAGCATTTGGTATCATCCGTATCTTATCGGTAGGCACTTGGAAGATGTACTGGATCTCGCCCTTCATATACTGACTGCAGCAGATCACTTTCCAAGCTTCATAGGTAAGCCACCATTCCAAATTGCTGATCTGCCGCTGCAAATCATTATGCAGTCCATGGTTGCGTCCAAACTCTGTTGCATGGATGGTGGCAACCAGCGGACGCAGAAGACCATGTTTTAGAGCCTTACCGGCATAGGCCGCCAACCAGTCGTGACTGTGAATAAGGTCAAAAGTATAGCCTTGGCGCACCAGTCCTAGCACTACTTCTAGCATGTTCAAATTGAGGTGGGTGGCCGATTCGACAAAGTCCCGACCGGCAGGGCCATACATTTTCAGCCGGTGGACATGCACCCCGTTCACGTTCTCCAGCAAAGGAGCACCAGGGGCATCTTGAGTCAATACATGCACCTCTTCACCGAGCTTCACTAATGCCTCTGATAAATCTGCCACGTGCCGACCCAATCCCCCCACCACCTGAGGGGGATACTCCCAGGACAGCATGAGAATCCTCACAAGACCGCCTCCAAGCAGTTGTTTCTATTTGTCCCTATACCACAGGTAGTATGTTTCGAGATACTACCTGGCTTGGCAATAAAGGACATGTGTAGTCTTGCCTGGAGCATCTGTCCCTATGCACTATGCACAAAACTACACTTGGCCTCTAGGATATGGCCTCCAGCTGCGTGGCGACTACCTCAAGGAAACTGACTAGCTTTTTTAGATGATACTCTTGCCTTCTTTCTTCTTTGGTCCGGGACACCATCTCCGCGGCAAACACGCAAAGACTAGCCTTCACCGCTGCTGGCTCCAAACTACCTGGTAGGCCGTCCTCGATCCATTGAGGGTTACACAAGGCTCTGTTGACCACTATTTCTGGTGCAAAGCTACGGGTATGCCAATACAGGTAATACAATAGATCAAAAAGGGGTGGTGCCAGGAAAAACTGCTCCCCCCAATCTATAACATATACCTCATCTCCCCTAACGATCACATTAGGGTGCTTAAGGTCTCCATGCACAAGGCCTTGCTTCACCTCCCGTCCTTGCACTTTCTCGAAGGCTTCTGCAAGGCCCGCTCGGTAGACAACACGAAAAAGTGTTTCATTCTCCCTAGGGGAAGGTAACTTGAGTGGGGCTTTACTAGTCTTTACTTCATAGACTGCTCCTAAGCTTGGCCACAGATTACGCAATACCGTCAGCCCTTCATCGAGATCATGCAATTGGACAGGACGTCCCCGCACATATTGCTCACAATATGTAAAGCTCTCGTCATCCCATGACATGATATCCGGACTTAGGGTTTCTACTACAGGTAGGCTTCGGATCCAAACCTCCCGATCATACAGTTCTTTGGTTGCGATTCTTCTAATGACAAGATCCTGCTTGAGATCGAAAGCAATCCATTTGCCATATCTTCCCTGAAATGCCACATCTATCTGGCTGCCCATGGCGATAGGCGCTCCCTCTTTCTTAGGGATCAGCCTTCGCCACAGGGGATGACGCAACACAGAAAGGAAAGCCGCCTTAGCTCGCCGAAGCCAGCTACTTCCTTCTGCCGCCAAGACACTTATGGCGAGACTATCTACTACCTCTTGCCAAACTGAGCTGGAGTCGGCTATACAAAATCCCCCTACTTGCCGCATACAAGAGGGCTTGTCTACCTTCGCTGAACTAGGTAACTCCATGGTATCCCCCCCCTGTCCACAGATCAAAAGTCCACAAATTAGAACGTCCAAACCGGAAGTAAGTACACTTCCGATTAGCCGCAAATCCCCTCTAGACCCTTCTTCTAGGTGGTGTGGAATTACCCGGCCTGACCCGGTGGCACCTGGCGGGATAAAGCTACAAAGATACCACCCAAAACGCCCAGCACAACCAAGCTGGCCAAAAGGTGGCCCCAAGTAAAGGGCAAAGATATTCCGGGACCCACCGGCAAGAGCACAGGCAGTTCATCATCAGCACCTTTGGTTGCTAGTTGTGCTTTCTGGTTTCTCTTGCCTGCACCCCCGTCTAGAAGATCAATAACCTGCGGCCCCCCTGAGAAGCCACCACCAAAACACCACTGGGTTGCAGTCTCCTTAACTGAGCGGTAATGATCAGGCCCAAAGGTATCAAATCCTCCTACCAGTACATAGTAGCGCCACCCCTTGTGGGGCGATCCAGCCGTGGCTAGAGGAACCTCTGCCCGAATGGTCTTACCATCCGGCAACACCAGGGCCTTGATGGGATAGACCTTCCCTGGAATCAAGCGGCCATCTAGCCATTGGGAATGACCCCAAGGTTGGATTCGGAGGCGGTATTCCCAACCGGCATCAGGGGAAAACTGCACCCCGGGTCCTGGAGCCACCGGCGTTGTATGTCCTCCAGGCTCTGCATCAATATAGATATCGATTAGCTGATGGAAAAAGCCTTCGGGAGCATTCCAGGGGTTGGTCACCCGGCCAAAGGAGACATCGAAGTACAAGTTGTCATCATCATGCCAAATATGAACCCGCCTTAGATCAAACAATCCCGGTTCAAATACTTTATGCAAGGGATAGGTCAGACTACCATGACCATAATCGTCTCCGGCCCGATCTTCCATGCTAAAAAGCACGTGGCTCCCACCGGCCGCGGTGGCTGCATATGGGACAAGCATCATACTGAAAACCGCAATCAGCAAACTCCAGACGACAAACTCTCTAGTCTCCCGCCAAGTTAAGACTATTTGGTTTGCTGGCTGCGCCCTTTTCGCTCTCCACCATTCATTTAGCATGGCATCTCCTCCCCTGTTCACCACAGTATGTGACTTCTGTTTGAAATATGAGCCACAAACATAGGTCATCTTACCAAAACAAAAAGGAGCCATGTCTAAATATGATGGATCTGCCCAGGCAAGAATCCCTGCCGCTTCGCTTCTTCACCTATATAAACCCGGGGAACTCGGCCACCGATCATACAAATGATCTCGTAATGAATGGTGCCCATCTTTGCCCCAAGCTCATCGGAGCTGATCTCCTCATCACCTTGTTTGCCTAAGAGGACTGCCTCTTCTCCGATGGCGATCTGCGCATCACTTACGTCCACCATACACTGATCCATACAGATATTGCCGACTATCGGATAGCGCTTTCCCTGGAGTAATACCTCGCCCTTACCACTAAGTAGCCGGGAATAGCCATCAGCATACCCTACCGGCAGTGTAACTATATTGGTATCCTTTGCTGTAATGTACTCCACCCCATAGCTAATCCCAGTGTCTGCCGGTACACGATGCACGTAGCTAGCCGCCGCCTTTAGCTCTAGCGCCGGCACTAAGTGCAGACTATGGGGCCCGTTTGGTACGGCTTTCAAACCATAGACCGCGATCCCGCTTCTCACCAGAGAAAGCTGTGTATTGGGTAAGGCAAAGGCCGCGGCGGTGTTGGCCATATGCTTGATTGGAATAGAAATACCAGCTGCCTCCAACTTGTGTAGCACTTTCTGGAAAACATGAAACTGCTTATTTGCATACGTTTCATCCGGATCATCGGCTGTGGCAAAATGAGAGAAAACCCCTTCAACTTCCAGGTTGGGCAATGCCTTAAGCCTAGTTATGAACTCGATAGCCTGGGCTGGTAAGATCCCTAGGCGGCCCATGCCCGTGTCTAGTTTGACGTGGACATGGGCGGTGACCCCCCGCCGCTTAGCTGCGTCCGATAGCGCCTTGGCTGACTCCCACGTACACACAGTCGCCCGCAAGTCATTCTCAATTACCAAAGAGGCCTGCCACTCAGGCGAGGCCCCTAGAATCAAAATTGGTGCCGTGATCCCTGCCTGCCTAAGGTTAATCCCTTCTTCGACTATGGCAACCCCAAGCCACTCGGCTCCATGATGGAGGGCAGCCTTAGCCACTGGTACTGCACCATGGCCATACCCATTGGCTTTGACTACCACCATGAGAGCCGTGGCAGGGGATAACTGTTGTTTAATGGCCTGAACGTTATGGCTAATCCCATCCAGATCCACCTCCACCCAAACAGGGCGGTGTGGCCCACTAGATAACGCAGCCACAGCTGACTCTACACTAGGTAACTCCAACTCTCCTTCACTTCTTCCTGTTTGATTGCCTGCCAAGCCTGTGGCAGTGCTTCAATCAGATCCCCAGCTATAAGTGAGATCTCATCCCTTGCCTGTAGGGCTAAGTCACCGGCAAGACCGTGGATATATACCCCAATCCCCGCCGCCTTTTCAAGGGGCGCCCCTGCCGCCAAGAGTGCACCGATGATCCCGCTTAGTACATCACCTGTACCGCCGGTGGCCATACCGACATTGCCGGTGGTATTGATCCAAAAATCGCCTTCGGGGGCAGCCACAATAGTTCCGGCTCCTTTAAGGACTACTGTACACCTATACAACTCAGCGGCATTCTGTGCTGCCGCCACACGGTCAGCCTCTACCTCCTGGATGGAACACCCTAACAAACGGGCCATCTCGCCGGGATGAGGGGTAATCACCAAAGGGCAACTCGCATTGGTTCTTTTTTCCAGAACACCGAGTCTAGCCACGAGATTCAACCCATCGGCATCTAGAACCACCGGACATGATACATCCTGAAGCAAAGTCTCCACAAGCTGCCCGGTAGATGGATCCTGGGAGAGTCCCGGGCCGAGAATCAATGCATCCATATGCCGGACTCTTGCCTGGATCATAGGTAAAGCTTCGATACTGAGACTGCGGTTCTGTGTCTCTGGCAGGGGTATGGTCATCGCTTCCGTCAGTTTTACTTCCAGAATATCATTTAGGCTGGTGGGAATACCCAGCGAAACCAGACCAGCCCCACTACGAAGTGCGGACTTGGCCGCAAGGGTAGCGGCACCGGTCATCCCCACTGAGCCAGCTAGAATTAGGACATGACCAAAGGTTCCTTTGTGACCGGAGGGAGGCCTTTCTGGTAGAAACCTCTTCACAAGGGGCGCCTCCAGTAGAGCACCTTGGCTTGCCATGTCCAGAACGTAGGGAGGGATCCCGATATTTGCCACATAGAGCTTGCCTACATACCCTGCCCCGGGGTAGGCAAAGAGGCCTGTTTTGGGGGCAGCCAGAGTAACGGTCATTGCTGCCCGAATACAGCTACCCAAAACCTCACCGGTAGTAGCATCCACCCCCGAAGGCACATCTACGGCAAGTACCGGTTTTTCCAGATCATTTACCAGTTTGATAACCTGATCCACTATGCCCTGAGGAGGTCCCTTGATCCCAGTACCAAGACAAGCATCGATGATGAGGTCAGTTAAGGAGAGACAAAAACGCAGCTTAGGGAGATACTTTTCATCCACTTCTTGTAGATCGATCCCTAACTGTCCACAGATCTGGTAATTGGCTAATGTATCCGCCGTAAACTCCCGGGACCTAGCCAAGAGAAAAACCCGTACTCTGTATCCTAGATTATGCAAGTAGCGGGCAGCTACTAGCCCGTCCCCTCCATTGTTACCTTTTCCCGTCAGAATCGATACCTTCCGGCCTTTGCCTGCCTCCAAAAAAGTGGCAGCAACTTCTGCCACCTGTCGTCCGGCATTCTCCATAAGGATCATTCCGGGGATACCCACATTCTCTATCACATGAGTATCGACTGCTCGCATCTGGGCCGCCGTCAAAAGTCTCATTCGCTCTCACCCCGCTCCCCAATACCATCCTCTCTTTTGGATAAGGCTATAGCATTTGCTACAGCATAGAGCCGACTATGGGAAAGAGAGATATGGATCACCCCGATTCCTCTAGCCTCCGCCAGTTCTCGGGTAGTTCCTAGAAGGCGAACAAAGGGTTTGCCTGACTGTTTGTGGCGGATTTCGATATCACGCCAGCGAACTCCCTGCCGCCAGCCAGTACCTAAGGCCTTCATCACCGCTTCCTTGGCGGCGAAGCGAGCAGCTAGCCTTTCCCACTGAGCCCGGGGAGCCCCTCTTAGGCAGCGCTCCTGCTCATAGGAACTATAAACCCGATCCAAGAAACGCTGGCCCTGTCTTTGCCACACCTGGGCCACCCGCTCAATCTCGATAATATCGATACCGGTACCATAGATCAACCAATCTGCCTCCATCTTACCCATTTATTCACCTAGCTCTGCCTGGATGGTCTTGGCAACCTTGCTCACCACTTGACCCACTATATCAGGTGAAGGCCCTTCTGCCATCACTCGGATCACAGGCTCTGTACCGGAAGCCCGCACAAAGATGCGACCTTGATCACCTAAAAGCTCGGTGGCACTGGCAATTGCCTCTTTTATCCTTGGATTTTCCTCCCAGCCGCGCTTATCGGTCACCGGAACATTACGCAAGACCTGTGGATATTTCTCTAGTTGCTTCGCCAAGACAGACAGAGACAATCCCCGCTCTTTCACGACACTGAGAAGCTGCAGGGCAGTAAGCACTCCATCCCCCGTCGTATTATGATCTAGAAAGATGATATGGCCAGACTGCTCGCCACCCAAATTGAGCCCTTGGTTTTGCATAGCTTCCAGCACGTAGCGATCACCATTGGCCGTAACTACAACATCACCACCGGCGGCCTGTAGGGCAGCCCTGACTCCAAGGTTGCTATAAACAGTGACTGCCATACGGTTGTGGTGCAATCGCTCTTGCTTGAGCAGATGCAAGCCACAGATCACCAGTATATAATCACCATCGATAATGTTTCCCTGTTCATCGATGGCGATGACGCGATCAGCATCACCATCATGGGCTAGCCCAATATCGGCCTTGTGCTCCTTCACCGCGGCCTGAGCGGCCTGGGGGTGTGTGGAACCACAACCAACATTAATATTGGTGCCATCGGGCTCGTCATATAAGCTGATTACAGTTGCCCCTAGCTCTCTTAAGATGCGGGGTGTCACTTTATGGGCTGCGCCGTGACCACAATCCACCACTACCCGAATCCCTGAAAGATCGGTAGTTACAGTACTTTTCAAAAAGTCCACATAAGTATCTAGGCAATCAGTGCGAACCTGAACTCTACCTACATCTTTCCCCACGGGCCGAGGCAATCCATCAGTTGGCAAGAGTGATAGCTTCCCAGAAGGAGCCTTACTCTCAATAACAGTCTGAATCTCATCTTCGATGCTGTCCAGTAGCTTGAATCCATCTCGGGAGAAGAATTTGATACCATTATCAGCTACCGGGTTATGGGAAGCTGAAATCATCACACCTGCATCCACCTGCCACGCTCTGGTCAGATATGCTACAGCGGGGGTGGGTAGAATCCCTGCTTGAATGACATCTGCCCCCACTGAAGTTAGGCCAGCTGTCAAGGCCGCCTCTAACATCTGCCCCGAAATGCGGGTATCGCGGCCTACCAAGACTTGAGGGCGTGTCCCTGTGTCTTCCTTAAGGAGCACAGACGCACCATAACGCCCCAAGGCATAAGCCAGCTCTGGTGTCAGCTCTTGGTTAGCCACCCCTCGCACACCATCAGTTCCAAAAAGCCTTGTCATAAGTTAATCACCTGCTATTTCAAGGTAGCCTTCTATCTATGGACTAATTCTCGTTTGGCTCCGTTTTCCCTTCGGTGGTGGTGTCCGAATGGCTTCTAGAAAAAGTCGCATATCTGTCTCTAATCGATCAGCTATCTCTAATCCTGCTTTCCCATTGACAAAATCATCTAGGCCCTGCTTAAGGATCCGATATATCAACTGACGACGTGCTTCATGCCACTTGGGGGTCAACGGGGGAAGGCCTGACGAAAGCCCCAGTACTTCTTCCAGGTTCGCCCTCTGCTGGGGAGTCCAACCTACTAGGGACTGCCAAGTGTCCAGTTCACCCCGATCGGCAGGTATACCCAATCCAGTCCTACTCATCTCCAGCCCTAGCTTTTGGCTAAGCTCTTTGGCAAATTCCATAGACAGGCGAGCATGGGCTTGACCCTGGAATCGACGGTGTCGGAAAACAGCTATGTCTACCATCTTACCAGACATATATCCACCACTACCACTCCACCCGGGACCGGGTAAAAGCACTAGATCCTGGGGAACCTTCAAAGCCCAATTGGCCCTCTTTTTGGCCTTTTCACCCAAAGACCAGAACCAAAGCCCCACAGGCCCAATCATGGCCCTCTTGCCGGAGAGAAAGTCAGTCAACAAGGAGCCCTGTGTCAATAACATAAATTTTTCACTTTGCATCATCTGCCACTCATTCAGTACTTTGCCAACTAGCTCGGCTCTAAGTAGAAGCTCACCATTTTGTCCCACTACCCCTTGGCTGGCGGCCACCAACACATCCAGCAGAGTCTCGGAGGCTCCTTGTTGGTGGGCAATGGGATACTGGCGTAAATCCCTCAGCGGTTTTAGTCTATCCCTTAGATTCTGCCAATCATCCAAGAACCAGTTCCCGCCCTCTCCCAAGACAGCGTGGAGCAATGCCTCCTCACCGGCTAACTGTTTTAGCCTGGGCCGACTCCCGGCCCACAAATTGGGCTGAATCTGGCAAGGCCATGCCATCAAATTCTCCCCTACCATCACCCTAGCCAGGGCGAAGGGAAACACCTGCTGTCGCTCAGTCTCTGACATGAATCGGTCAATTGGTAGCTGCAGATCTGACCAAAGACGAAACCACTTACTACTTGCCACTAGAATATGGGGTGGGCGCCCTTTAGCCAAGGCGTCTTGCATCCTTTGGTCCAGATCCGCCTTTGCCACTTTCACAAGGGAGATATGCACATTGGGGTAAATCGATTGGAATTCAGCCACGAGATCAGACCAAAATTGGTCATCCAAACTGGGAGGGTCTACTATACTATCATCCATTTCTACCCATACATCGATTAGATATGTCCGCTCCATGTTGATTTTTGCCTGGGGATCTAGGGCAATATGGGGGTGCAGCCATTGCCACCATTGCCAGCCACCTAGTCCCAGGACCGCTAGGATCACTATGCTTAAGGCAATTGGGATTCTTCGGTGTTGCAACCTATCTCACCCCCAAGAGCAAATAGACATCAGGCCAACCAAGGCCATCTGGCACTAGACCATATCGCTCCTGCAGCCTCTTTATCGCTGCCGCCGTTTGCTCTCCATATCGACCATCAGCGATCCCTGCGTCATACCCATTTTCTCTTAAGGCCAGTTGTAGGGTGATTACATCTTGACCAGAGCTACCCGGCTTTAGCTGTCTAGTTACTGGATCCGAGGAACGTCCCACCATTCTCACTAGAGTTCCCTCGGGGATAATCCTAAAGAGCTGCTCCACATGGCGGTTAAACATCCGAATACAACCACCACTAGCCTGGGTACCAATAGACCATGGTTTATTGGTGCCATGGATACCGTAGATACCCCAGGGGACGTTTAACCCAAGCCAACGGCTAC
Source organism: Bacillota bacterium (assembly GCA_012518315.1). Taxonomy (GTDB): domain Bacteria; phylum Bacillota; class Limnochordia; order DTU087; family DTU087; genus JAAYSL01. The sequence continues at coordinate 11,051 of JAAYSL010000189.1, read as the reverse complement.
CAAACCCTCCCCCCCAGTTCATGCTCTTATGGACGATCCGAAACTCCCCGATAGGGCTAGGTGTTTTGCTAAGCCCCACCGCTACAGGGAATTTTTGGTATTCAACACCATCAATGTAGACGATTAGTTGGCGGCGAGCCACATCAATGACTATCTCCCGCTCGCCCTCAGGCACCGGCTGGGAGGTATCCACTGCCGGCACAGGGAAATTGTCTGCCAAAGACTGCCATGTCTCGGGACCTACCACCCCATCAGCACGTAATCCTTGCTGGCGCTGGAAATCGAGTACCGCCTGCATCGTCTCCCGATCAAACTTCTGAGAGATCTGTCCTGGGAAGATGCGTAACTGCCAAAGGCCCCGCTGCAGTTCCGCCACATCCTCACCTTGCATGGGTGGATCAGCAAGATATAGCATCCGGTCTGACTCACAACCGGCATCTTCCAGCCTTCCCATATCCGGGATATTGGCGAAATCCCCCACTTTAGCCGGGTAGATGTCGATGTGAATATCCACATTCATCCCCGCTTGGGTTAGCACCCACTCTCCATGACCCACCCAGAGTAATACAAGGCAGCTGATGGCCAGTAACCGCAAAAACCACCCCAGCCGCCCTAATCCCTCTCTAGTCATTGCCACCTATCCCTTCCCAGCAAGGTTCTCTATTGTCTGCGACCATCCGCGATATCTTTATTCACTAGACCGAAAGAGAAGAACCACGAGATATGCTAAAGGGCCCACGACCTCAGTCATGGGCAGTTGATGATGGCAAGAAGGTAGATATCAATTCTATCCTTGATCCTCTCCAGATTTTCCTTGGCACGCACGATTCATTGTCTAAGGGGCTATTTGCACCCCCGCATCGTAAGCCCTTTGAGTATGCATCAAGCCATATTCAATACTATCGACTAAGGCCCGCCAACTAGCCTCGATTAGGTTAGTTGACACACCTACAGTGCCCCAGCTTTGTGTCCCATCAGTAGATTCGATTAACACCCTGACCTTAGCCCCAGTTCCCCGCCGTTCATTGAGAACCCGCACTTTATAGTCTGTGAGCCAAATCTGGTTTAGCCTGGGATAGACCTCCTCCAAAGCTTTACGCAAGGCATTATCCAAGGCATTGACCGGCCCATTACCTTCTGCCACCGTATGCAGGCTCTGATCATTCACCCGAACTTTGACAGTGGCTTCGGTGATGGGCTCTTCCTCCTGATGCCGCTTTTCAATGATTACCCTAAGGCCCTCCAGCTGAAAGAAAGGGCTATATAGTCCCAGGGATTTTCTGAGCATAATCTCAAAAGATGCCTCAGCACCTTCAAATTGGTATCCCTGGTATTCGAGATCTTTGATTACCTCCAAAACACCGCGAAGGCCCGCCGTTCCCTGCTCCAGGGAGATATCATATTCTTGGGCTTTGTATGCAATGGTAGCAACCCCGGATAGCTCTGAGACTAGAACCCGTCTTCTGTTACCCACTGATTCCGGTGCTACATGCTCATAGGTTTCCGGATGGCGCATCAAAGCACTGACATGTAGACCCCCTTTATGGGAGAACACACTCCTACCTACAAAGGGTTGTTTATCATTGGGTGCTTGATTAGCCATCTCACTAACGAAATTGGATAGACGAGTCAACTGTCCCAGGCTCTCTTCTGTCAGACATGATTTGCCTGCCTTTAGCTGGAGGTTGGGAATGATGCTACATAAATCGGCATTACCACAGCGCTCCCCATAGCCATTAATGGTACCTTGTACATGGGTGGAACCGGCCTGGACGGCAACTAGGCTATTAGCTACTGCCAGACCAGCATCATTGTGGACATGGATCCCCACCGGTACCTTTACTGCCCCTACCGCCGCCTTGGTAGCCTTTTCCACTTCCCATGGAAGAGAGCCTCCATTAGTGTCGCAAAGCACCACAACATGCGCCCCGGCCTGGGCAGCCACCCGAAGCACCTCCAGGGCATAGGCAGGATTGTGCTTATAGCCATCAAAAAAATGCTCAGCATCGAAAATGACTTCTAGCCCCTGGGCCGAAAGAAATGCTATACTGTCGGCCACCATGTCCAAGTTTTCCTCTAGTGTGGTTTGCAGGGCATTGGTCACATGAAAATCCCAAGCTTTGCCCACAATGGCCGCGACTTTTACCTTTGTAGCCAAAATCGTCTGGAGATTCTGATCTTCATTGGCTTTGATGCCAACCCGACGTGTGCTACCAAAGGCACTCAGCTTGGCATTTTGCCATTTGATATCTTGGGCTCTTTGGAAAAACTCATTATCCTTGGGATTGGAGCCTGGCCAACCTCCCTCTATATAATCAAACCCCATCTGGTCAAGCCTTTGGGCGATCTTGAGTTTATCTTCCACCGAAAAGGATATCCCTTCTCCTTGAGCACCATCTCTAAGGGTAGTATCATAGATCTCAACTCTAGCCATGCTTACCTCCCCCTAAAATAGCTTCAGCTACCAGATCCCCCATGGTGGCTGTATCAACTAGCTTGGCACCAGACTGGACGATATCCCGGGTTCGGTAACCTATAGCTAGTGCGTTTTCCACTGCCGCTTCCACCAAAGCCGCGGCCCGGCCTCGCCCAAGGGAGTAACGAAGGAGCATAGCACCGGACAAAATAGCTGCCAGGGGATTGGCCACTCCTTGCCCGGCAATATCTGGAGCAGAGCCATGCACCGGTTCATAAAGGCCCACCCTGCCACCAAGGCTTGCCGAAGGCAGCATCCCCAAGGAGCCAGTAAGCATGGCCGCCGCGTCACTTAAGATATCTCCAAACATGTTGGTAGTCAAAATGACATCGAATTGGCCTGGGTTACGCACCAGCTGCATAGCACAATTATCCACAAACATGTGATTGAGCTCAATCTCGGGATACTCCCAAGCCAACTGGCTTACTGTCTCCCGCCAAAGGCGGGAAGACTCCAAGATATTGGCCTTGTCGACAGAAGTCACCTTCCGGCGGCGCTCACGAGCCGCCTCAAAGGCAACCTTTGCTATCCGCTCTATCTCATAGGTGCTATACTCCAAGGTATCTACTGCCCGCATGCCTCCACCTGGTAGCTCTTCCCTAAAACGAGGTTTACCAAAATACAACCCACCAGTTAGCTCCCGCACCACCAAGATATCTATACCCGCAACCACCTCGGCCTTAAGGCTAGAGGCCTCCTGAAGAGCGCCAAAGATCTTGGCGGGCCTAAGGTTGGCAAATAGGCCAAGCCCCTTGCGAATACCAAGGAGCCCAGCCTCTGGCCGCTTTTGACCAGGCAAGTCATCCCACTTCGGCCCGCCTACTGCCCCCAGTAACACTCCATCCGCGGCATGACAGGCAGCCAAAGTGGCTTCTGGCAAGGGTATGCCATGCTTGTCAATAGCTATCCCACCCATGTCCGCTGTTTCCCACTCCAGGTCAAAACCCTCTATGGAGGCCACAGCCTCCAGCACCTTGACTGCCTCCCTAATAATCTCCGGACCAATACCATCACCTGGCAATAAGACGATCTTAGCCATCTGGGCTCTTCTCCTTTCCTAGGGTGTATCTCACATACCCAATCAGGCCCCCCGCCCCGATAATCTCTTGCATAAATGGGGGAAATACCGCAGCCTGATATGTTTCATGCAAAGCGAGATTGGTAACGATGCCTTTGGCAAGATCGACTGTCAAAACATCACCTGACCTGGCCCTTTGGGCTGCTGCCCCACACTCTAGAATAGGAAGCCCGATATTAATGGAATTGCGATAAAAGATCCGGGCGAAGGATTCAGCAATCACACAAGCTACCCCTACAGCTTTAATGGCAAGTGGTGCATGCTCCCTGGAACTGCCACAACCAAAATTCTTGCCACCGATGATGATATCACCTGGTGCGACTTGGTGAGCAAATTTGGGATCAGCATCTTCCATACAGTGTGGAGCCAATTCTGAGGGATCCGAAGTATTAAGATACCGGGCTGGTATGATAGCATCAGTATCGATATCATCTCCGAATACCCAGACTTTGCCTTTTAACTGGGTCATCCTTGACACCCCTTCCCGACTACCTGACAAGGCCCTACAATCCGCCCCATCACCGCCGACGCTGCCGCCACTGCCGGACTACTCAAGTAGACTTCACTCTCGGGATGGCCCATACGACCAACGAAATTGCGGTTAGTTGTGGCAAGGGCCCGTTCACCTTTGGCTAGGACACCCATATGGCCACCTAGGCAGGGCCCACAAGTCGGGGTACTAACAGCTGCCCCTGCGTCGATAAATATCTCAACTAACCCTTCCGAGATAGCCTGTTTGTACAGGCCCTGAGTGCCTGGCAGGATGACCAGGCGTACACCGGGTGCCACTTGCCTACCGGTTAGAATGTCGGCAGCCACCCTAAGATCCTCCATCCGCCCATTGGTACAGGAGCCAATGACTACCTGATCAATGGGTATATCTCCTACTTGGCTGATTCCTCGACTATTCTCCGGTAGATGGGGGAAAGCCACCTGGGGTTCTATTTGGCTAACATCAATCTCTATGACTTCTTTGTATGTTGCATCTGGATCGCTATCATAGAACTGGTATGATCTTTGGGCCCGTCCCTGGACATATTCCTTGGTGATAGCATCAGGGATGAAGATTCCATTCTTGGCCCCAGCTTCAATAGCCATATTAGCCATGGTAAAGCGGGAATCCTGAGAGAGATCGCTAATGGCCTCCCCAGTAAACTCCATGGCTGCATAACGGGCACCTTCCACCCCAATAAGGCCAATGGTATAGAGGATGAGATCCTTGCCTGTGACCCAAGGCCGCATTTTACCATAGTAGACAAAGCGAATAGTCTCTGGCACTCTAAACCAAGCTTCACCGGTAGCCATGGCCGCGGCCAAATCAGTACTACCTACCCCAGTAGCAAAAGCCCCCACTGCCCCATATGTACAAGTATGGGAATCGGCACCAATTACCACATCTCCTGGCACAACCAGACCAAGCTCTGGCAATAGGCAGTGCTCAATGCCCATTCGACCTATCTCAAAGTAATGGGTGATTTTGTGCTTCTTGGCGAACTCCCGCATCACCTTAACCTGCTCCGCTGACTTTATGTCCTTATTGGGGGTAAAATGATCAGGGACAAGTGCTATTTTCTCCGGATCGAATACAGTCGGAACTCCAATGCGTTCAAATTCTTGGATGGCCAAAGGTGCCGTTACATCATTGCCAAGGACAAGATCTACCGGTATGCTGATTAGCTCACCAGGTGTAAGCTGCTCTTTCCCGGCATGGGCCGCTAGAATCTTCTCTGTGATAGTCATCCCCATGTTAAGTCCCCTCCTCGCTGGCTTGCCTTGTTCCCACACCCAAACCCCGGTCATGCACCAGTTTGTTGAGGGCATGGACATAAGCTTTGGCACTAGCTTCAATGATATCGGTACTTACTCCCCGCCCAGTGTAGCTAAAGCCATTGGCGGTAATTCTCACTGTCACCTCACCTAAGGCATCCTTGCCTCCGGTTACAGCCTTCAAGCTATAACTCTCAAGCTGCATCACTATCCCACTGGCCCGATCAATAGCTCGGTAAACAGCATCCAGTGGGCCACTACCACAAGCAGCCTCCTCCATCTGTCTTTCGCCCAAAATCAACCTGACAGTAGCGGTGGGCAAAGTGTGATTGCCACTGGAGATGTGCAGATAATCCAGGATAAAGCTCTCCGGAACCATGACTATTTCTTCCTTGAGCAAAGCCTCAAGGTCTAAATCAGTGATCTCTTTCTTCTTATCTGCCAGATCAATGAATCTTTGAAAGGCCTTTTCCAGCTCTTGATCATTTAAGGTGTATCCGAGCTCCCTTATTTTCTCCCGAAAAGCGTGGCGCCCCGAATGCTTACCTAAGACTAAGCGGCTCTGGTGAAGTCCAATAGACTCAGGGGTCATGATCTCATAGGTCGATCTGGCTTTGAGAAAACCATCCTGATGGATCCCCGATTCATGGGCAAAGGCGTTTTCACCAACAATGGCTTTATTGGGTTGTAACGAGGCACCAGTCAGGGCACTAACTAGGCGGCTGGTTCGGTAGATCTGTTCAGTGATTACACCCGTTGACAATCCATAGGTATCTTGGCGAGTAGTGAGGGCCATGACGATTTCCTCCAATGAAGCGTTGCCGGCCCTTTCCCCTAGACCATTAATGGTACATTCCACTTGATTGGCGCCAGCCTCAAGGGCTGCCAAGGAGTTAGCCACTGCCATACCCAAATCATTGTGGCAATGGACACTCAGGTGACACCGATTAATCCCTCGTACATTTTCCTTGAGATATCGGATTAGCTTGTAGTACTCTCCCGGTGTTGTGTAACCCACAGTATCGGGAACATTGATACGGGTGGCTCCGGCTTCTATGGCCACAGAGAGAACGTCAGCTAGAAAGACCCGGTCACTGCGGGTGGCATCTTCAGCGGAAAACTCCACATCCTGGACAAGCTCCCGGGCATATCTCACCGCGTTTTCTGCCATCAAAAGCACTTCCCGAGGCTTCTTACGGAGCTTGTATTCCATATGAATAGGAGATGTTGCGACAAAAGTGTGAATTAGAGGCTTGGGTGCTTGGCGCAGGGCGGCTGCTGCCCGCTCAATATCTTTCTCTGTTGCCCTGGCCAAAGCGGCAATCACCGGCCCCTGGATCTCGGCGGCAATGGCTGCTGTAGCGGCAAAATCCCCTGGTGATGCCACGGGAAAACCAGCTTCAATGACATCCACCTGTAACCTTGCTAGCTGCCGGGCGATCTCCAGCTTTTCCTCTACATTAAGACTGATCCCTGGAGTTTGCTCCCCATCCCTTAGGGTCGTATCAAAGATGTATACCCTTGACATAGTCGGCCCTCCCTCACAATTACTCTCACATTTCCTACCAGTTTCTGGTTGCGTCCAAGCTTTCTAGATATCCTCATCTTTCGCTATCCAGGGCATCATAGCCCTTAGCTTTTTCCCTACTACCTCAATGGCATGCTCTTTTTGCTTGGCTCTCTTGGCATTAAACACCGGTCGCCGGGCCTGGTTCTCCAAGATCCATTCCTTTGCAAACTGACCATTTTGGACTTCCTTTAGCACCTGGCGCATCTCATTTCTAGTCTCCTCAGTGATGATGCGAGGACCAACCATTAGATCACCATACTCCGCTGTGTCACTGATGGAATAACGCATCCCCGCTATGCCACCCTCATACATGAGATCCACGATAAGCTTTAGTTCATGCAAACATTCAAAATAGGCAATCTCCGGCTGGTATCCTGCCTCCACCAGAGTATCAAAGCCGGCCCTAACCAGCTCTGTTACGCCACCACACAAAACGACCTGTTCACCGAAAAGATCAGTCTCTGTCTCCTCAGCAAAGGTTGTTTCAATGACTCCGGCTTTAGTTGAGCCAATTCCCCGGGCATAAGCCAAGCCCCGCTGCCAGGCTTGCCCGGTGTAATCTTGATGGACGGCTAGAAGGGCCGGAACGCCCTGGCCATCGACATACATACGGCGAACCAAATGGCCGGGACTTTTGGGAGCCACCATGAACACATCTACGTTTGGTGGAGGCACAATCTGCCCATAGTGAATATTAAACCCATGGGAAAAGACTAAGGCTTTCCCCTCTGTGAGGTGGGGGGCAATCTCATCTTGATACACCCTAGCGGCCACCTCATCGGGAACCAATATCTGGATAATATCAGCCGTGGCGGCCGCTTCCTGGGCACTGAGCGGCTCAAAGCCATGGGCGATAGCCCGCTGGTAATTGGCACTGCCCGGGCGATTGGCCACAATCACATCAAGTCCACTGTCTCTTAAGTTCTGAGCCTGGGCATGACCTTGGCTGCCATAACCCACTATTGCGATCTTCCTACTCGCTAAAACCTGCAAATCGGCATCTTTGTCATAGTAAACCCGTGCCATCGATCTCGCCTCCCTGATTGTATTGGTTTTGTCTTTTCATCTTTCCAAAGAGAGCTTGGTGCTGTTTAGCCTAGCTCCTCATCCCCCGTACCATGGCAATTCGCCCGGTTCGGACAAGCTCTTTTATCCCAAAGGAGCGCAACAATTGAATTAGGGCGTCTACCTTTTCTGTATCGCCGGTAATCTCAATCACCAGCGATTTTTCTGCCACATCTACGATCTTGGCCCTGAATATATCTACAATCTGTAGAATGTCTCCCCGATTCTGGGCATCAGCTTGCACCTTGATCAAGGCCAACTCACGCTCCACCCGGGCTTCCTTGGTGATATCATGTATCTTGATTACATCGATGAGCTTATGCAGCTGTTTCGTAATCTGCTCAAGGCCTTCTTCGTCTGCTTCTACTACAATGACCATACGGGAAACCGCGGCATCTTCAGTCGGTCCCACCGCGATACTATCGATACTATAGCCCCGGCGGCTAAACAGCCCCGCCACCCGGGAAAGTACTCCTGAACGATTTTCCACCAACACTGACAATATATGCTGCATGCTACTGCCCCCCAAGCCCCAACATCTCATCCAAGCCCTTACCTGCAGGCACCATAGGATACACATTTTCTTCCATACACACCCAACAATCCACCACCACCGGGCCTTGGTGTGCCAAGGCAGCCTCTAACGTGGAAAGCATTTCACCGGCGTGCTTGATCCTCATCCCGGTAATCCCATAGGCCTCGGCAACTTTGACGAAATCGGGGCTATGTTTCAAAGCAGTGTAGGAATAGCGCTTTTCATAGAACAGTTCTTGCCATTGTCTTACCATCCCGAGAAACTGATTGTTCAGGATAAACACCTTTACTGGCAGGTCTTCTTGAGCGATAGTTGCAAGCTCTTGGATGTTCATCTGGATACTGCCATCCCCCGCTATGCAAATCACAAGATCCTGCGGACAACCTATCTGGGCTCCCATCGCCGCCGGTAACCCAAATCCCATGGTGCCCAGACCCCCTGAGGTGATTAACTGCCTAGTTCTGTCAAAACGAAAGTACTGTGCTGTCCACATCTGGTGCTGACCTACATCGGTGGTGACTATCGCCTCACCCTGGGTCAATTCATACAGAGTTCGGATAATGGCCTGGGGGTGAACTGGTCCATCGTCGACACCTTCTGCCGATGGGATCGTCTGCGGCTGAGAACCTTCCTGATACTCCAGGGGATATGCCTTTTTCCAAGCATCAATTTGTTCTATCCAGTCTTTGTGGTGCTTGGCAGACACACGGGGCAAGAGCTCAGCCAGTACATTCCGAGCATCACCGACAATGGGGATATCAACTCTCACATTTTTGCTAATCTCCGCCGGATCGATGTCGATATGGATTACCTGGGCACTAGGTGCAAAGCGAGAGATTGCACCAGTCACCCGATCATCAAACCGGGCACCAATGGCAATTAGTAAGTCACAATGACTGGCTGCAAAGTTGGCATAGGCAGTGCCATGCATGCCCAACATGCCAAGGGACAGTGGATGCTCACCTGGGAAAGCTCCAAGGCCCATCAACGTCATAGTCACGGGGATATTCATTTTTTCTGCAAGGAGCAAAAGCTCGGTTTGGGCGCCAGCGGCCACCACGCCTCCACCTACATATAAGAGCGGACGTTTGGCTTTCTGTATGGCGTTTACCGCGGATGTGATCTGCTTGATATGTCCGATATAGGTCGGTCGATAGCTGCGCAAGTCTACCACATCGGGATACTCAAAGGGGAAGCTAGTAGTAGTTACATCTCTTGGGACATCAATTAGTACCGGCCCCGGCCGCCCAGTGGTTGCGATATGGAAAGCTTCCTTAATAACCCTGGGAAGATCACTAGCTTCTTTCACCAGATAGTTATGTTTGGTGATAGGCATAGTGATACCTGTGATATCTGCCTCTTGAAAGGCATCCTTGCCAATGAGAAAAGTAGCCACTTGTCCTGTGATGGCAATCAGGGGTACAGAATCCATATAAGCTGTGGCAATCCCGGTAACCAAGTTGGTGGCCCCCGGTCCACTGGTGGCTATACAGACCCCTGGCTTACCGGTGGCCCGAGCATAAGCATCTGCAGCATGGGCCGCTCCTTGCTCATGTCGGACAAGGACATGGCGCAAGTTGGATTTGTAGAGCTCATCATAAATAGACAGCACTGCCCCTCCGGGATAGCCAAACACAACTTCTACACCTTCTGCCTCTAGGCACCGAATCAAGGCCTCGGCCCCAGTCACCACTAGCTCACTGCCCAAAATCGCCTCCCCACCTCTCAAGAAAACTGCTTGCTTCCTGGATTCGATGGCTGGCATAGTCCGCTCATCTCCTTTCTTAGGGTTTGTCTAGGTAGCAAAAAACCTTCCGCCCTCAAAGGGACGAAAGGTATCGTCTCGTGGTACCACCCTTTTTCGCCATCTGGATCTAGGCTCCCAGAGCCTAGGTTCAAGATGGCCTTACTTCACCCTAGGGATTCGTATCCCCAAGGCTCCACAAGCTAACGGTTGTGGCTCCGGCACGGCCTACTCTAGGATTTCAGCCTACAGCTTCGGGGTGAGATTCGGTACAATCACGGACCGGCTCACACCTCCGCCGGCTCTCTTAACCGCCCTTTATACCTACTGTTCCCCTGCATCGCCTCTTATGTATTTAGGTAATTTCTTTTTAATATAAGGTATGAGAAGGTGGCTGTCAACCCTTTTTTACAAGTTCTTTTGGGATCAATCCCCCAAAAGTCATCGACATAGCGGAATGGTTCTCCTGGATATTCTTGACAACCTGTGACTTTTGACCTACAATACAAATAGCTAGATTAACTATAGTGACTATCATTCTAGCTAACCGGAGGTGCCCAGCATGATAGTAAACTCCACAGAAGTACAGAACAACTTTGGCAAGTATCTCATGCTCTCAGCAGATGAGGACATCATTATTACCCGTAACGGCCTACCTGTAGCCAAGCTATCTGCCTTTAAGGATGAGAAATCTCCAGTCGGCTGTTCCCACAGTATGGTCAAAGAGGGAGCCCCCTGTTATCTTGTCCGTCAAAAAGCCACCTACGAAGAGTTTGTCGAACTAACCAAGAACACAGAAGCGAGGTATGAGTATAT
>JAAYSL010000188.1 GCA_012518315.1 Bacillota bacterium | reverse complement strand
GACGTACTGCCTCATACTCCTGGCTAGTACCGTCCCACTTAGCTGTATGTTAAGGATTTGTTGCTGCCCCGTGGGGCTTTATGATAATACCATGCCTTCCTAGCCTCTGTCAAGTCCCCCGAGAACCCTTGTATGATCCAAGTACTCTCGGGGGCCCGACTCCATCTACATTTGTTTCCATCAAGCTGTTAGCTGCACAAGCACACCGCCCACACCTTACCTCCGGCCAATGGTTCCCATCGGCGGAACCTCGTATGCCCGTCATTCGCTCCTTGGCCGCATGTGGGGAAACAGTAGGACATCACGAATGGATGGTGAGTCGGTCAACAACATGACTAACCGATCAATACCTACTCCCAAGCCGCCAGCGGGTGGCATTCCATGCTCTAATGCAATGATATAGTCCTCATCCATCATATGGGCCTCATCATCACCGGCTTTGCGTTGCTCCACTTGCTCCTGGAAGCGTTCCTTTTGATCAATGGGATCATTTAGCTCAGTAAACCCATTCCCCATTTCCCACCCTACAATGAATGGTTCAAACCGTTCAGTCACAGTCGGGTCATCGGCCTTACGCTTGGCAAGGGGCGAGATCTCCACCGGGTGCTCCGTGATAAACACTGGCCCCGTCAAATTCGGTTCCACAAAATTGTCAAAGAACTCATTGATAGCTTGGGCTTTACCAGCCCCGGCTGGCATTTCCATGCCCCGCTCTTTGGCAACTCTAACCGCTTCTTGATCATCTAGCCCTCTTAGATCAACACCTGCATATTGCTTGATCGCATCTAGCATGGTCAGGCGCGGCCATGGTGGTGCAAGATCGATAATGTTTCCTTGGAACTCGACCCGAGTAGTGCCACAAATCAGCTCTGCCAGATAGGCAAACAACTCCTCGGTTAGTGCCATCATCGTATTGGCATCACCATATGCTTCATATACTTCTACTGAAGTGTATTCCGGATTGTGTTTAGTGGAGATTCCCTCATTGCGGAAATTCTTGCCTATCTCAAAGACTTTCTCCAAGCCACCCACCAAGAGCCGCTTAAGATACAGCTCAGGAGCGATGCGCATATAAAGATCCATATCCAAGGCATTGTGATGAGTTACAAATGGCCTGGCATTCGCCCCTCCTGGAATGACATTAAGCATCGGGGTCTCAACTTCCAGATAACCCCGCTTCAAAAGAAACTCCCTAATCCCTTGAATGATCCTACTTCGAGCGATAAATACGTCTCGGACTTGTGGATTGGCGATGAGATCAAGATAGCGCATGCGGTAGCGCAGATCAACATCTTTCAGGCCATGCCATTTCTCGGGCAAAGGTCTCAGGGCTTTACTAAGTAGGCTAAACTCATGAATTTCCACACTGATCTCGCCCTGACGAGTCCGGAAAACTGAACCCACTACTCCGATAACATCCCCAAGATCCAGCCTTTGGTACTGTGTATACAACTCCTCGCCCACGGTATTGATCCGAATAAACAGTTGTATTGTACCAGAGCCATCCAGGAGATCAGCGAAGCTAGCTTTCCCGTGGCCCCGCTTGGCCGTAATCCTGCCGGCGATGGAGACAATCTCACCTTCCAGCTCATCGAAGGCATTTAGGATATCCCGAGCCACATGGGTTCGTTCATATCTGTGCCCATATGGGTCAATGCCTTCATCCCGCCAGTCCTCAAGCTTCTGCCTTCGGATTAGCATTTGATCATTGAGTTCGTCCATCCCCCCCGTGGCCCCTTCTTCCCCAACATTCACCGGGGTTTCTCCTTCATTGCGCACTCTACCCCTCCTTAGGGCTAACCCACCCGAAAATCACCGAGGATAGGATCCCCTAGCTTAGACTCGATTCTCAGTCAGTGTTTGCCATTTATCGCAATAACTTGATATCTCACAGTGCCTACCGGCACCTCAACTTCCACAGTATCTCCTGGCTTCTTGCCCAGGAGTGCCTCACCTACCGGGGATTCATTGGAAATCTTGGCATCCCCTGGATCAGCCTCAGCCGAGCTAACGATCATATACTCAAACTCGTCCTGGTATTCGAGATCTTTAAGTTTAACTCTAGAACCCAGGCCAACGACCTCTGATTGAATATCTTCCTCACTGATTAGCCGCGCATTGCGCAGCATCTTCTCCAGCATGGCAATGCGGCCTTCAACAAAAGCTTGTTCATTCTTGGCGTCATCATACTCAGCATTCTCAGAGATGTCACCGAAAGCCAAGGCTTGCTTGATCCTGTCAGCCACTTCCCGCCGCTTAACAGTCTTAAGGTGCTCTAGCTCATTTTCAAGCTTACTCAAACCTTCTTTGGTCAAGAGAACTTCTTTCTCTGACATACAGCTCTCTCCCTTGTCCATGCTAACTTAGAACACCGGGTAGCAAAGTCACAGCTTAATATTTGTGCTACCCCTACCTTTTATACTGGTCAACAATCCCCGGCTCCCATCCAGGGTGGTTCGCTTGGTTCTAAGCCAACAACGCACCAGAGTACCCGGCCTTTTAAAGTGCCGGGTACCGGTATACCAGAGCAGGGCCACCTCGCCGGTGCCCCATCGTGGCTTTTATTATAGCCTAGTGCTTCTACAGATGTCAAGCAGCGGAAAACCTCTCAAAACCCTGCCTGTCCTCCTTCGAGCCGTATCGAAGGTTAGCTAGAAGCAGGCACTCGCCGGGCCTTTCTCGCATTTTCCTTGACTTCGGCAATCCACTCTTCGCTAATTGCCCTTTCGAAACTTCTTAACCCAGCTACATGGAAGCCGTTTTTCGCCGCCAACCTGTTAATCTCGTCCACCTGTTCCACTGACAAATCCCGTCCCAATGTGAAGTTCTCGTACCGCCCCTCAAGGGCGAGAATCATGGTCTCGGCCATACATGCGTATGACGTCCTGGCAGGAAAACCAAAATCCAGACCAAAATCGACATTCCCTGGAACCTGCACAACTCCACCTTCAAAAATGAGCACATCTTTGCGCGTTTCAGCCACTCGGCGAGATACATTCCTGGGTCTTGCCACATCACAGACTATCGCACCCGGCCTTAGCCATTCTGGTTCAACTATGGCGTTGGTGGCACTAGTAACCGCTACGACAATATCTGCTTGTCGACATGCTTCCGCAAGATCCGTGGTAACCACAGGATCCGACCTAGTCTCTGTCCGAATCTTTGCCGCAAGCTTCTCCAGCTTGTCCAGGGAACGGGCGGCCAAGACCAGATTACCCACATCCCGAGCCAATATCCGTGCACACGCAGAACCAATAGACCCTGTCGCCCCTAGTACAGCCACAGAAGCGTTTTCCAATGACATTTCCATGGTGTCGGCAGCATACCGTATGCCCTGCAAGGCAGTGGCAACAGTATAGCTGTTGCCGGTGGTCACTGCAATGTCCACATTCTGCGCCACCGTGAGGCCCGCATCTCCTACTACAGCAGTAAAGGCTCCCAGGCCCACAATACTGGCACCAAGCTCTTTTGCCTTTCTGGCGGCCTTAATGATCTTGTCCAATACTATGGGCAAAGGCAATTCCAGCATTTGTCTTGACGTCAAAAGGCACCCAACAAACCATCCCTCTGCCTCAGTACCTTGAGGCGAGCGAACACCGGTAATGTGTGATACTTTAATGGGCGGGCTATGTCGAAACATGGTCTCTAACCAATGATTCGGCAATCTCTCCGCCAAGGAGAATTTGCGAGTGATATCTTGTACTTCTAGAGGATGCAAAATGAAACCAAATCGCTCCAAAACCTGTCACCTCAATTGCTCACCTGAGCAAAAATTCCCATCTCACTCCAGTGATGTCCTAAGCAGAGAGCCAGGGCTGCAAATGTTCTACCCTAGGGGTAAACTCAACAGCGTCTAGCATCTTTAGATAGTCTTCCGGCCCAATCTCTTCTGGTCGCTTGCCCATTAGGGCCACCAACACCGCCTCTACAACATTTGTCCCAAAGGATCGTCCACAAAGATTTGGTGTCGAGGTAACTAAGGTTCGGACACCCTTTTGTCTGAGCTTTGCAACATCATCCTCTGTGACGGTATTGGTGACGATTATCTTGCCCTCTAGATCGTCTGGCATGTGGCTACTGATGAATAGATAGTCCCCAGCGATAATATCAGCCCACTGGTAATACTTGGCGTACTTGGTCTTTGGCTGTTCTTGTTTGGTTCCCGTAGGATATAACATATGGAAAGGAAGACGTACCGCCACCGGAGCCGCTACTCTAGCAACAACACTTAGAGCACCTAGGCTACGCAAAGGAATAGGGACTCCAAGCCCGAACATTAGATCGCCGACAATCATGTCGCAACCTGCCGCCGCAAAGGCTTCCGCCATGCCAAAGCGGTCAGTTGCAGATACTAAAAGCAAATGGCGCTGTTTTAGGTCTATACCCAAATCCTCCTGCAAGAAGGCTACAACCCTTCGCTCTAGGCTATTCTTCAAGCCCGACCCATCCACTAAAGGCGTCTTTTTGGCGGCCGCCGAAAAGCGTTTGGAGTCACGAATCGTATAGCGCCTGGTGCCAGCAAAGATATACATATCTATTCCACCCAAACCAAAAGCATCGACCTTGCCATCTAGGTCGCGAATCATCGCTACAGCGCGATCCATGTCTCCATCGGTCCCAATGCGCTCAATGAGGAATCTCTCTCCCATGATCTCGACCTCTGCTCTATGGTCTCGCTTAGAGGAGCCTATACTTATGCTTACTACGTGTTTCACAAGAACGCCTCCATCCATCAATAGCAATTACCAAAGACCCTTTGGGACTAACGCTAGGCCGGATATCAAGCATTAACTGAAGTTACCCATCAAAGAACGAATCAAAGCCTGTAATTCTAGGGGATCGACATATTTGTCTTCTTGCATGGGAGATTTACCCAACTCAATCCCTAGGACAGCTCCAGGTTCAAGCATGGCCTCTACCAGTTTGATCCGCATGTCAGACCCTAGGAAAATGACGGTGTCAAAATCTCTCAGTTTAGAAAATATTACCATTAGCTCATTAGCCAGTGCCACTCCACTGCGTTCCTCGGCGAACTCCCAACGCTCACTATCGGTCATCACCAGGGCATAATCGACCCCTTCCTTGCGGGCGACAGCCTCGATCTCCTCCTTATTACCAATGGGAAACCCAATTAGGGCGAGTCTCCCCCCCTTGCGTACTTCGCCGAGACTCTCCAGACGAGATATAAAGGTACGATCAATCCCCAGCTGTTCAGCGACTTCCTGCTGAGAATGCCCCCGTGATCGCAAGTGTAGAATCCTTTCCACTGCCCGTTCTATACGCCCTGGGCTGATTAGCTTTTCTCCAATCCGCAAAAGATCCATTACACGTCACCTCAAGTTTACGCGCATCGGGCCATTTCTATGTGCACAAAGTTGTGCTCAGCGATATTTTACCAAACTCAGGGAAGACTTGCAAGCAGGAGCTTGAGATCTGTAACACAAAAAAGGCGCCTCGTAGACTCCTACGAAAACGCCCAATTCTTTGGCACTATTAACTTGCGGCTTGCTTCTACCCGGTCACCCACATTGTCTCTGTGCCTATCAACTCCATCAAGGTAAGATGGCCTCAATCCCTTGCCGTAACCGTTTTTCAGTCATTGCTCCGATGACTACATCCCGAATGACACCTTTTGCATCAACAAAGAATGAAGCAGGAATCCCCCTAACGGCATAGCTGGACGAAACCACACCTGAGACATCTAGGTAAACCGGCACAGTCAAGCCTTGGGAATTGAAGTAGGATTCCACGGTGTCCTTGCTTTCTCCAACATCGATGATCATGAAAGTGACTTGATCGCCAAGTTCTCGATAGAGAGCCTCGATATAGGGCATCTCGACACGGCAAAAGTGACACCATGTGGCAAAGAAATTGATAAATACCGGTCTACCAAGCTCATCTTTCAGGCTAATCTCATTCCCGGACGGTGTCTTAACAGTAAAACCGGGGGCCGTAAACCCGACTCTAGTTCCTACCTTAGGGATAGTGCTCTTGTCTTCCCCTGCTTTGCCTTCACATCCTCCAAAACCTAAGACAAGCATTACTGAGAGCAAAGCTACAAAAAACAGCCCTGAGCGGTGCTTCCTTGTGTTGCCATTCAAGTTTCCTACCAATACTGACTTCCTCCGTTCCATGAAAGGATTAAGTAATCAAGGATGATACCGTATACTTATCCCCTTACACCCCGATGCAAACATCTTCTCTAGCCCTGATCTAGGCAGCCCTCCAAAAGAGAGCGCACCTCGGCTATGGACTTGGCCTGATTTATCCTCTGACGAATGATGGCTGCTTGTGGAAAACCTTTGGTGTACCAGGCCAGTTGTGGACGCATGGTACGCACTGCCATATACTCACCCCTTAAGGTGGCTAGCTCCTGTAAGTGGCATAAGGCCAAGGCCACTCGCTCACTTGGGCTCGGACTTGCCACATACTCCCCATGGCACAGATAATGGGTTATTTCTCTGAATATCCAGGGATACCCTAGGGCAGCACGCCCAATCATAACCCCATCACAGCCGGTTTCCTGCAGCACATCTACTGCTGCAGCAGGCGAATCTATGTCACCATTTCCCCACACTGGTACATGCACTACTGCCTTGACTTCCGCAATACAACCCCAATCCGCCCGGCCCCGATAGAACTCCTCACGATAACGGCCATGGACAGCTATTGCCTGTGCTCCCGCACTAACTAGCAAAGGAGCAAGCTCAGCGGCTGTGGGTGACCTCTCATCCCATCCCCGACGCATTTTCACAGTAACTGGGCACCCGCAATTCGACGCGACACTCTCCACCACCTGGGCAGCCCTATCTGGGTCCCGCATAAGGGCAGCTCCATCGCCGTTCTTGACTATTTTCGGGGTTGGGCATCCCATATTGATATCGATCAAATCGGGCTCTAGGGTCGCTACAATTCTCGCCGCTTTGCCCATAGTATCGGGGTCAGAGCCAAAGAGCTGTACTGCAATGGGGCGCTCTTTTTCGGAAAAAGCAAGAAGGTCATTGGTTCGTTCATTGTTGTATAGAAGGCCCCTTGAGCTCACCATTTCAGTTATGACTAGCCCCGCCCCCATCCGCCTTGTAATAGACCGAAAAACTGATTCAGTAACACCAGCCATGGGGGCTAGGGCAACCGGAGTCTCTAAACAGACATTGCCAATCCGCAGCAAATTGCTTCACCTCAAATACGCCTTTGGTACTATTCTATCCCTGTAGGGCAAACAAAAAAGCAGGACCACGCCCTGCTTTTACTCCTAACATCACTTGTTCCCACAAACGTTCGGCCGAGGGAGCCCACCACTTTAAGTCGTGGGGAGTTGACCCTTGGTCTATTCTTGGGGTAGGTTATACTTCCGTCGGAACCGTTCGACACGCCCACCGGTATCAACTAGCTTTTGCCTTTGTCCTGTATAAAAGGGGTGGCACTGGGAACAGATTTCCACTCTCAAATTCTCCCGGGTGGAACCAGTCTCAAAGCTAGCACCACAGGCACAGGTAACTGTCGTCTGGTGGTATTGTGGATGAATCTTCTCCTTCATGGCCTGTCACCTCTTTCCCCATTCTTACCCACCGATTACATGCCAATGCATTATAACATGCCGGAGTATAGGGGTGCAAGCCACCCACACACCTTTTTGCTATATGCCATGGACTACCAATTTCACCGCAACACACTAACGCAATAGGTATCTCTCGGGGTCAACTGCTACACCCCGATGCCGTATCTCAAAATGGATATGGGGACCGGTAGAACGACCTGTATTACCACTATAGGCGATAATCTGTCCCCGCTTGACAGTATCCCCTGCCCTGACTACCAATCGGGAATTATGGGCATACCTAGTCTCCACCTTCAGCCCATGATCGATGATCACCAGGTTACCATATGTTCCCCTGGAGCCACTCCAGGTGATTCGACCGTCTGCCGCTGCTCTTACTGGTGTACCAGTAGGAACTGCCAGATCTAACCCATAGTGCATCCTGCCCCACCGAGTTCCATAGCGAGAGGATATTCGGCCCCGGGCCGGCCATTCAAAGGCCCGGCGCAACTGCCCATTGGAGGCCACCAGCTGATAACGCTGAGCTGCGGCAGCCTGACCTCCAGGAATCACAAGTTTCTGACCCACTCGCAAAGCTGCCGGATCCAAGAGTTCATTAGCTTCCACGATGTCCTGTGTCCTAACCTGGTAAGCCCGAGCTATGTCCCAGAGATTATCCCCAGATCTCACCGTATGTAAAGCACCTTTAACCGTTAGAATAGTCAAATTCTGTCCAACCTGTAAACGCTTGGGATCGCTAAGCTCATTGGCGGCCACAATTGTATCTATATCAATACCATACATGTTGGCAATGTCCCACAAGGTTTGGCCAGATTCTACAACATGAGCAACTGTTAGAGGTTTGGGTTTGGGTGCCTCTTCTTGCTTCGGCTCCTCTTGAGCCACCTCAATTGCCTCATTAGCCAGTTCTCCTTCAGCTACAGATGCTATGGACCCTAAGGACACCTGTCCCGCACTATCATCCAGCGTCGCCAGGGCAAGGCCTTCAAGGCCCCCATCTCCCTCCCCAAGCAGCTCCGAGGCAAATTCGACATCGAGCGGATCAGGGCCACCTTGATTTGAGACTCCCAGTAGATTCTGATTCCATGTAAAGTATACCGGTGAATCAGAAGTCAACCTCGAGCCTTCATCTGTAACGGTTAAAGCGACAAAAATCATCAACAGTAACAGGGTCCATCCAGGACGCCAGCGGCTGCTGTGGTTGTCGTCCAATGCTCCCACCCCAATCCAATGGAATCCATTTTGTTAACTTCTTGCCATTGGTACCCAAATCCTCTTTTTGCAGCGAAATTGATCTGTGGGTCTATTTCCCCAACTAGAGGCCGTGTCATCGATGTATTATCGATGTATTACTCTATATTAATCTACAACAGGCACCTATGGCATAGGCTTTCAGAGTTAAAGTACGCTTCATCAATAGCAATACCTCGGAGATCATGACTTAAGTCATGATCTGTACTTCATGAGGAGCGCACATTCTCGGCAAAGGTAGAGTTGATTACGATATCTATTAGTTCTGCATTAGATTTGGTATTCATAATGCGATCAATGACGATATCTGTTGTTTCCGCTGTGCCCACAGAACTAAAGGCCTTCCTAAGGAGCCACATCATCTCCAGCTCTTGTTCTGTTAGTAACAATTCTTCTTTGCGTGTACCGGAACGATAGATATCGATGGCAGGGAAGATGCGACGCTCAGCCAGGCGGCGATCCAGGTGCAGCTCCATATTGCCTGTACCCTTGAATTCCTCATAGATCACATCATCCATGCGAGAACCAGTCTCGATCAAGGCAGTAGCTAGGATGGTGAGACTGCCGCCTTCCTCTAGTTTCCGGGCAGCACCAAAGAAGCGTTTGGGGCGATGAAGAGCCGCCGGGTCTACACCACCGGACAAAGTGCGACCACTAGGGGGCACTACCAGGTTATGAGCCCTTGCCAGGCGAGTAATACTATCTAGAAGGATGACTACATCTTTGCCATGCTCCACTAGCCGCCGGGCCCTCTCCAAAACCATATCTGCTACCCGTACATGATTCTCTGGTGGTTGGTCGAAAGTGGAGCTGATTACTTCACCATCCACTGAGCGCTGCATGTCGGTGACTTCCTCTGGGCGCTCATCAATCAAAAGCACCATTAGTTCTACTTCGTCATGGTTATGGGTGATACTGTTGGCTATTTTCTTTAATACTGTAGTTTTCCCGGCCTTTGGGGGTGCCACGATTAGGCCTCTTTGGCCTTTGCCTAAGGGGGCCACCACATCAATTAGACGGGTAGCTACATCTTCTTGTGTAACTTCTAGCCGCAATCGTTCATAGGGATAGATGGGGGTAAGTTCGTCAAAGCTGGGTCGGCGTGTAGCTCGTTCGGGGTCGAGATTGTTGACTGCTACCACCCGGAGAAGTGCATAGTAGCGTTCATTGTCTTTGGGAGATCGCACCTGCCCTAAGACTAAGTCTCCTGTACGCAGATTGAAGCGCCTGATCTGGGATGGTGAGATATAGACGTCGTCGTTACTGGGTGTGTATCCGTCTACCCTGAGAAAGCCGTAACCATCGGGCAGGATCTCCAATACACCGTCTTTAAACATCAATCCCTCTTTATTGGTTTCGGCTTTTAGAATTTCGAAAATCAATTCTCGCTTTCGGAACCGTGAATACCCGGCAATCTCCAAATCTTTCGCTATTTCTTGTAGCTCCGCAGAAGTTTTCTCTTCTAGTTGGGAAATGTTCATAATTCCACTCCTTAACCCTTCTATGCTGAATCGCATCTAATCAGAACAGTAGGATTATTGTGCTTAACAAAATAGTGCCTTCTGTACCTGATACTAAGAGAGTAATGCAGGTCTGTTGTACCATGTATATGCAGGATAGTAACTGATTTAATGAACAGGGGGAGTACTTAAGACTATGCTGGCTCCATCAAGGATGATAGTAGACCCGAATGGCTAACAGGTAGCGGGTGAAGGCCATTCACCCGCCCTAATTGCTCTTATGCTTTCCCAGAACAGCCGAATAACCGCATTTTCTCCCTTACGACCTGTTTCATAGCATCCCTGGCTGGCCCAAGGATCTTGCGAGGGTCGATCTCGTTAGGACTCTTTTCTAGTGTTTCTTGCACAGTTTTCGAAAACGCCACCCGCAACTCGGTATCGATGTTAATCTTGCTAATTCCCATTTGACAGGCATTACGAATGGCTTCGTCGGAAACGCCAGATGCACCATGCAAAACCAAGGGAATGTCTACTCGCTTCTTTATCTGGGCCAAACGTTCAAAGTCTAATCGCGGCTCACCTTTGTACACTCCATGGGCAGTGCCAATGGCAACTGCGAGAAGATCAGGCCCGGCCTGCTTGACAAACTGAGCCGCCTCATCTGGATCGGTCATCATCGCATCTTTGTCTGCTACTACTATATCATCTTCGGTGCCCCCGATTTTGCCTAGTTCAGCTTCTACCGACACCCCGACAGCATGGGCTACATCCACGACCCGCTTCACTAGGGCAATGTTGTCTTGTAGAGGCAGCTTAGACCCGTCGATCATAACAGCGGAAAACCCTTTCCGAATGCACTGCATGGCTTGTTCGAAGCTGGTTCCATGGTCTAGATTCAGTGCCACGGGCACAGAGGCTTGCTCCGCCGCTACCCGTGCCATGGCTACTATGTAGTCTATACCCGCATACTTTAGCCCACCCTGACTTGCCTGTAGAATCACCGGAGAGCGTTCCTCTTCAGCGGCAGCTATGACAGCTTGTAGGATTTCCATGTTATTTAGATTAAAGGCTCCTACGGCGTAGCCACCTTTGGCAGCGTCACGGGCTAGCTTGGCAACAGTTACTAAAGCCAAATTCTTCTCCTCCCACCAACTAGGGTCACATTACAAATGACCTCTCTTTATATTCTATGCCGATAGCGAAAATCGGCGGAATCGATGCAAGTAAAGGCGCCCCTTTTTAGCACGACTTCCCGTAATCCCTCCATTGCGGAAAGATCTTCATCCCGCTCGGCATAGATGACCAATGTGCCACCACACTGGGGACAAACCACTTCTACCTTTTCGGGGAACAACTCTAATTCCATATGGTAGTTACCACAGCTACAGTACAGTTGACCCTCGTCTGCCCATATCTGGAGCCGCTTTAACACTTCTCGCATGATCGCGATATTGACAAACTCAGAATCCATTGCCCCGGGGCCCACTACATTGGCTAGCATATCGCCTTCTGCCGCCAGCAATTCCTCTACCCGATGGGCGTGCCCTATGACACCTAAGTCGACGTCACTTTCCGGGCAGTAGATAATCACAGCATCATCATGTAACACGCCCTTGGCATCAAGCAGCAGTTCATGTACTGTCTCACATACTATACACCCAATCCGTATCCTGTATAGGCGGCTACGCCGGACAATGTCTATGAGAGAATATCCGCATTGACAGCGGATGATGGTGGGTTCGGTGCCTTGGAGCTCGAAAACGAAAAACTCTCGCAGCTCGAGGCGACCACATCGTGGACACCGTACGGCTAGAACCCGCCTAGTATCGATTAGCATGTAAGTCCACTCCCTTGGCGGCCCAGTGGTAAAACTTCGCTGCTTAGACATAAACTCCTTGTGCCCAAACCCGATTATTTGTCTCGCAAAGGCTTTTTCACAAAAATCGCCTCCCCGTTCTTTCCTTTCCAGTATGAACAGGGGAGGCAAAGTTTATGACTGAACCTTTACTGTGTCTTCATGGGGCGTTTATAACTATTGCAGGTGCCGCCGAAAATCCTCAGGGGTGAGATCATCCAAGAACCGACGAAATTCCTCTGCCTCCTGATCATCACTACCCACCGATGTTTCCCCATCCTCTACCTCACTGCCTGTCACCATGGCTTGGCTGGCTACAGCCTCGACCACAAAAATTGGGCTTTCGGTACGCAAAGCCAAGGCGATGGCATCACTAGGTCTTGCATCTATCTCGAGTTGCTCTTTAGCAGTTTTGAGGATAATGGAACCATAGTAAGTCTCGTCCTTGAGATCCGAGATCACCACTCGATCCACTTGTGCATCCAATTTGAGGAGCAAGTCTCGCATTAGATCGTGGGTAAGTGGTCGGGGCGGCTTGACACCTTCAAGCTCCATGGCAATTGCACTAGCCTCGGCCGGCCCCACCATGATCGGAAGGAACTTCTTCTCATCCATGTCGGTGATCACCACAACTGGGCACATGGCAACCTGATCAATTCCAACCAATTTCACCTTAACCCGAACCATATCTTCCACCTCTCTCGTCTCCCAAGGTGATAGGCCACGCTACTCTGCTTGCCACTACCGTCAATGAAAAAACCGACAGCATCCACTCTTAATCTAACGAGTCTGTCATTATTATATCAAACTACCGCGTTTTCCGCTACCGACACGTTTGCCCAGGTTAGCCCAGCCGGTTCTCATTGGTTATCCATTAGTTTTCGCTGTCTCAAGGCAGCTGCCACAAAATCCCTGAACAAAGGATGACAGCGGTTAGGTCTGGATTTGAACTCAGGGTGAAACTGACTGGCCACAAACCACGGGTGATCAGGAAGCTCGATCATCTCCACTAATCGTCCATCAGGGGAAACACCGGATAAAGACATGCCGCGTTCCTCCAGAACTGATCGATAGGCATTGCTTACCTCATACCTGTGTCTATGCCGCTCAGATACCTCCAGCTTGCCATAGGCCTTATGGGCATTGGAATCCTGCAACAAGGCGCAAGGATAGGCACCAAGACGCATAGTACCCCCCAAATTCTCAATGTTTCTCTGTTCTGGCATCAAATCGATCACCGGATATGGTGTGCCTGGAGCAAACTCGGAACTATTGGCCCCATGCATTCCGCAAACATTCCGGGCAAATTCAATGACAGCACAGTGCATTCCTAGGCATATGCCTAGAAAGGGAATTTGCTGCTCCCTGGCATATTTTGATGCTGCAATCTTCCCCTCAACACCCCTATGTCCAAAACCACCAGGCACGAGTATGCCATCACAATCTCCTAGAATCGTCTCGAGATCCGCATCCGCTTGTTCTAGATCTTCAGACTGAATCCACTTGATCTGGACATCGCTTTCTGTTTCAATACCGGCATGGCAAAGGGCTTCTATTACACTCATGTAGGCATCAGGCAAGGACACGTATTTGCCCACGAGGCCGATCTGCACTTTGTGTTTGGGGTTTCTTACCTTAGCAAGGATCTCTTTCCAGTCCTGTAAGTCAGGTTTTCCTTCATCTAGACCTAACCGATCACACACAATCTTGGCTAGGTTCTCTTGCTCGAAAATAAGGGGCACCTCGTATATGCTTGCCGCGTCAACATTAGGGATAACTGCTTCCTTGTCGATATCACAGAATAGAGCAAGCTTAGCCTTAGTCTCCTCAGATATGGGCCGCTCGGACCGGCAGACGATAATATCCGGTTGAATACCTATACCCCGTAGTTCTTTAACGCTATGCTGGGTAGGTTTCGTCTTGAGCTCCTGTGAGGCTTTAATATAAGGTACTAAGGTCACATGGATATATAAACAAGAGTCCCGACCCACATCGTTTTTCAGCTGACGAATTGCCTCCAAGAACGGCTGACTCTCGATATCCCCTACGGTGCCTCCGATTTCCACGATGACAACGTCATTTTGCTTGTCTTGGTCGAGACGGAGAATTCTCTCCTTGATCTCGTTGGTTATGTGGGGAATCACCTGGACAGTACCACCCAGGTATTCACCTTGTCGCTCTTTGTCTATTACGGACCAGTAAATCTTGCCAGCCGTAACATTGCTGGCTTTGGTCAAATTCTCGTCGATAAAACGCTCATAATGCCCCAGGTCTAGATCGGTTTCAGCACCGTCATCGGTAACAAAAACCTCTCCATGCTGGAATGGGCTCATGGTTCCGGGATCGACGTTAATATATGGATCAAGTTTAGCTATAGTAACACGAAAACCTCGACTTTTAAGTAAGCGACCTAGAGAAGCCGCTGTAATGCCTTTGCCGAGCCCAGATACAACGCCTCCCGTGACGAATATGAACTTGGCCATGGGCACACCCCTTTCATGCACAATCACCGACTTATTGTAAACCCTACTTGCTGCTTTAGTAAACCCACACAAATTCCCACAAAAAACAAGCCTCCCCGAAGGAAGCCCTGTTATCTTCGTTTCCCAAGCTTCAGCCTAACCCTGGCCAAAAGCCTCACCCCTTAGAGCACTCAAGAGCAGGCTAGTTTTATGTTTTGCTTTGTTGCCCTAGGATTCTTCCTCCACGTCTATAGTTGTATCCTCTGGCTCTGCATCATATTTTCGCATCAGCTCTCCGTAACCGACATTTTGGAGGAAAGCAACGGTGCCCATCATTAAGAGCAAGACTGGTGCTGCCAGGATCACACTTAGTACCACAACCAGTAGCACTGCAATGGCAAGGAAAATGGTAACAACGATATTATCCAGCGCCAGAAGTACTGCACGCTTCATGGTGAGAAACACGCCAATATCCTGGTTAACCAGGAAAGGGAAAATATAGTTGGCCATCAATGCCCAGAAAATGAAAAAGTAGATCCAGATACCGGAAAGCATACGAATGATCTTGTTGGGGTTATTGATAGTAAAAAGAAAGTCAGAGCCCAAAATGGCCAGAATAAGAACATTGAGCAAGACAAGACCAACACCACGGCCAAAAAAGCGCCGAAAATGACGGAAAAACTCCCGCACAGTTACATCTTGCTTGTCAAGGATTCGGGCCATCATGGTATGGACTGCTGCCGTGGCCGGACCTACAGTGAGTAGAGTTAGTGCTATCGCTACACCGAAAACCACAGGGTTCTTGATATAATTGCTGAAGCTTGTGGCCAACAACAGGGGTAGAAAACCCACAAAAAACCAGAGCGCGCTACTGGCCATCACCATACCAAGATAATCATAAGAATAGCGAATACCTTTGCGGAATATTTGCCATGACTTACTCAGTGATTGCCCTGCCATACAACTCCCCCTTGTTAGATGAACCTGGGCTCCCTGCCCTCTCACATTTTCTCCGGAGCTACCACCCCTAGGATCTTGAGTGCAGTTTGTAGCACTTGCCTTGTTGCCTTTAACAGAACCAACCTGGCTCCCTGCAAAGCCTCTTCCTCGCCGAGGACACGACAATGTGTATAAAAACTGTGAAATCTCGAGGCTAGTTCATGGCAATAACGTGCTATATGATGCGGCTCCCGACGCTCCGCTGCCAGAATGATTTCTTCAGGCAACTGGGCCAACTGCTTCATCAGATCAATTTCTGCTTCAGTCCGTAAAAGACCCAAGTCGGCTTGATCGGCTGGTGGACAGTAAACAGAGTCTTCCTCGGCCTGTCTTAAAATACTACAGATACGAGCATGGGCATATTGGATATAGAAAACAGGATTCTCCTGACTCTGTTCCGCCGCTAGAGCCAGATCGAAATCCAGGTGGCTATCGGGGGCCCTCATCAGGAAAAAATACCTGGCCGCGTCTTTACCTACTTCGTCCAACAGCTCTGTCATACTCACGAATCTCCCTGCCCGTTTGGACATCCGCACCTTCTCTCCATGGCGCAGGAGGGTAACTAGCTGTAGGATGATTATCTCGAAGCTGTCCTCCGGGTAGCCTAAGGCCTGGATGGCTGCCTGCATTCTCCCGATATAACCATGGTGATCAGGTCCCCAGATGTTAATCAGGTGTTCAAAGCCTCGGCGATACTTGTCCCAATGATAGGCAACATCAGGCGTAAGATAGGTAGGAACGCCATCTGATTTGACCATTACCCTATCCTTGTCATCTCCAAACCGCGAAGAGGCAAACCAAAGGGCTCCATCTTGCTCATACAAGAAGCCTCGTTCATCCAAGAACTCGATGACCTTTTCGAGCTGCCCCGCCTTATGTAGCTCCCGTTCTCTAAACCATACATCAAACTCCACACCAAAAGCAGCCAGATCTGCTTTCTGCTGAGCAACCATTCGATCGGTACCCCAGCGCTTGCAGAAGGCTTCTTGCTCTTCTTCAGGTTTCTCTAGAAGGTCGGGCACTTCCTGCCGCAGAATCTTGGCCAATTCGGTAACATAGGGTGCCGGATATCCATCCTCTGGCAATTCCCCATCCATGCCAGCCAATTCCTTGTAGCGAGCAAGTATGGATAAACCAAAAAGACGTGCTTGCCGACCCGCATCATTCACGTAATACTCTCGGCTAACCTTGAAGCCTGCCATGTGCATGATGTTAGCCAGCGTGTCTCCAACCGCGGCGGCCCGAGCGTTGACTACATTCATGGGACCAACAGGATTGGCGCTAACGAACTCCAGCATTACCTTTTTGGCCTGACCGAAGCTTGATGAGCCATAGGCCTCACCCTGGCTTTCGATATCCCGCAGAACCTGATAAAGCCACTCATTACCAAGACGCAAATTGATAAACCCGGGGCCAGCTATTTCAACACCTTCAATAAAGGTACCCGCCGTATCTAGATGCCGAATGATTGCCTCGGCGATCCTTCTCGGAGCCAACTTCACATCCCTAGAAAGCTGCATAGCTAGATTGGTCGCCAAATCTCCGTGGGCCTTTTCTCTAGGTATTTCCAGCTCTACTGTAGGTAGCTCACTTATGCTCCAGCCCTCGCTGGTGGCTGCCTTTTCTACTGCCTCGACTAATGCCCTTTGGATCTTGGCTTGCAGCTTTAGGGCTACACTCATCAATATCACTTCCTTAGAAAGCAACCTTTGCATATATTGACAGGCCTGCACCTAAGGTGACAAGCCTGCCTCTCGTCATCTATACTTCTGGGCTGCTTGCGGCAATCCTGCCACTTGCTTCGGCCAAATGCCAAGTAATATCTCTCTAACCAATTTGGCCACCAGGATCGCCGTAATATCAGCATGATCCAGTGGTGGGGACAATTCCACGATATCTACCCCAACTACATTAAGGCAACCGAAAAGGTGAACTGCCTCCATTAGCTCTCGGGAGGTGCAGCCTGCTGGCTCAGGATTTCCTGTTCCCGGGGCAAAGGCCGGGTCTACCACATCGATATCGATGGTTACATATATAGGATCTTTCCCCAACTCCGTCAAACTATCACGTAAGGGCTCCAAAATGGTATCGGGATGGAAATGAGTCTTGGCATGGCCAAAGTAGAACTCCTCCGCCGTGCCGGAGCGAATGCCGAACTGGTAGAGATTTTCAGCACCTACTCGTTCGACGACTCGCCTCATGACCGTAGCGTGGGACAACCTTTGGCCTAGATACTCATCCCTAAGATCAGCATGGGCATCAAACTGGAGAACCTTAAGCTCTTCATATCTATCTGCCAGCACCTCTATGGCAGGTAAACTCACAAGATGTTCGCCACCAATCAAGACGGGTATCTTCCCTAATTCAACGGTCTCCTCTAAAACATCTCTAACACGAGCTAGAGTGGTATCCACATCGCCAAACACCACCGATATGTCCCCGACATCATAGAAGGCCACATCTTTGAGTGACCGATCCAGGTAGGGACTATATTCCTCAAGCCCCTCCGAGACTTCCCGAACCCGGCCAGGGCCAAAGCGAGTGCCCGGTCGAAAGCTAGTGGTACAATCCATCGGTGCCCCGATAATAGCGAGCCTGGCTTCCTCCCAGTCAGTATTACTACCGATGAACATACCTTGGCGCCTAATGTGATCCCCCAACGAAACCCCTGATTGTCTCTTGCCATAATAAGCTTCCATAGAGTATTACGGCGTCACCAACTTCTGCACAAATTTGGGCAGGCAAAAAGCTGCCTTGTGCACATCTGGAGTGTAGTATCTTGTATCTAAGGCGTGCAAATCATTTCCATCAATTGCTAAAGGATCACACACTTTCGATCCCAAGGTAAAGCTCCACATCCCACTGGGGTAACTAGGAATATGAGCCAGATATAATCTAGTGATGGGGAAATTGGCACTGATTCGAGAAAAAGTCCTGTGCACTAACTCCGGCTCATAAAATGGTGATTCTGTCTGTGCTACCATGATACCTTCATCTGTTAGCGCCTCAAAGACATGCCCATAAAATTCCTCAGTGAAGAGGCCGACCGCTGGACCCACCGGATCGGTGGAATCGATGATGATCACATCATAAGTATTTTTCGATGCCTGGATATGGGCTATACCATCAGTAATGAGTACCTCTACACGCTCATCATCCAGTCCACTAGAAAGCTCAGGCAGATATTGGCGACTGGCTTTGATCACCTGTTCATCGATCTCCACTAGTACGGCCTTTTCCACCGAATCATGCTTAACGATTTCCCGGATACTCCCGCCGTCTCCACCGCCGATGACTGCTACCCTACGGGGATTGGGATGTGTATTAAGTGGTACATGGGCAATCATCTCATGGTAGACAAACTCGTCACCAATAGTGGTTTGGATCACCCCATCGAGAAGTAGCACCCGATCGAACTGTTTAGTATCGATAACAGCCACCTCTTGGTACTGAGACTCTTGCCTCATCAAAGTTCGCTGAGTTTTAAGAGTAATCCCCACATGATCCGTTTGCTTCTCTGTAAACCAGAGTTCCACGTGATCGACCTCCCCTCTTTGTTGATGACTACGGCTTTATCTATATTACCATAGGGCCACAGCTGCAAAGGCACAACCTGCTTGAACTACCGTGTGTTCCACACCTCTTACCATCACCTTGACCAGACGCATTTGGCGAGTATGAAAAGCCTCTCGTACCATGGTTTCTACGATTTCTTCGGCTTCATGGCCGGAACACTTACCCGAGTATTCCATAATGACACCAAAAGTATCCTCACTAAATCCTATTCCCACAGCAGCAGAAATCCTTTCCCCCGCCTTGTCACTACTGATGGATCCATAGGCTGTAGGGACGAGTGAACCTGGTGGAACTGACACCGCCTCCACATGGGTAGCCCCCGGAGGCAAAATACTACTTACCTTCAATAGATTGAAATTGCCGATCTTAGCTGCCAGTAAGGCGTTATCAAAGGCATTTAATCTGGAAGCGCCTTCACCAGCACCAACACATAACGTAAATCTCGTGGGGGTAGGTAGCATGCCTAGCTGATTCCTCCTTGCGATTCCCTCGATAAGACTTTGCCATTCCTCTTTCGTCTCTAATGAAAGTCCATCATCTTCTGATGGTAAGGAATCTACTCGTCGAGGCTTTCGGGCGGGACACCCTTTGCAGGCAGCTATCAGTTAGTATACCAAAGGTCTTGAGGAAAATAAACCAATACTCTTCTATCAACGCAGTGTTAGCAAATGTAGCTCCCGGTCGGTAGTGTAAGCTAGTGCATTGCCAGATGCTGACCAGTGGACTGTCACCTTGCCTGAACTTTGGAACGTAGTCAATGCTTCGGTTTCCATGGAGACAAGCTCCCATACCTGAATACTGGCAGTACCATCCTCGGTTTTGGCGACATATGCCAGGAAGGAACCATCACTAGACCAGGTGGGGCTACCTCCGGGCAACCTTGCCACAATGTCTTGTGTTTGCACATTGATTACCGCCACATCTTGATCAGTAGTAGCAGCCAGATGCTCCCCATCTGGTGACCAAAGCAGGGAGCGCGCATTGCCGATCTGACAGAGCCTTGCTGCAATCCCCGTAGTAAGCTGATAGATCCAAATGTCACCCTGCCTAATAAGGGCGACCTGTCTGCCATCGGGGGTCACCGCTGGTGCCTTTGCTTCTGTGAGCAAGGGTACACTGACTTCCCCTTGGGCCCCATAGATCATCCCATTTTGCTCAAAAAACACAAGGTCACTATCGGGCAGCCATGTTGGCGAATGAAGATCCCTTGCTTCCGCAATAATACATGGCAAAACACGGTTTTGTCCGCCACTGTCTACTGCGATCTCTATACGACTTAATCGTCTGAGGCCTTGCCCATCAATCTGACTGACTACTGCTAATGCTGACCCATCACTCTTCCAGGCAATCTCTAGCACCGGCTCTACCAGAACCCTAATCTGCTCACCTGTAATGGTGTCAAAAACCCACAGCCCTCCTGCATCTCCCTCTATCCCGTAGGCAATACGATCCCCGCCTGGAGACCATTTGATCGCGTCTGTCAGTCCGTCTATGCCTTGCTCTGAACCTAGGATCGCGACCCAAGACTGGAGTAATCCTTTCTTCTCCCAGGCGAGTCTGGACTCCATTGCTTTATAGTAATCAGATAGGGGTGTAAAGGTGACATCAGTATAGTAGTGCAGTAGTATGTCCCGATATCCATAGCCCAGGCGAGACATATGCAATGCCCCCGCCTGTGATAGACCCAAGCCATGGCCGTTGCCCTTTCCTACCGCCACAACCTTCTGGATCTTGCCATCAGCTTGTTTGACTTCTAGATCAAAGCGGGTACTTGGTAGAATTCGTCCATCGGGCCTTCGTAAGACCCAACGGATCTTATCTTTCCTTACCTCGTATTCAGCTCTTCGGCTTCCCCCTGACTCATCCACCTCATCGTAGGTAACGAGCAGCTGCTTGGCTCTACCTAAAGCATCTTTTTTGCCTATCTTTATCTCCCGAAGCACTGCGGTGGAGGGGACTTTGATGGAAATTTCTGATCCTAGATAACGATGTAAAGTACTGGATAGCTCATCAGCTTGCCACTCAACTTCCCAGTGGTAGCCGGGTCGATCTTCTCCTAGTTTTACTAATGAGTCAGTCTCGGGATCTATCACCTCATCTGGCCTAGGCCTCAGGTAACCTGAATAGCGAGTAGACCATACCTGTTCGGCCCCGGCGGTGGCTCCCCCACTACTGGAGTGATATACAGCACTGATGGTCTGCCCCCCATACACCAGAATCTCTCCTTTAGTCATGTCAACGGCTTCCTGAATCAGTGGTGATTCCCGTTCTATCCCCTGGTAGACCTGGCAATGGACTGTAGAGCAGAGATCGAAACCCTCAAGCTCATGTTTGCCCAAGTTCTCGATGGTATACGTACGGGCAGCAACCGCCTGAGCAGCGAGAGCAGCCATGTCTTCCCGGCTCTTGCTATATAGCTCTGCCCCCACCACTCCATAAAGATATGCTTCTAGGTCGATGATATTGACGATCTTAATTCTTTCTCCCAGAAAGCTCAAGCGTAAGGATCCCCGATAACTACGAGGAGGGCTGCCTCGCATCTCCAACATCAAGGGTTCATCATTTATTGATTCTATTGTAACCTCAAATTGGTTCAGTATAGTTAACAGACTTCCCGCATCATCTTCTACCCTCAGAAAAGATGCCTTTTCCAGAGGCATATCGTCTGTGGCAACCGTCGGAGCGGGCACTTCCGCTTTGGTCACCCAGGCATCTTGATAGCCCAAACTCACCAACTTCTCCTTGAGCTCCTCTGCCTCCGTAGGACTGAACGCGTCACCCACTTGCACCTTATGCCAAGGCTCAACATGGATTACATAGGCGGCCAGGCCACTAGCTGCCTCCACTTGGCGCCTAAGGTCCAGCGCGGCCCCTTCATCTCTGACCGCCTTAATCTGCACTCTCCAAACTACCTGTTGCCCAGGTGGCCTTTCACCGATACTACCAGTAACCCGGATCGCCTTGGGGAACTCCCCAAGGGATCCCTCTCCACTGGCAATGATCCTCACTCCACTAGGCGAGGCAATACGCACTAACCCCGATGTGTCACCTAGACCGATAGCAACTTGGCCATTGGTATCCCTTAGTTTAAGCACTCTCGAGGGGAGGGCCGCGAAGGTATAGCTAGACAACATGACTACGAGGCATAGAACCAATCCTGGGATCCATTGGTTTCTAGCGGCTCTTGCAGCAATCCGGGCTGTATCGTTTTTTGGCACAAATAAAGCTCTCCCCAACAATCCCCTACCTCCCCTCCAGAAGTCATAGAAAACGCCATTTACAAGTCCTCCCCATCTGCAGTGAAATGCCCACTGCCAGCGAGGTACAAGCATCGACAACCACCTTTGCTATACGGTCAGTTTCGGAAAAAGCGCAGGATCTCCTCACGGGCAGCACCCGGTGAATCTGCGGCATGAATCATGTTATAGGGAAGCCGCAGTCCAAAATCTCCTCTGATAGTGCCTGGAGCCGCCTTTGCTGGGTCAGTAGCCCCTACCAAATTCCGAACCTGAGTGATAGCCTCATCACCCTCCAGAATGGCTAAGACAACAGGGCCACCGGTCATAGCATCGATCAGATGGGGAAAAAACGACTTGTCCCTATGGTGGGCATAGTGCTCCTCTGCCACTTCCTTGGTAATATTGGTCACGGCTAACCGCTTGATCTCAAGACCTTTGCGCTCAAATCTAGCCAAGATTTCTCCTATCAGTTTTCGTTCCACGGCCTCCGGTTTGATGATGACGAAAGTCTGTTCAATAGCCAAATTGCTTCCCTCCCTCTAGAGACCAGTTACGATAGCCCGACTATAGTTCCGTCTTTGCCTATATCAATTCTCCTGGCAGCCGGTTCCTTGGGAAGCCCCGGCATAGTCATCATCTCTCCGGTGAGCGGCACCAAAAAACCCGCTCCCAAAGATGCTCTTACTTCTCTGACAGTTAATGTCCAGCCGGTAGGTGCACCCTTTAACGCAGGATTATCTGATAAGGAATGCTGGGTCTTGGCGATACATAGAGGAAGACTTCCATAGCCCATCTCAGTAAGGGCCCTAATGTCCTCATCGGCCTTAGGAGTATAGACAACATCCTCTGCTCCATAGATCTCCTGGGCAATAATACCGATTTTTTCCTTAACCGGTAGATGCCAATCATATAATGGTGCAAACTCATTCTTCTCTTCTGACAGAGCCGATAGCACCGTATCTGCCAACTTGCGACCACCTTCTCCACCCTTTGATACAACCTCCGAGATGGCAGCCCTCACACCCAATTCTTTACATCGTTTCTCCACCAATTCCAGCTCCACAGCATCATCTGTGGGGAAGCGGTTAATCGCCACTACTACCGGTAGACCGAATTTCTTCAGATTTGCTACGTGTTTTTCTAAGTTGCTTAAGCCACACCCTAGCGCCTCTAAATTAGTCTCCTCTACGTTCTCCCTGGCGACTCCACCGTGCATATTTAGTGCCCGGACTGAAGCTACTAGCACCGCCACATCCGGCGAGAGCCCACTGTAACCGTGGACGATATCAAAGAATTTCTCGGCCCCTAGATCTGCGGCAAATCCGCCTTCCGTCACGACATAGTCTGCGAGCTTTAGGGCTAGACGGGTAGCAATGATACTGTTATTGCCGTGGGCGATATTCGCAAAAGGTCCACCATGGATAAAGGCAGGTTGCCCTTCTAAAGTCTGCACAAGATTTGGTTTTAGGGCATCCTTTAACAAAACAGCAAGTGAACCGATGATGCCCAGATCTCTGGCAAAAATCGGCTGTTTGCTGCGATTGTACCCCACTAGCATCTGTCCCAACCGACGCTTCAGATCCTCCATATCTTCTGCCAAACAAAGGATAGCCATGATCTCCGAAGCCACGGTAATATCGAAGGCAGACTCCCGTGTGACTCCATCTCCGGGGCCACCGAGGCCAACCACGATATTCCGCAACTGACGATCATTCATATCCATTACTCGGCGCCATAGGACCCGCTTTGGGTTTATGTCCAGTTCATTCCCCTGGAAGATGTGATTGTCCATCACCGCAGCCAGGAGATTATGAGCAGTACCCACCGCATGGATATCCCCGGTGAAGTGAAGATTAATGTCCTCCATGGGTACTACTTGCGCGTAGCCGCCTCCGGCTGCCCCGCCCTTAATGCCAAAGGTCGGGCCTAAAGACGGCTCTCTCAGACAAACCGTGGTCTTCTTACCCTTTTTGCCTAACGCTTGGGCAAGACCGATAGCCGTACAAGTCTTACCTTCACCTGCGGGAGTTGCCGTGAT
>JAAYSL010000187.1 GCA_012518315.1 Bacillota bacterium | reverse complement strand
TCAGAGAGGAGACAAACCCTTGTCTAAGACCAGTAGGTTTTATCTAGAGACTATCGTGTCAGTATTGGAGAGAATTGAGGAAGAGCAGCAAGAGTCCATTGACAAAGCGGCTACCATATTGGCCGATGCTGTTGCAGAGAATAAACTAATAAATGTCATCGGACCAGGGGGACATTCCAACTTAGCCGCCGAGGAGGTTCTCTGGCGGGCAGGGGGGTTGGCGCCGGTCAATCCGATTTTGGACCCAGGAACGATTCTGATGTTTGGTGCCAAACGTTCGAACTATATTGAACGAAGTCCCGGTTATGCCAAGGCAGTGCTGCAGTCCTATGGGGTGAACGAAGGCGATGTTCTAATTATAGTCAATGCGTACGGAATAAACTCTATGACTATAGACTGTGCTTTATACTGCAAAGAGCTAGGCATCGCTTCAATTGGCATTACTTCCACGAGCTTCGCTCAGAATGTGCCCAAGGATGCTCCTTCCAGGCATCCTAGTGGGAAAAACCTCCATGAGCTAGTGGATGTATTCGTCGACAACTACTTGCCTCTGGGAGATGCGGTAGTGGAAGTTAAAGGTCTTGCTCAGAAGATGGGACCTACATCTACATACTGCAATGCTTTTGCGATTAATCTCCTGATGATTAGGACTGCAGAGAAGTTGATCGAGCTAGGGATTCAACCTCCCGTATGGACCAGTGCCAATTTACCGGAGGGCGATCGGCTCAACAAGGAGTATGAAGAGAAGTACTTCCCGAGAGTCAAGCACTTGCGTTAAGCATATCGGGATTGTACCTAGATTAATGCAGAGGCCACCGTGCTGATTGACAAGTCGCGGTGGCCGAGTGGTTTGGTGAGGAACCGAGCAATGTGCGATTATGCACCAGGATACTTTATTAATGTTTCTAATTTGAGGAGGATTTGCGGTTTACTTGTGAAAATGGACTGTTGACGGAAACGCAATGCTTTAGTAAAGGACTGCTGAAAGAATGTGGACAGGAAGTAACAGTAAAGACCTAAAGGTGCTAAATCGCTTGCTGGTGCGAGACATGATTCGTAAGCTTGGGCCGATTGCCCGGTATGAGATTGCCCGAGAGACGGGTCTCACCCCTTCAACGGTGACAGTGATCGTAGCGGAGCTGTTGGAAGCCGGGGTAATCAAGGAAGTTGGCCATGGTGAATCAAGTGGAGGGCGTAGGCCCATACTGCTTGAACTAAACCCAAGAGCTGCCCATGTATTTGCCATAAGGATTCAACGGGGAGAGTTAGTGACCGCCATTTTTGACCTAGCTAAGAACATCTTGGCAGAGCGGCACTATCAGCTAGATACTAGTGTGCCTGAAGAAGTGGTAGGGGCGATTGGAGCATCTTTTGAGGAACTCATCCAAGAGAGCAAGGTAAACCCGGATACCGTCCTTTGGTGTGGAGTAGCTTGTCCGGGCCTTGTCTCATCCCACAAAGGTATTGTGGAAAGGTCTTCAAACCTAGGCTGGCTAAGAGTTCCACTTAGCGCCTTGATCTCGAAGCGCCTCGGTGGCTTACCGGTACATGTGGAGAATATCTCTAACGCGGCCGCTCTGGCAGAAAAGGAATATGGTCTCGGGCGTGGTCATAACCATCTTGTTTTTATCAACCTATCAGTCGGTATTGGAGCTGGGCTCCTCGCGGATGGAGAAATCTATGGTGGGGCGAAAGGCTATGCTGGGGAAATCGGTCATATGACACTGCTTGCGGACAATGGCCCGCTCTGTGCCTGTGGTCGACGGGGCTGCTTTGAAGCAGTCTGTGGCGTAAGAGCAGTATTGGAAAGAGCTAAAGCTGTGATTCCCGAGGAAGCTTTCCTAGAGCATGGCATATCAAAAGGAAAACTGACAATCACCCACTTGACTTCTTCTCCACTAGCTGCTTACCCTGAGGCACAGAAGCTGATTGGTGAAACAGGGCATTATATTGGCATATTGGTTGCCAATTTGGTGAACCTGCTTAATCCTGAGACAATCATCTTAGGTGGAGAGCTGTCCACTTTGGGTGGCAGCTTACTTAGGGCAGTTGAGGCAGAGGTAGAAAAACGTACACTAGAAGAGATTCAGCGGACAGTGGGCATTCAAATCTCCAACATGCGGGGAAGTGCCCCATTGATGGGAGCCTATGCCCTGGCATTGGAGAGGATATTCTCCCTAGAAGAATGGGATGTCCGACGGGCACAGGCTGCCTTTGAGTACGAAATCACTGGCTGAGACTAGGCCTTAATGCTGAGGGCCTCCTTAGCTAGTATCATGTTGGGAATAATGAGTATCTCACCGTCTTTTTCGAGCTCTGAGGCGCTGAGGGCAATCCGCCGGATTTTCATCTCATGTTCGTTCCATAGGATGATGTCGCCGACTTTAAGGTGCATGCGCAAGGAGTGACCGGCCAGGATGCTTCTTGCTATGTCTATCCCCCCGATACCGAAGGCTAAAACTAAGGTGAGGGCCAAGCCTCCCAAAGTGACGGTCAAGATCATGGTGATTAGCGATCTTGCTATCCCCAGGTGTTCTGTTACGGCTAGAAGCACCAGCAGTGTCAGACCCCAGCGAGTAGCTGTCATTATCGTGGAGGTAAGGGAGGGACGGCTAGGGATATAAAGATCCCGTAGTAGATCCATGACGAAATCTACAGCATATAATCCCAATCCCAGCATGATCAAGGCGGTAACCAGCCGAGGCAAATATCCCACAAGGTTTTCCAAGAGCAAAGAAGCTGTCTCAAGACCTAGAACATCTAGTGCCATGAGAATAGCTACAAACCAAGTCAGCCCATAGAACAAGGCACCCACAATCTGTGAGGGTTTGCGTGTAATCTTCCCTTGGGCGATGAGGCGATCTATACCGAGCTTTCCTAGGAATACATCAACCCCTAGGGCCCTTAAACCAAGTTGTAGGACTTTCCTGCCAATGGCTGCCACCAGCCATCCGATGAGAATGATTACCAATGCATGGGCCATTCGAGGCAGGTAAACCGTGGCAAGGTTAGAGACATGATACATGAGGACATTATAGAATGTTAGAAAATGCTCAACCATATAACTACCTCCTAGAGAAGTTGATCTTGGCCAACTGTAGGACGATTTGCCCCATGATAATCTATACCCTTCTCATAGCTTGCGATCTTGCTCATAAGTGCTATCGGAATGCTCGTCTGAGTCAGACAAGAACACCCGCAAGGCCCGTATGGCTTTTGCCAAGGGGGCTATGAGCAAACCAAGGAATCTTTCCCACCGGGTTAGTCCTTGATCGATGGATTCTTCTACCTTCTTGGTTGCCTCTTTGATTTCTTGAGTTAGTGCAGAACCACGGTCTATAAGTACCTGGATTCGCCGCTCACTTTCAAGGCTTCCCTCTGCAATATGAAAGACCGTAGTCTCCACTGCCTGAAGTCCAAGCGCGGTCAATTGCTGGTGGCTTCTCAGTCCCTGAAGCGGGGATAGCTGCCTGACCTTTGACAGTGCTTCACCAAGAGACATTTCCTTAGCACCAGGAACCGGCCGAAGCAAGGATAGAGACAGCAGCCGTAGAGTTCCGGTCAGAATAAACAAAAGCTGCAATCCACCTAAAGTGATACCACCTACCTGGTAGGTTATGGAGGCAAATGCCCCGGCCAAGGCCCCACCGAGCAGGGGGGAGACAGTCCCGGCGATACCGGTAATCGCCGCAAAGACAGCAAAATACATACTGGCTCCATCCTCTGGTGCGGTGCACATAAGTAGCTGGGATGAGGCCAAGCCGATACCTGACCAGGCCAGGCCATTTAGAAGGTGGGTTAGCCAAAGAATACCCCAGCTTCCTGGAGTCGCTAGAATCCACAGGAAGGGAATCACAGCCCCTCCCACTGAACAGATAGCCAGTAAGGGTTTGCTGCCCATTTCATCGATGACATTACCCCACAGTCGCATCCCAATGGTATTGGTAATACCATTGACAAGGCCTAAGATGGCAATGAGGGAAAACTGTAGATCCAGATTGTCCAGCATGTACACTGAGAAAAA
The DNA here is from genome assembly GCA_012518315.1 of Bacillota bacterium. Taxonomy (GTDB): domain Bacteria; phylum Bacillota; class Limnochordia; order DTU087; family DTU087; genus JAAYSL01. The sequence continues at coordinate 3,323 of JAAYSL010000187.1, read as the reverse complement.
GGGGCTACCCACACCTACAGCAAAACCCCAGACGGTTGAAAAAACTATCCATCGACGGAAGCCCTGATCCTTTAAGGGGCGCTTTAACTCTTGCCAAAAGGATGTGTCTCCATTGTCTGGGGGAAGTGGAACATCGGAGATGCGGCGGAGTCCCATAAGTCCCCAGAGACCGAAGGCAAGACCGATACCAAAAAGCAAAGAAAACCCAAGCAGGCGGTCATTAGGTGTCGTATATACCCTCTGCCAAGTATCGATGAACTGGGCGGCGGCCAGGGACGCAATCATCCCTACAGCTCCTGCCACCATGTTGCGATGCCCAAAAAACCGTCCTCTAACAGATTCTGGAACCATCTGTGTGATCCAGGTCATCCAGGCAACACCACTTAGGGAAGCAAAAAGGCTGGCTACCCCGAGGCAAGCCACTAGCAGTGTGACAGCGCCCCAGTGACCGGTAGTCCAAAAAAGAAGTAGTGGTAAGAGGGTAATAACTAGCCATACCAAACGGTACAAGGCAGCACTAAGCACACAAACCCGTTTGGAGCTACCTGCCTTGGTGACGAAGTACGAACCTAGGATTTGCACCAGGTTAAGCAAGGGAGGCAAGGCAGAAAGAATGCCGATCTGGGTGCTGGTTGCTCCTAGCTCTAGGGCAAAGCCCACCAGAAAAGTACCACCAACTAAAGTCGCGAAAACTGTGTTTATGGCTCCTTCTCTTACCGATAACGTGAGGTCAGTTCGTAACGTCTCGGGGAGTTCATGAAATCCAGGTTTTGTGGCTATAGACATTCAATCACCTATTGAGAGGTTATGTTTTGCTAGCAAATCGGGACTCCATTAAGGGATTCCACTAAGGTGGGCTCCCCCATACCTGTGTGGAAAACCTGTCATTGCATGTAGGTGGTATTCAAATAATTTCTCGGTAGCCCCAAGGAATCCTGCCCAGAATCGCATCATATGAGCCCCATCCCGCTCATCTGGTGGGAGATTTCAATGAAAAGGCGATTAGAGAATACATACGGCATACTTTGGATGTTGCCCGGGGGGGGTGTCATCGAGGTGATCCCAAAAAGACACACATACATGTGAAGGGCGGCCAGAGAGACTCACCCAGTGAACCAAGATAGCTAAGGAGCTAGCAGAGGAGTATTGGTGTAGGAGCACTAGCATTAATTCTAGAAGTTGACTGATTATCGTGGTCTGAATGCTCTTGTATCAGTTCAGTACACCTAGCATGTATGCCGATATGACAAAAAACAGCACAGCGGTCAGTATTTTAACTAATGGAAGGTGATTGTGGAACACTTTGCCTACTCTCTGGGAAGTAAGAAATGTAGAGCCGAACAGTACAAGTACAAGTGGGAGGATAAAGAGGGTATTGTAAATCAGCAGATAGAGCATCGCTCTGTGCCCATGCTGAGGTGTGCTGATCAAAGCAACTGTAGGCAGGTACACTTGGCCTGTGCATGGGAATTCCATCAATGAAGCGAGGAAGCCTAGCCCAAAACCGATTCCGATGTTCATCTCCTGGTTAAGTGCATAGCGGCGCAGAATCTTCTGCAGGCCTCGGCGCCATTTGGTAGGAAGCCGAAGAACCACTTTGCCTGCGTCTTTGCGTTTGACCCGGAAGGCATCAAGGAGGCTGAGTATTCCCAACAGGAGGGTCAAGACTCCGAGAACCTTATACATCCAGTCGGATACGTATCCGAATAGTGGGTGACTAGTAAGTTTGACCATACCCAAACCTAGCAGGAAATAGGCTAAGAAGGAGCCTGCGATGAAGCTCAGACCTGCCGTTAAGTATGGCGCTTTCTGTTCCGGGAGCAGAGACAAGCAGGCGAGGAGGAAAATTAGCAGGGCTAACGCGCAGGGGTTGAAGCCATCGATTATCCCGGCAGCAACAACAATTGTGACCAGTACCCCATCGGTGTTGAAGATCAGTGCTAACTTAATCTCTTCCAGGAATTGATAGATTCTCTTTATAAGGGTATCAGGGGTTATGTGTTCTGGCCTGACTAGATCTCTTGCTGCTCCACGAATCGCCTGGTAACCTATGAATACGCCATCATCTGTATATAGGGCCGGTACCTCATGTTGATCGGAACCCTCCACTCTTCGCATGCGATTGAGTAAGTCTCGCAATTCCCCACTGGCCTTCATTTCACGTATATCTAGATCGAAATACCCGGTGTTAGCCTGAACAAATTGCAGTAGGTCGAGGGCTTTTTGGCTAACCGGATCAGCCTCAGCGTAGAAAAGAGTTACGACTGGCCTTCTATATAGCGAAGGATCTGGGGGGCAGTGGGGGCATTCAACAGCCTGAGCAACATCGCCTGAGACCATCAAGAGTAAGGCAAAGAGGAGCAACAATCTGTAGATAGCCCACCTAGTTCTCAACGTCGTAGTCCCCTTATCTTTAGAAAATATGATGTCCGAGCTCTGCCTGTATGAGGCTGGAAACGTAGCCATAGAACATGGATTAGACACTAAGAGAGCTAATCCTGTTTGGGGCCCATGCAAATTCCAAAATATATTTTCCTTGCCATAGTTGACAAATATTCACGGTGGGTTTACGATTGAGACATAGTAATCGTTTGCGCAAACCATTACGTAAACGATTCAAGTTCTATTGCTTGAAGTAGAAGGTTCGAGTTCGAGGTTGGGAGGTGAAACCCGAGAGTCTCACAATCTTGTTTCAGAGAGAAACGTTTCCAGCACTATCCATGATCTAGAGGAGGAGAGTCATGAGTAGCTCAAATCAAAAACGTTTGGGTTGCGTAGCCATCGTATTGAGTTTAATTGGACTGCTTACTATCTCAGCATGTATCGGCTCGGCGGCAGAACTACGGGACATACCACGGGAGAGAACTCTTATCATTGGTCTAAGCGGCCGTGTGGCAACAACAGACCTATGGAACCCATTTACCCCGGGAACACCGATGAGCAATGGATTTCAGCAGGTCTTAATCGAGAGCCTCTTCTACTTAAACTATGAGACTGGTCAATTGATGCCCTGGCTTGCAACCAGCTATGAATATAATGAGGATTGCACGGAAGTCACCATCAAGATACGACCAGGTGTCGAATGGAGCGACGGAGTACCGTTTACTTCCAGAGACGTTGTCTTTACTCTTGATATGCTGAAAGAGAATGCTCCCAAGCTTCTCTTCTCTAGTGATGTCGCTCAGTATGTAGCATCTGCGGAAGCCCTGGATGATGAAACGGTATTTATCAAGCTTAACCAGCGTTCCCCGATGTTTGTGGTGGATATGTTTGGCGTTAGGGAATACAATGCCTTACCCATTGTGCCGGAGCACATTTGGAAG
>JAAYSL010000186.1 GCA_012518315.1 Bacillota bacterium | reverse complement strand
TGCCTTGCTAGCTGCAAGCCGCTATAGGCTCTTAGTACATCGTAGTAGCTGCTTTGTGCTGCCAAGATTGCATCCTTGGTAGCTTGCTCCTTTCGGAGCACAGCGATCTCGCTACCGATTTCAGCTTGTTTGGTAAGTCCCTTCAGCTGAGCGTTGGGTCTTAGCTGCTGGTAGTATGTTAAGGAACCGATGGTGGTGCTAAAACGATCATCCAATTCATAGAGTTCCAACTGACTAAGAGCAGTGCTATTCGCAACGTTCTCCACCTTATGCTGACCTGCTATGGTAAATTGTGGCTTAAGGGCCACACTAACCTCCGAGCGGCCGGCCAAAGCTTCTTGTAGCTCCCAATTGGCAATCTGTATGCTAGGGTTATTTACCATAGCTACCTGCAGGATATCCTGCAAAGAGGAGATGTTGGCTAGCTCTACTTCAAAGGCGGCATCATTCGCTAAGCCTATTGATTCCTCTGATGCTGATACCTCAGCCGCCAAAACTGATCCCGAGGTAGACAGTAAAGCCAGTGCTACTACCATAAGAACCAGTGACCAATTAAGGCTTCCCCACTTATTTGACTCTCTACATTTTCTCTGCAACATTACTAAGCAGCTCCTTACTGCTCTTTGTGACCTGCCAGGGGCCGGGCCACAGCATGAAAGTACCTGGTTTTCGCCAAGTTATAGTCAAAGATGGCATTGATTAGCTCATTTTTGGCAGCAAGCACACCAATCTGGGCATCTTCCAGGTCATTACTGGTAATCATGTCTGCTTCATAGGAGAGCTCAGATAGCCTCATCATCTCTGTCGCTTCTTCTACACCCTTTTGCAGTACGGGAATGCGCTCCTCCGCCTCTTTCCACGCGGAGTGGCTTTGCTTGATCTGAAGGGCCAGTCCTTGCCTGACTTGCTCCAACTGCCTCTTTAGCTTAGCTAAGTTAAGCTCTGCCTGTCGCAATGTCAAAGCTGGGGTGTAGTCATTGTCTGAGAGCTCAACATTCTTCTCTGCAACCTCAATGGCTAGTTGCAGTTGCTTAATCTCATCTCGGTTAGCTAAAGCATAGGCCATATCTTCATCCAGGTTGACTTCCACCGGCTCTACTTCTAAAGCTATCTCCTTGGGCAAGATCGCGGCATCCAGGTCAATACCTAGGGTCTGCCGAAACTTCATCTGGGTAAGCTCAAGGCCATGATTTGCCTGAGATACACTAGCCTGGCTGCTTAGCACACTGCGGCTAGCTTTAATCACATCAAGGCGTGTAGCCGTGCCTGCTGCCAGTTTCTTTTCGGCGACCTTTTCATGTCGAAGTGCCGACTCTAGACCTTCTTCTGCAATCTTCAGTAGGTTTTGGGTTCTTAAAGCATTGAAATAATCACTTCTTACTTCCATAGCCAATTCGTCCCGGGCAGTCAAGTACTTCTGGCGGGCCACATCCAAACCCATTTCCGCCTGCATCAACATCACCGGCGAAGGTTTCATGATCATGGCTGCTTCTGCCTGCTTATATTGGAATTCTGCCTCTTCCACAGCTAGGCGAGCTAGCTCCAGAGTGACACTGTTTTCAAAGGCGATAGTCTCTGCTTCTTCCAAAGTAACGTACTTGGTACCATCAGCGGCGGCAATGCCTGAAAACAGAACTACCAGCGCCATTACTAAACCAAAAGTCAACCATCTTCGTCCTTGCATAAGATTCACTCCCATACTGTGTCTTCCACCATTCACTCTTGGTCTTACAGTCTTCACGTTATTTCGCCACATTTGATCCACTGACCACTTCCTGATCTCGCCCAAAGAGCCGCGCTATCCGTCGGCCAATTCCATCGACAAAGGTATACACCACTGGAATAACTAGCAAAGTCAATACAGTCGATGTAACTAGTCCCCCGATAACCGTAAAGGCAATAGGTTTAGCCAATTCACTCCCTTCGCCTTTGGAGATAGCTAAGGGCACCATACCTAGAATAGTAGTCAAGGTGGTCATTAGGATTGGTCTTAGCCTTATCTCACCTGCTTTGATCACTGCTTGGGTGCGCTCCATGCCTTGAGCCCGCAACTGGTTAATGCAGTCAATTAGGACAATAGCATTGTTGACTACGATACCAGCTAGCATAATCGCCCCGACAAAGGAAATCACATTGAAGGTGGCCTTGCCAATTAAAAGACCCAAGATTACTCCGATCACCGCTAGGGGAAGGGTAACCATGATAATCAAAGGCTGGAGCAGTGATTCAAACTGAGATGCTAAGATCATGAACACCAAAAGAATACCCAGAAGCATGGCCCAGCCTAGCTGTGTAAAGGATTCCTGCATCTGCTGGTCTTGTCCAGCATAGTTAACCATCAGGCCCTCTGGTAGAGGAAAATTATCAACCAACTGGCGCACATCCTCCATGACCAGGTTGAGTGGCCTTCCTGCTATGTCACCGGTAACGGAGACAATGCGACTCTGCCCGCTTCGGGTAATCTGAATTGGGCTTTGCCCATACTTTAAAGTAGCCACATCCTGTAGAGGGATTAAAGCCCCTCTACCTGTGGAGATAGGCACATTGTTGATGGCCGTAGGATCTTGTCGCCATTTTTCACCTAGCCGGACTGAGATGTCGATCTCTTTTCCTTCACTACGAAACTTAGCAACAGTAGTGCCACTGACCGCCGCCCTTAATGTAGAGGCTATTTGTGCGACGGTAACACCATGGGCTGCCGCTTTGTCCCGGTTGATCTCTACCTGGATCTCGGGAATACTCTCATCAAGACTACTTGAGAGCTGCCTTGTTCCCGGTATCTCCTTAAGGGCAGCAATTAACTCCTCGGCTGTCAAGCCTAGGAGATTCATGTCATCTCCCCTAAGCTCTAGTTGAATAGGACGACCAAAGGCTCCTAGCATGATATCTCCTCCGGAGACATTGATCTTAGCCCCGGGTATATCTGCTACAAAGCTCCTTAGCTCGGCTAGTATCTCCTGTATATCCCGCTCACGTTCGGTCACTGGTACTAGCCGTATGCCAACACTTCCTTGTTCCCCACCACCGGTGCTGATTCCACCTGATGAGGAGATACCACCAGAACCTACTGTGGTATACACGACATCGACTTCAGGAATGGACATGACATAATCCTCGATACTACGGATAACCAGGTCAGTATCGCCCAGTTTGGTGCCCCTTGGCATAGATACAGAAATACTGAGCTCACCTTGATCCATACCCGGCATAAACTCCATACCTACCTTGGGGATCAGCATTAATGACAAGACCAGGGTCGCTACAGCGATACCGGTAGTGGCAAGTCGATGGCGAAGTACCCAGGCGATCAGACGGCCGTAGGACTCCTGTAGATAGTGACTAAACCGGCCCATAAACTTCAGGAAACGAATACCACCATCTTTGGCATCGATAGTGCCATTCCCCATGATTTGAGAGGCAAGCATAGGCACCAAGCTCAAAGACACCAAAAGCGAAGCAAGAAGCGAGAAAGTCACAGTAAAGGCCATATCCCGGAAGATCTCAGCGGCAATACCCGAGACATATACTACCGGGATAAAGACCGAGACTGTGGTCAGAGTCGAAGCGACAATGGCTGTCCCTACCTCTTCTGCCCCTATCTGGGCTGCTTCCATGGCATTCTTGCCTAGCTCCCGCTGGCGGAAGATGTTCTCTAGAACCACGATGGCATTATCCACCAGCATACCAACACCCAAGGCCAAACCACCAAGAGACATCATGTTGATGGTAGTTTTGCTAAAGTAGATCATGATAAAGGCTGCCATGATGGATATGGGAATTGCCACCCCGATAATCAAGGTGGGGCGCATGCTCCTGAGGAATATTAGGAGTACTAGCATGGCCAGTAACCCACCCATAAGGGCATTTGAGGCAACACCATCAATGGACTGCTTGATAAACAGCGATGTATCCTGGGCAATCTCTAAGGATATATCCTCACCCAGTTCATTTTCTAGCTCGTCGACAGCCGTTCGCACCTTTTCCGCAACTAGCACACTATTGCTACCTGCTTCCTTTTGGATAGATAGCATGATACTCGGCTGGCCATTATACCGGCTGAGGTGAGTAGCTTCCTTATATCCATCCTCTATGTCACCAATATCCGCAAGGCTAACTAGGCCACCTCCCATGGTGGGTACCTTAACAGAGCGGATCTCATCGACACTGGTGAACTCACCTGCTGTCCGAAGTACATACTGAAGCCCATGATCTTCAATACTACCAGCTGGCAGATTCATGCTGGCCATCCTGAGAGACTGGCTTACAGCATCAATGGATACTCCATGGGCTGCCAAAAGCCCCGGATGCAGGACGACCCTAATCTCCCGACTTTCTCCCCCTGAGACACTGACTTGTGCCACACCTTCTAACCGCTCTAATCGGTTTTTGACCGTGTGTTCGGCAATATACCGTAGCTCATGGGAGGGCCTACTACCATTTATCACCAGCTGCATGATGGGCATAATCATAGGATCAAATTTGACCACCATGGGGGCTCCGGCTTCATCGGGAAGGAAATGTTTGACCTGGTCGATTTTCTCCCTTACATCCAACGAGGCGAAATTCATATCGATACCCCAGACGAATTCCGCGACCACTATCGATGTTCCTTTAGAAGAGATTGAGCTGATATTCTTTATATTGTTGACTGCTCCCATTACCTCTTCTATGGGTCTTGAGACCAAATTCTCGACTTCATAAGGCCCCGCATCCGGATAACTAGTGATAATCGCGATCACTGGTGCCTCAATATCTGGAAAGAGGTCGATGGGCAAACGGGAAAGGCTAATCCAACCCAGTACCACTACAATGGCCACTGCCATTAGAATCGTGACTGGGCGTCTAACTGCAAGTCGTGCGAGTTTCATTGCATAATCCCCCGTTCCACCACCCGGACTGGAGCTTTGTCAGTAACAAATTCTCGTCCACGCACAATTACTTCGTCACCGACCTTGAGGCCTGACCGAACTTCCACAAAACCATCTGATTTGATCCCTAATTCAACTGGGGCTGTATAAGCAACTTCATCCCTAACAACGTAGACTGCAGGCCTACCCTCCGCGGTGAAAACGGCCCGCTCGGGGATGGATAGCACATCAGTTGTCTCTTTGACAACCACATGGGCCGTGCCATACATCCCGGGCTTTAGGTTCCCTTCGGGGTTAGTAAGGTCTACTGTGGCAGCAAAAAGGCCCGTTCTCGAATCTGCCGCCGGTGCAATGCTACTCACTTGGCCTTGTACAAGCACGTCGGGCTGTACGTCCAAAGCAACCGTTACTTCCTGTCCTTGACTTAGCCGAATTACCTCCCGCTCACTTACTTGTAGATTTAGCTTCACCCGGGAGATATCTACTATGTTAACCACTGGCAGGCCACCACCGGCCATATCTCCTACCTGAACATTCACCTGATTGACAACCCCGGCTATAGGTGCCTTGATGGCAGCATGCTCACGGCTAAGCCGTGCAAGGGCAAGAGCAGCTTCTGCTTGTGCTACCCCGGCTTTAGCAGTGTCTAGATCCTCATCACGGGCACCCTTTTTCACAAGCTCCAGTGTCTTTTCTGCCGCCAACTTCTGGGCTTTGGCCACTTCGTACTGGGCTTTTATCGCATCCCAATCCTTCCCGGCCATCACTCCCGCCTCATGCAGTTTAGCAGCTCTTTCATGGGTCAACCTGGCATTCTCATATCCTGCCTTTGCTTGTTCTAAGGTTGCTCCGGCCTGCTCGATTTCCTCTGGTCTAGCCCCAGCCTGCATCCGGCCCAAAGCAGCTCGAGCACTGGCCAAAGCAGCCTCAGCTTGCTTGACTTGAAGGTCAAGTTCTTCAGTTTCAAGCTGGACTAGAATGTCTCCTGCGGCCACCTCTTGGCCTACTTTAGCCAAAACCTTGGCAACTCTCCCCGGTACTTTGGGCACGATGTTGACCTCTGCCCAGGGTGAGATAATACCATGTAAGGCCAGTCGTTCTTGCATTGTCTGGTAGGTAGCAGGCTCAACACTAACTGCTTGGCGACGTACTTCCCGAACCGCCTCCTCTACCGCTTGTATGCTCCCCTGCTCTGATGCTGGCTCTCTCTTGGTCATAAGTACACCGACAGCAGCCACTAGGATGATGACAATAACACCAACCACTATCCATCTCTTCAAGTTATCTCCTCCAACCCACCGCCATGACTGACGGGTCAGTCATTTACTTGTCAATTTTACCTCGTCCTGGTTTTACTGTCAAGGGTTAGAACCAAAGCAAAAGATCGGTTTTATTGCTCAAATCTTGGCCGAGCCAACCACCGGAAGACAGTCTTTCTAAGATATTAGCAGGGCTCAGGAAGTATTCGCCGAACGGTTCATATATATTGGCAATCATGGTATAATTTTGTAAGCTATGACAATGAAGGGGGGTGAAATTGATGGCGGAAGAGTTTCATTACAAGTTGGAGGCGGAGCTAAATCCAACTACCGCTTCAGTGGGAACCACTGTCACCTTGACCGCCCGTATCTCCGATGTAACCGGTGGCGAGATTAGTTCAGTTCAGGCATCTATTCCTGAGTATGGATGGTGGGGTAGCCTTCGCAATGTGGGGGAGGGTACTTGGCGGACCAGTGAGTCTGTTCCCTATGGTGCACCCTTTGGGAAAGTCAATGTCCGTGTCTATGCCGTGAGCAAGGAGGGCAAGAGGGGGCAGCAAACTACGATACCTATCACCTTATCGTAGTTTACCCGGACATTGAAGGATATGTTGTGTAATTCTAGGGCTACCCCGGAAGGTAAAACCGCCGGGGTAGCCGCTTACATAATCATTGATAGGAGATGGGGTTACTAAACATATTGCGTAGGAAGACTACTCCAATGCCAACCATTCCGGCCAGAACTATAGCTATGGCTACGTTGAGCTTGTGGTTAGGACTCGATGGGGAGCGAGGAGCCACTGCAGGCGAAATGAAGCGAACATCACCGGTTGCTTGTAGCTCGGCAAGGCGGGCGTTTTCAGCCCTATCTGACAGGACAGCATACGTCCGTTTTAGTGCATCTACATTTCGCACTAGCCACTCTTGACGCAGTTGCAGCGTCAGCTGTTCTTTCTCAGCACCAGATACTATCTCCTCAAATTCTCCCAGTTCTACCAAAGCTAGTTCTAGCTCTACCTCTAGCCTTGCCGCCTCCAGTGCCAACTGAACCGCACTCTGTTTTAGGGCCACATACTGATCCATCAGAGACTCGTATAGCTTGCGGGTGAGCTGGACTTGATCCTGACGTGACTTTTTCTGTAATAGCAGCTCCCTGTATTGTGATTCTAGGGCTTCAATCCGCCTCGTAGAATCACCAACCAATACTTCATATCCTTCGATCTCTTGGGGCATTGTTTCGATGTCTATCTGAGCATCGATATACATCTTCTCTACACCATGGTAGTTAGGATTGACTACCTCATCTACTAACCGCAGTTTCGACACATCCTCCAGGGCCGGTCTTTCATTGCCCAAAGCAAGCCACAGAGCATCTGTAGTTAGACTCCTAGCCATAACCAACTTCTCATCCTGCTCTTCTAGAGTAGTAGCTAGAGCGTGCAACCTCGCCTCTCGGTTGGGCAATTCAGCCTTGAGACTCGCTAGCTTGTTCTGATAGCTTGCTAATCGGGCTCGTTCTAGCTCAAGGTTCTGCTGAAGGAGAGAAATATTCGCCGTGTCCTCGAACTCGGCAAGAGCAGCCTCTGACAGCAAAACCTGCTTCATTGCGTCTATAGTTCTTTTCCTGATTGGGTGACCATGATCACGAAGCTGTTCTACATCCTGGGTTAGGAGACCAATCCACTCTCCATCATTTTCCAGGGCGTTAAGCTGCGTCTCCATGGTCTCAAGCTGATGACGTTTCATTTCGAGGTTTCTCTGAGTCTGTAGTACGTACTTTCTCCGTTCCCCCAACTGTGATCGCAAAAGCTCCACCTGTTGACTAAGAAGAGGTAGGCTATCTGATGACCTGAACTTCAATAGCTCCTCCTCGGCAATCCGAAGAGCTTCTCCCGTTGAACCAAACTGCTTAAGTATAACCTGAGCAACCTCATCAGACTCGTTTTTCCGTATATGAGTAGTGTTCTCCATAAACACTTTTACCCATGTATTGGCAATGTCCCGAGCTATGATGGGATCATTCCATGATACCTTGATTTTCAAAATCCCAACTTTCTGCACAACCTCGTCACGTCTGACCTGGGGAGCTGAAATCTCCACCTCGACACCGCGCAAGATCTCACCTGCTGTTAATGGCTCGCCCTTCTTATTGACCAGCTGAAGACCCTCCACCACCCGGGTTGCTATGGATGGCGTCAATGCCAGGTCTCGGTAGGTCTCAAGTGCCAGTGACTCTGGCTCAATGGCGCTCTGGTATGTAGGTGGCATGATCAGCAACGTCGCCACTGCCTCGTAGCTAGGTGTCAGGACCAAGCGTCCACCCACTCCTGCCACCAAGGCGGCCACCAACATCAACACGATAATCGTCCATT
>JAAYSL010000185.1 GCA_012518315.1 Bacillota bacterium | reverse complement strand
GATGATGTTCTCACCCCAAGAGGCGAATTGCTTGCGGAGCTCATTCCCTTGGTTAGCGGATCCTACATAATGGATGAGTACGGCGAGCAAACATCGGAAGGTCTCGAGTATTCGGCCACCGTGTTAATAAGTCAGCCCCTTGAATATGTAGTAGCGTTTTATGCAGAGCTGCTCAAGGAAATGCCTAGTTCCAGCATAGCCATGGACAATGAGGAGTTCTGGGGCCGCGGCACCAATGACATCAGCTCCATAGAGATCCAAGTTGTCGGAAACGGCCCTGAAGATAGCATAATGTTAGTAAATATCTATACTCGCTAAGCGGAACAGTTGTGCCCTTTCTCGCAAAATAGCGAAGAACCAGTAGCCCATCGCACAAGGCCCCAGAGGGGCCTTATTCGCGTAGTGGCGTGGTGCCACTGGCTACAGGTGCTAACTCTCTAAGTACATTGCGTACATAACGTACATAAAGTACACTAGGATGTGAGGAGGGATATTCATGTTAACTGCCCGAAGGGCAACAGACGTCCGGAAAAATTTCAGCCGATTCATAGACGGAGTAATTTATGAGCACCCCGCACTTGTACAGAGGAATCGCGATCTACTGGTGGCCCTCTCGTTTGATCATCTGGAGGAGATACTTAGACTATATCGCTTTACTATGGAATACAAGCAAGAAGATGATGGTTCATATAGCGGTTCCTTGGAAGGTTTTGGCTTGGCGGCCAATGCGCCATCCATAACTGCTTTAAGGTATCAACTGGCCCAAGAGCTTATTGAATACGCAGAGCAATACGAAGCTGACTTTCCGCTGTATTTCAGAGCCCCCAACCGAACATCGCATTTCCCTTATGTTTATCACGTGCTAATTCAATCTAACCTCGAGAATGTCGCAGGACTGATCGATGCCAAGCTTGAAAGAATCTGAACGGCAAAGAATCTGAACGGCAAAGAACCTCTGAACGGCTTTGTGAGCGCGATGGATGGGCTAACATATGCGGGGGAATAATTCTCCGGCAGGTGCCATGACAAGCCGTCGCCCCCCGATAGAGGTGTTTAGTATCACAACTGGCTGCTCGTCGGAGCTGATCTCTCCGATTAGCGAGGCATGCCTACCTAAGACAGTCTTCCCGAGTTCACTCAAGGTGTGGGATGCCGCTGCCCGGTCAACGGCTAGCAGTGCTTTACCCTCATTGGCCAGATACAGAGGATCATATCCTAGGATTTCACACCAACCCCTAACCAGCGAGCTTATGGGTATCTTCTCTTCGTCGAGCTCTATGCCATATCCCGTAGCGTGGGCTAGCTCGTTTAAGACTCCTCCCAGACCTCCCCGGGTGATATCCCGCACCCAGTGGATGTCCGGAATCGGGTGCAGTGGCACTAGCATGGGATAGAGGCTGGCACAGTCACTGGCGATAGGATCATGCTGAAACCAGCTATGGCGGGCTCCCATAACGGCCAGGGTATGCTCTCCGATGGTGCCCGATAGAATCAATTGATCACCAGGTCTTACCCTCGGGGTATGCCAAGGCTCTATTGCCTCCACGATGCCAATACCGGAGGTAGTGACCTGGATTTGGGGAGTGGTGCCCCGAGACTCAACGACTTTGGTATCACCCGCCACTATCTGCACATTAGAGGCGGCCGCAGCTTCTTGCATGGATGTAGCAATCTGAGATAGCATGGTACTGCTAACGCCTACTGAAATGACAAATCCACAGGCTAGGTAGAGAGGTCTGGCACCCATGACTGCCAGATCATTGATGGTACCATTGACAGATAGGCTACCTAGATCACTCCCGGGGAAAAAGGGTGGCTCGACTACAAATCCATCAATAGTAAAGGCCAAAGTTACACCGTTGCCTATGGGCAAGAGAGCAGCATCATTTTCTGGTTGGAGCCCTATGTCACGGAAACGAGGCAGGAAGATTTGTTCAAGTAACTTGGTGGTAGCACTCCCGCCGCTGCCATGGGCCAATTGGATGAACTCTATGCTCATTTCTTATTCGGCAGCTTCCCATCTGTGACTGGAGGGGGAAGTTGCAGAGTCACCTCACTTTCTGTATCTGGTATTTCCAAAGACTCGTCAAGATCCGGGTAATAGTAGTGGGCAGCACAGGTACCTTCCTCGGAAACCATACATGGCCCTAATGGGTTTTCAGGGGTACAGTTCTTGCGGAATCTTGGGCAAGCTTGGGGTGTATGTTTTCCCAGAATGACCAAATGGCAGAGACACTGGCCATTAGCTGCTTTAGAGAGAAGGACAGCCGCTGGGTTAAGACCGAATCTCTGCAGCGCACCTCTTAGTCCATAACCCGCTGTAGGCAGCTCACCAAGACCTCGCCACTGGGAAGGGGCTGGTTCGAAGGTGGCTTCTATGAGTGATCTGGCAATAGGATTACCTTGTTCTGTCACTACCCTGGGATAAGCATTGGTAATCTTGGCATTTGCGGTCTTAAGCTGATGTGCCAAATCTAGCAAACCCAATAGCATATCTACGGGCTCAAAGCCGGCGATGGCCGAGGGAATTCCCAGTTCCTGAGGTAGACAGGCAAAGGCCTGTTTGCCTACGACAGTGGCTACGTGCCCAGGGCAAAGGAGCCCATCTGGTCTTTCCCGAGCAAAGAGGTACCTGAGGGCCGGGATAAGTCTCTTGAGAAGTAGAACGATACTAAAGTTGGTTAAGCATAGCCGGTGGGCGTGCTGCAATGTGGCGGCCACCACTGGGGCAGTGGTTTCAAAGCCAATAGCCACAAGGATTACTCGGCGAGAAGGCTCAGCCAAGGCGATATCTAGAGCCTTCAGCGGTGAGAGTACCACTCGAATATCTGCACCTCGGCTTTGCATCTCTGCCAAGGAGCCGTTACTACCCGGTACCCGCATCAGATCACCGAAGGTGACCAGGGTGTTTTGCTTTTCCCCAGCTAGATCCATGATCCAATCAAGATCCCCTTGGTCAGTAACACAGACGGGACAACCGGGACCTGCCACTAGAGAGAGATTCTGGGTCAGTAGTGTTGCAAGACCATGGCGTCGGTAGCTCCAGGTATGGGTGCCACAAACCTGCATGATTTTGACTCTACCTTGGCACGCATTATTGATAGCATCAGCTAGCTGTTGTACGAGCTCTGGCGATCGGTAGGAAGTAAGGGATTGCCAGTGGTTATTCATTGGAGTCCTCCCCCTTGGTGAACAATGTATCCCAGGTCTCCAAGAGGAGAGCTGCCTCCTCTGGCCGTACCCGTTCCAGTGCGAATCCCACATGTACCAGGACGAAATCGCCTATCTCTATAGAAGGAACAAACTGAATATCGACTTTCTCATGACAGCCAAAGGCTGTAACCAATGCAGTTGTGCCTTCAATCCTCTCTACTCTTGCTGGTACGGCGAGACACATGGGCAGTCCTCTCCCTTCTGCATATCCAATACTGCCCCAGCCACCACGACTTGGCCAACCCCCAAACATTCATCGCTGGGGGACAGCTGCTTGTGTAGAAGTACCTTTAATCCCATCTGCCTGAGAAGCATTACTGTCCAGTACCCCAGGAGCTGATTTTGCCAGACACCCCCACCAAGGGCGACTGTATCTAGGTTGAATCGTTGGCAGAACTCGCCGGCCTTTGCTGCTGTGACCTCGGCAACTGTTCGGTGAAATCGTCCGGCGATCTCGTTGATGTCGATATTGTTAGCTTTATCTCTTACTATGCACTGAATCAAGGGGGTCACTGGAATGACCTGAGGTGGTTGGTCTACATGAAGGGTTTTGGTACTGTCAGAATGCCCAGAAGATAAAGCTGTAGACGTGTCGGGATTCTCAGTTGGATCATCTACATCATATGGTCGGAAGCTATCTAGTCCCATCTTCTGGACGCCTCGCCAAGCCGCATTTTCCAGAAGTATGGCTGGTTGCCCTGTGTAGCTTGTTTCCAGACATAGGCCTAAAAGAGCTGCGATACCGTCGAACACTCTTCCCATACTGGAAGTCTGTAGCCAGCTAGGCTGGAGGTTTTCCCAAAGGTCCAGGAGCTTGGTGGCGTTTTCCTTGAGATTCCCGGGGAGGTTCTCTAGGAAAAAATGAAAGTGCTTCTCCATGGTAGCACTCTTTAAGTAACTAAGCGCCATTCGCCAAGGCTGGCGAATAGCCATGTCATTTCCCGGCAAAGGGGCATTTTGCCAATGAGCCAGACGTTGGAAAGCAGCGGTGGAAGAAAGCAGGATCTCGCCACCCCATACCTTTCCATCAGATCCATAACCACTACCATCATAGGCGATGCCAAGGACTGGTCCATTGACTCCGTTTTCCCCCATACAGGCAGCTATATGAGCATGGTGGTGCTGAATTGGTACCTGGGTCAGGTGGCCAAAACCTTCGGCGGCAATGACTTGACTGCTGATCAGGGCTGGGTTTAGGTCGTAGGCGATAGCCGTGGGGCCCAAAACCAATGCCTTCCGATAATGGTTAAGCATGAAACGGTAGCGGTCTATGGTTTCAGGGTTTTCCAGGTTCCCCAAAGAGGGGCTCGGGTATGCTAGTTGGCCACTACCAAGGCAGAAACAGGCCTTGAGATCACTGCCACACCCTAGGATTGTTTGGCCAAGAGGTTTGGCTAACGGCAAAGGTAGAGGAACATAGCCGCGACCACGCCTGAGTAGTATAGGCCGACTCAACTCAACTGCCGGAGCTGTATCTACATAGTAGAGAACAGAATCATCCAAGGGGTACATGATCTGGTGATTATGGTTGACAATGCCGTCAGCGATTACAGCCAGTTTGCTATAGGCCAGATCATCCTGAAAAATAACGGGTTCACCGGAACTATTGGCGCTGGTAACAACTAGTGAGTCAAGCATCTCATCAAACAAAGCGAGGTGTAAAGGTGTATAGGGTAG
>JAAYSL010000184.1 GCA_012518315.1 Bacillota bacterium | reverse complement strand
CTGCATAGTTCACAGTCATTGAATATCGAGGTGGAAGGCTTTGAAATTGCTGAAGGCAGGGCATTTGAGATAGCTCCTGAGAGCCTTTCTGCTTACGTTCACTTTGACAACCCCACTGCTCTTGATCCGATAGAGCGTAAGGTAAGGGCTGGCAAAAGTGTGCAATGGAGATTCCCACCAGCCTCTGTCACCGTGTTGGAACTAGATCTATGTAACCAAGAATGAGATTCTGATTTGAAGATATGGGTAGGTGCAAATGTCTGTGGCGGAATGGAGCGCCGAGCTTCTATGAGTCTCCAGGGACATAAGCGTCCCCAGTGATTGCCAGATGTTGGGAACCACCCCGTTGGCGAATATGGGGTGGTTTGCTTCGTTGCAAGACGTGGCCCCAAGGCTTACAGACAGTTCTTACTTACGTAGCTTCACCGTGAAGTCTTGTCATAGTGGCAGGTAAAGGCGATGGAAAGGGCGAAGGAAAATTAAGGGAAGCCTTCTACAATAGTGCAACATAAAGACGAACGTGGTATTGCCTTCTAGACAAATTCGAAGAGGAGGAGATGCGAAGTGACCCAGCTGATAACCGGAGAGAACCTAAAGCGAACTGTAGAGCAGGCAGTAAAGGATGTCAAAGCTACTGACATTCATACTCATCTTTATGCACCCATCTTCGGGGACATTCTGCTTTGGGGTTTTAATGAACTAGTCACGTATCACTATCTCATAGCAGAAACCATGAGGTGGGTAGATATCGCCTATGATGAGTACTGGCAGATGACAAAGGTCGAGCAAGCTGATCTGATTTGGCAGACACTGTTTTTGGAAAACTCTCCTTACAGTGAAGCCTGCCGGGGAGTGTTAACTACATTACAGAGGCTGGGCTTTGATGTAGCGAGTCGAGACATCGAGGGCTATCGCCAGTATTTTGATAACAAGCAGCTAGATGAATATGTCGATGAGGTATTTGAGCTTGCCAACCTCGAGTGTGTTGTTATGACTAATGATCCCTTTGATCCCGAGGAGCGAGGCATTTGGCTGGAAAAGGTTAAAGAGGGGGGTCAAGAGCTAGACTCTCGCTTTCGAGCAGCATTGCGATTAGATATGCTGCTATGTAGCTGGGAGAAAAGCTGGCATCAATTAAAGGAGTGGGGCTTTGATGTAACTCCAGATCTAAATCGGCGAACAGTTGGAGAAGTGCAGAGGTTCTTGCGGGACTGGATTCAAATCATGAACCCAGTTTATATGGCGGTATCACTTCCCTATGATTTCATACTACCAGAGAAGTCGGCCCGATCGGAGTTAATCGAAAGGTGTATCATACCGGTAAGCCGTGAGATGAATGTGCCTTTTGCCCTGATGGTAGGGGTAAAGCGACAGCTAAATCCAGGGCTAAAGGATGCCGGTGATGGTGTAGGCAAGATGAATATAGCTTCGCTTGATTACCTTTGTTCGCGATATCCTCATAATAAGTTTCTTGTTACCTTACTAGCTCGGGAGAATCAGCATGAGCTAGCTGTATTGGCCCGGAAATTCCGCAATCTTATGCCTTTTGGTTGTTGGTGGTTTCTAAATAACCCAAGTCTCATCCAGGAGATTACCAGTATGAGGCTAGAACTTTTGGGAAATAGCGTAATATTGCAGCACTCAGATGCCCGGGTATTGGATCAGTTGATTTACAAATGGGATCATTCTCGCCGAATCATCGCTGAGATCCTGGTAAGAAAGTACCAGGATCTAGTGGCCACTGGGTGGGTACTGACCGAAGATGCGATTCGCCGAGACGTAGAGAAACTCATGGGAGGCAATCTATGGAGTTTTCTTGAACGTAAGCTGTAATGGGTC
Organism: Bacillota bacterium; assembly: GCA_012518315.1. Lineage (GTDB taxonomy): Bacteria > Bacillota > Limnochordia > DTU087 > DTU087 > JAAYSL01. Next base: position 21,744 of record JAAYSL010000184.1, on the reverse strand, counting down.
TTTTGTCTTGCCTTTCTATGTGATGCTGATCACAGCCCTAAAGGTGCCAGTATGCCATAATGGAGTGGAAGAAATCACATTAGGGAGGCGGATTCGGTGGCAAGCAGGAAGATGCTCATTGCTGGGGTGACACTGGCGATGTTCTTGCTAGTGGCTGGCATCGGTGCAGCCCAGATGGTTGTCCAAGGTGAACTGGAGAGCGTGTTGGCGGAGAGGCTAGTGGAGGCGGGTCTTGACCCCACCTCTGAGGATGTGGCGAAAGCTACTCAAACCGTTCTTGTTGAACTCAAGGAAGAGTATGCCGACACAGAGCACCTATTATCGGTGCTCAAAGAGGATCCTAATATAATTATCCGGATCTCGGTTCTTTTGGAGTCAGAGGTGGATGAAAGCGGATCCGAGCCGATAGACGAGGAAACTGAGGAGCCTGTCGGTGAGCCCCTGCCAGAAGATGATGGAGAGACTCAGGATCCTATCGACACAGAGGAGCCGCTGGAAGATGGGGATTTACCTCCAGAAGATGACCTAGAGGAACCGGCGGAAGAAGACAATGAAGTGGATGAAGAGAATGATCAAGAAAAGCGGGCTCCCCGGGAAAGGGCCATTGAAAGGCTACAGGAACACTTAGAGCGGGGCTTGCCGGTAGAAAACGCATTGCTGGCGGTAACCAAGGAAAAACATCGACTGCGCTGGGCAGAGCGAGAGCGGGAGCGGGAAGGGCAAGACGTGGACGATGTGGACGATGATGATACAGATGATGATATAGAAGACATAGATGAAAATGATGGAGATGCTGAGCAATCCGAACGAAAGCGAAAAGAAGAGCAGCTAAAGGCCAAAGAAGAAAAAGAAGCCACTAAACGGGATCGCAAGCTTGCCAAAGAGAAGGAGAAACAGGCAAAGCAGGAGAAAAAGGCAGAAGACAAGAAAGCTCGCAGTCAGAAAAAGGGCCAGAAGTAGTAGGTGGCAGAAAAAGCCGACAAAGCATCACGGGAAGCCTTATGGCTTCCCTTAATGGACTTGGGATGAATGACGCAAGAAATGGGGGCTGATAGCGATTGGTAGCCCGGGAAGAGATAAGCCCCTGGTCTTTGGTCTTGGTGGCCGCAGGACTCGCCATAACACTAAGCCTCGCTGGTGTATGGGAGCCACTGGAGCGGTGGGCATATGATAGATCCATTGGCCTTTTGGCTGCCAGTCATGCTACAAGCGATGGTTATGTGAGGGTTATTGGCATCGATGAGGCCTCTCTTAGGAGTGTGGGATCATGGCCGTGGCCCCGAACTGTTTTGGCGGAACTTCTGGAGCGTACGGCAGAAGCTGGGGCTAAGGTTATAGTCCTGGATGTCCTGTTGGCGGAGACCTCTGAAGCTGATGCAAAACTGCAGTCGGCTATGGATGGCTCTGCCTCCGTAGTCTTGCCTTACCATGGAGCGGGGGACGCGACTGTTTATCCCCACCGGGCATTCTTGCCACATTCTACCTTTGCCCATGGAGATGTATTGGTTGATCCCGATGGCATAGTGCGACGGATTCCTATTTTATCGGCGCAAGATAGAACAAGCGGTTTACCTCTGATGACTGGTTCTTTCTCAGGGGAAGTCCGTCCTTGGGCGATATCACTTGAGGCCGTTCGACAGTTCATAGCTAGTCAACAGCTCCCGGGAAGTGGGCGTTTAGCCCTACCCATTCGGGTGCAGGGTAACAGTCTAGGTATTGGAGTCATTGCTTACCCCCTAGACGGGCGGCGAAATCTACTATTCACCTTTCCTCCAACTGGGGAACCGGCTTCAGTCTGGCCGAAGGATAAGCTCTACTCTGCGGTAGATGTCCTCAATGGGAGGATCGGCCCGGGGGAGCTGCAGGATCGGCTTGTCTTTATTGGTGCAAATGCCATTGGGCTGCCTGACTGGCACATGAGCTCCCAAATCCACCTGGGCCCTGTCCCAGGAGTATTCTTTCATGCTGCTGCTGCCTGGGCATTGCTGACCGATAACGTGCTGGGCGTTATTTCCCCGGCTTTTACTGGGGTATTGGCTATGGTTCTAGTACTGTTTCAGGTGGGATATGTGTATCGTCAAGAACCCTTGCCAGGCCTACTCTCCACTCTTTTGGCAATGCTTATAACATCGGTTCTATACATTTTGATGGTTTTCTATCGGCACCTATGGTTTCCCATAGCACATCTTGTGGGTACGATGATGGTGTTCTATATTTTTGGTTTAGCCTTTCGGTATGCCAAAGCAAGGGCTGCCCGGAAGCAATTGGCTGATTCACTGCGCCGGTATTTCTCCCCTCCAGTCCTAGACGAGATCTTGGCAAGGGAAGCAGGCCTTGTCACTAGAGAAGTGGAAGGTACAGTGGTTTTCGCCGATTTTAGCGGTTTCACCAGTTTGGCGGAGAAACTGCCTCCCTTGACCACGGTCTCTGTTCTCAATCAGCATTTGGCAGGGCTAGTGGAGATTGTGTTTGACTATGGTGGCACCCTAGACAAATTCACCGGTGATGGAGTTATGGCTTTTTTTGGTGCTCCACTTCCCAATCCGGCACACAGGGAATTGGCCGCTGCCGCCGCCTGGGACATGCAGGAATTCTGTCAAGGAGTATCTAAAAGGGAAAGAACAGCTTCTGAGTTACCTGACTTGAAACTAGCAGTAGGCATAGCCTCCGGGCGATTTGTGGTAGGGAATATTGGCGCAGGAGAACGTTTTGACTATACTGCCATAGGCGATGTGGTTAATACTGCTGCCCGCCTGGAACAGCTGGCAGGGCCCGGTAATATCTTACTTGATGCCAATACAGCAGAGAATCTATCTAGTCAATGGGAGATCCGGGATGAAGGGATGCGTGTTCTTAGGGGTAAGGAGAGTCCCCAGCGAGTGTATCGGTTAGCGGGGAGGCGGGAGCGCAACCATGACCAGACAAACGAACCAAGGGAGAACTCCTATAAGTAAGATAGTGGCAGTGACGCTGCTGGTAGCACTATTGGGTACCACCGGTGGCAATATCTCTGCACACCTGGCTAGTCTCTCTGAGAAGAACGGGCCTTTATTTGTTATTGTCGCCGTTGACAATGAGGTGCTAGTCAGGAGAAGCGGTTGCGATAACCCTGTGGAGGCCTTCATCGGCATGCAACTAGCTTGTGGTGATCAGCTCCAAACAGGCCCCTTCGGAACAGTAGAACTGAAAGGCGATCATGGTGAGACTATACTGGTGGAGAGCAATACATCTTTAGAGGTCAGTGATAATGCTATAGCAGTTAACCGGGAGCGCTGCATACGTCTTAATGCGGGCAGAATCTGGGTGGAAGTTGTCAAGCTCACTCGAGCATTAAAGAACATGTTTCGTTTTTCCATCATTACTCCCACAGCCTTTGCTGGAGTGCGAGGTACAACGTTTAGTGTGGCTGTGGAGGATGACCTGACAACCGAAGTGAGTGTATTCGATGGTGTCGTGGAGGTCATCGCAGCCCGAAACCGGGTAAAAGTGGTAGCCGGCTATACAACAAGAGTCCGGCCTGGTCGTGAGCCGGAGGAGCCAAAGGGACATAATGAGGATCAAGGTAGGGCATGGGAGAAACACCGTCAACGGTTTGAGCAAAAGCCTGGCAAACTACCCCCTCCCTTTCAAAAGGACTGGCAACCCCCGGGGCTTGTGGGTAAGGACAAGGACAATCCTTCTGATGAGCCTGGAAAGGGTCAGGAGAATCTCCCGGACAATCATGTGCCTAAAGGCAAAGATAACCCAGGGCACAAGCCTAAAAAAAGCAAAGAACTGCCCTCTGAGAAGAATCGTTCCCCTAAGGTGAAGGGCCCCAAGGGCCCTAAAGGTGATGGGAAGGATGGATAGCCTCATTCGGGCATTGGGCCAAGTACCGGTTTTCCAAAGTCTGAATCAGGCAGACCTACAAGCCCTGGCTATGGTGGTTCGCAGACAAAGGGTTCAAGCGGGAGAGACTATCTTTCATACGGGGACTGCTGGTGACGTCATGTACGTAATTGAGGCAGGTAGTCTTAAGATTAGCCGCATCACTTCCACCGGTAAAGAGAGGATCATAGGGGTACTGGGACGGGGTGAAGTGATTGGCGAGATGGCATTATTCGATGATGAGCCTCGTTCGGCTGATGCCGTATCTCTAGAAGATACCGTGCTAATCAGGATTCCCAAGCAGGATTTCTTGGGCTTGTTGGAAGAGAAACCCCACTTGGCCGTCAGGTTCTTGGGAGTGTTAGCATCTAGGTTGCGTAGGATGAATGAGAAACTAGAGGAGCTCACTTTTCTTACGGCAAGACGCCGAGTTGCTAGACTGTTACTGGAGATTGCGGAGGAGACAACTAGCCAAGGGTCACAAACGGCGGTGGCGCATCTTAAGCTGACCCAAGAAGAGATGGCCGCCTTGGTTGGTACAAGCAGAGAGACAGTGAGTCGGCTCCTTAGTGAATTGCAGGAGCTAGGCGTGATTTCCATAGAAGAGCGCATACTTCAGGTCAAGCAGTGGAACAAGCTACAGGCTCTAGCGGAAGTAGGTGAGGCTTGAGTCTGCTTGGCCTGGAAAAAGGCCTCCCTTTACAAGAGAGGCCCAGCCAGTTACATCGATGTGTATGATTTAGGGGGAACCTAGTGCTCCCCTAGCTTATTTGGCATTAGCTGAAGAACTTGCTTCTTCGTCAACTCCAACTAATGTCCAAATCCAACCCAAGACAAAAGAACCGATAATGCCAGCAAAGACGTTAAAGCCCGCTAACATCCAGCCCCAATCACCTAGAATAGCATCACCCAACCAAGCCCCGATAATCGCTATAAGGAGCCGCAGCCACGGTTCTCCTTTCAACGTCTTCTCCTGGGCTAACCAGCTCTTTACTGCCCAACCCATGAGTAAACCAACGACAATTAGGGTTATCCAATACATTGGCTTACACCTCCTGGTAGACTAATAATCTGAACTGGAACATGTTAGTACAAAGTCCATGCGGTTCCCCCAGATGGGGATGGTCTCCTATCATAGACAATAGTGCCATCCTTCTATCTGATCATATCACTTCTACGCATTTATGGAAATACCTACAAAAATAGACAAGTCGAACTCAAAGATGGAGAAATAGCTCGGTCAAAAGGGCAATTCGTTCAAAAGTGGAGGTGAGGAGGATATGTTCATTAGTGGCATGGGGACCATATCCCACCGCACCCATCCCGTCTAGTGTGGGTATACCTAAGGCGGACGTGAAATTGCCATCACTGCCTCCTCCTGAGCTGTCTTCCGGTAGTGAAAGACCAAGGCTATGGGCAAGGGCTTTTGCTTTTTGGTAAAGCTGGATATTACCGGTGGTTCTCTCCATTGGTGGTCGATTTATACCACCGGATAGATGAATCTCGGCGCCTTGTAGCTCCGGCTGTAGGGCTAGGATTAGTTTCTCCATGCGCTCTGCCTCTTGTTGGGAGGTGACTCGCAGATCGATTAGAGCTTCAGCATGATCGGCCACTACGTTTCTCCGTGTGCCTCCTTGAACAACTCCCACATTCACAGAAGTACCTAGAGTGAAATCGGAATAACTATGTAGCTTGATCACCTGGCGGGCTAGCTCCTCAATGGCACTAATCCCATCTTGGGGAGCAAGGCCTGCGTGTGCCGCTTTGCCTTTGATTTCCAACCGAAACATCCCTACACCTTTGCGGGAAGTCTTGCAGGCACCACTGCCGGGCTGGGCCCCTTCTAATACGATGACATACTCGCTCCTTTGAGCCTCGGCCTCGATTAAGGGTCGGGAAGAGGGGCTACCGATCTCTTCATCACTATTTACGAGAAAAGTAACTGGCCGACGGGGGCTTAAGCCTCTCTGGATAAGTATATCCATAGCCACCAAGGCCATAGCAATCCCGGCTTTCATGTCAAGGGTGCCAGGGCCCCATACTTGGTCACCATCGATCCTAAAAGGCATAGCATGCAGAGTGCCTACATCCCAAACAGTATCCATGTGGCATAGGACTAGCAGTGGTGCCAGGTGGGTGTCGCCATTACCTGGTATCCATTTTACCTTTAGGTGGTTTCCTGTATCAGTCATTGGTATGGTTTCGGCACTGCAGCCCCTCTTTTGGAATTGGCCCTTGATGAACTCCGCCAATCGATCTAGCTCGTCTTTGGAGCCTGAGGGTGATTCTCTTGTCACCAAGGCCTCCAAGATAGACAAAAAGCGGTCTTGCCAGAATGGATTATCTACGACTTGCTGTTGCATATGTAGTCACCTTCCTAGAGGCAGTATGTGACAGTCTACCATTTCCTAATCTATTGGTCACAAGTCTTAGGCATCGATAGCTCTTGCCCGGGTTTAATTAGGGTGGGGTCTTTGATACTGTTCAATTTGACGATTTCTCCAACAGTGACCCCGAATTTGCGTGCTATGGTATGCAGGCTATCACCGGGCTTAACTATGTAGATGACAGGCTCGGATACACGGGGTACCTTAAGGCGCTGGCCGACGCGCAAATTGGTGTCTGTTAGAGAATTGAGGTTGACCAGTTCGTCCATGGAAGTATCGAACTTCTTGGCTATCCCGTAAAGGGAGTCTCCATTTCGTACTGTATAGTACTGGAATGCCTCAAAACCAATGTCTAGGACTTTGAAAGTGAGAGGTCCCGTCAGGCCATCGACGGGTAATCCATGGGCCTTTTGCACTTCCTTAATGGCTCTTTGTGTAGCATTATCATAACGCCCAGTGGCCTGCTCAAGAAGACCCATATCCATTAGCTTGCGCTGGCACCAGAAAACATCCTCTCCCCAGCATCCGGGTTTGAGCACTCTCTGCCCAGGCTCCTGGGTGAAAGCGAGTTGGCCAAGGGCCAGTACACATAACACAAGGAACGCAATTACTCGTAGTCGCATGTGCGTGTTCCTCCTATCATATCTAGGGCTACAGACAAGGGCTTCATTATCTGTCCATAACTTTTTGCGGAATGTCTCATATAACGTTATCGGCTACCATCAATGGTAAAGCCGGATCAAAAGTTATATACTTATTCCCCCAAGGAACGTGAAATCCTGCCCCTAGAAACAGAGGTCTAGGCTATGATAGTATAGGACTTGTAAGAAACCCCTGACTTGGTAGGGCTTCCTTTGAGTTTCACAATCTCTTATTCGGTAAAAGATATAGCGCAAGGTGTTTAATGAAGATGGGATGAGATGGGAGGGGCTAAATGGGATGGGTGTTAACATATGGCAAGTTACCATGGCGGGTCTCTTTGCTGGTGTTATCGGAACCGGTTTAGGGGGGTTGATCATTGCCAGTATAGGAAACCCCGGCAAGAGAATTCTTAGTTTTATCCTAGGTTTTTCCGGTGGTATCATGTTAGCCATTATTTTCATTGATCTTTTGCCAGAAGGGCTGAAAATTGGGGGCACCACCAGTACTTTTGTCGGGCTTTTGATGGGAGTGGGTCTTTTAGCGTTACTTGACTTTGCTGTGCCTCATACCCACGTTTCCGGGGAAGAAGACCAAAGATCCAGATATATCAGAGTCAGTATTCTCATGGGTTTAGGTATTGCCATGCATAATCTCCCCGAGGGACTGGCTATTGGCACTGGGTATGTGGTCTCTAGCCTAACCGGTTGGCGATTGATGATCACCATGATGATTCATAACATTCCTGAAGGCATGGCTATGGCGGGGCCTATGGTGGCAGCCGGGGTTCGTTGTCCCAAGTGTGTGGCGATCACGGCGGCCGCGGGTTTGCCTATGGGAATTGGCGCTCTAGCTGGTGCACTGCTGGGGACGGTGTCACCGGCTACTTTAGCGGTGTCTCTAGGCTTTGCCTCGGGGGCAATGCTCTATATTGTTTTCGATGAGCTAATCCCGGAAGCTCAAGTGCAAGCGAAAGGCCACAGTGGTACCTTTGGTGCCGTGGCGGGAGTTATTATCGGGATGGCGATGCTGTCCTATCTAGGCTAGAGGACACAGAACACCCCACGGTATATTTGCGTAAGTGGGGTGTTCTGGTGGGAGTCAATGCATGCTAGGTCAATGCATGCTTAGGATTGATCTTGGCGGGCCCGGGATCCGTAGAGCCTAAATTGCCGATTAAAGATCTAGTTTTGAATCTCCCTCCTGAATCCATCCTATCCGTCGCAGGGGTATAGCAATCAGGTAAGTAAGTACAGCTGGTAAGATGAAGTGTAAAAGCAGGATTTTGGGCCATGCCCCAATACCCATGACGGCAATTGTCCCAATCTGTCCAACCAAACCACTAGTTCCCATCCCAGCACCGGTGGGGATGTTTTCCATATAAAAAACTCTAGTTGCCAAAGGCCCTAAGATGGCACTTGCCAGTGTTGGGGGAATCCAGATCCGGGGATTACGGATAATATTAGGCACTTGTAGCATGGAAGTACCTAGTCCTTGGGCCAAAAGCCCGCCTACCCCGTTTTCCTTGTAGCTCATTACTGCAAACCCGATCATTTGCGCCGAGCAACCTACCGTGGCGGCTCCACCGGCAAGTCCACTCAGACCTAGACTAATGGCTATTGCGGCACTGCTGATGGGTAGTGTAAGGATCATGCCCATGAGAGTAGAAACCGTGATCCCCATAGGTATGGGGTGAAGCATGGTGGCTTCATTGATGATAGCACCAAGGGTGCTCATCAACAGTGATACCCAAGGGCCGACACTCTCACCGACTATCCCTCCCACCAAGATGGTGGTCGCCGGGACTAAGATTATGTCCAGCTTCGTTTTGCCGGAAATCCACTTGCCGATCTCAGCTCCAGCCAAAGCAGCCACTAACGCCCCCACCGGCTCACCAATCCTAATCATAGCGGCAGCTCCAGGGACAAGACTAATGGTGCCTGCTCCTAAAGCTCCGGCTACCGCGGAGGCATAGAGGGCTAGGGGAGGTGCCTTAATCCCCCCAGCAACGGCCACCCCAATGGCTGGGCCCATGAGTAGCTTGGCGAACTGGCCAAAGCGCACCATGAAATCTAGATGGAATAAGCCGCCTAGCTGCTCTAGGATCACTCCCACGATGAGTGAGGCAAACAGCCCCAGGGCCATGGCATTTAGTACATTGGCCGAGTAGGATAATAGATTACTTCTGGATTTGGCGGTCCCATTTGGGGGATGGTTGCCCTTTTTTGGGGGATTGGTTTTTGGCGGAGTCTTGGCAGTTGGTTTTCTCTTCATCGTAAATTGGGCGTCATGTTCTGCTCTTCTAGCAGAGCAGTCAGTAGCCCTGCACCTCCATATGTCAGTTAAGTACTTGCCAGACACTGATCAACTAGCTATCGGATTATTCGTAATCAGACTAGGGAAATCCTGCGATCTAGCAAGATAGTTGATGAATATGGTTTCCTCTGGGGAGACTATGGTGAGCCTCAAGGGTGTATTATGTTAACCAGAGTCAACTCATGGAACGTGAAGCCAGGAGGTGGCTATACTTAATGGCGATTCAAATAGGCAATATGCTAAGTAATGAAGCTAGCCCTTATCTTAGGCAGCATGCCCTAGACCCAGTAGCTTGGCAGCCCTGGAATCCCGACACATTGGAGCGGGCCCGAGAGGAGCAGAGACCCATACTGCTTAGTATTGGTTACTCTGCCTGTCATTGGTGTCATGTTATGCAAAGGGAGTCCTTTCAGAACCAGGAGATTGCGAAGTTGATGAACCAGAATTTCCTTTGCATTAAAGTCGATCGGGAAGAACGGCCAGATCTAGATAATATCTATCAAAGGGCAGCGGCACTCCTTGTCGGCCAAGGAGGCTGGCCTCTAACAGCGTTCCTTACACCGGAAACTAAACCGTTTTTTGTTGGCACCTATTTTCCGCCTGACGATCGCTATGGCCGCTCGGGGTTCCCGACAATTCTGACCAAGCTGGCCCAAATGTGGAAGGATGACAGTGAGCTGGTGCTGAAGACTGCAGACCGGCTAACACAGGCCTTGGCTCAGGAATCAACCCTACAAGTTATCCCGGGACTGGGGGGATTATCACAGCTCGATGTAGATCGATCAGATTGGCCCGAAGACATTTTGCAGAAGGCCCAAGTATATCTAATGACCCTTTACGATACACGCCATGGGGGGTTTGGCACAGCTCCGAAATTCCCTAGTGTCAACCTTCTCCGGTTGTTTTTGCAGCGTAGTCAAAAGGAGTCGGCACTACTTGAGGCCGTGCTTGATACTCTTGGGCATATGGCATCTGGGGGGATCTATGACCAGCTAGGAGGCGGGTTTCACCGGTATTCTACAGATGGGCAGTGGCTAGTGCCTCATTTTGAGAAAATGCTCTATGATAATGCCCTACTAGCCCAGGTTTACCTTGTAGCATATCAGCTGACTGGGATGGAGAAATATCGGAGGGTAGTAGAGGAAACCCTAGAGTACCTACTAAGGGATATGTGGCATGATGATGGGGGCATTTTCGCCACTGAAGACGCCGATAGTGAAGGAGTAGAAGGTAAGTTCTATACCTGGAACAGGGAAGAGATCTTCGAGCTTCTCGGCGAGGAGAAGGGTGCTCTACTTTGTAGCTATTACGGCATTGGCGATGAAGATAGCTATATCAATGGGGGTTTTGTACTGCATCAGGCCATGTCCTTAGCTGCTCTGGCTAATCAGTATGGCTTGTCCGAGGCTGAGACTGGTTCACTTCTGGAAAGTGCAAGAAGCCTGCTTTTTCAAGAACGACAGCAGCGGATTCGGCCCTTTAGAGATGAAAAGATTATTACCGCCTGGAACGGGATGGCCATTTCGGCAATGGCTAAGGCAGGGGCGGTATTGCAGATATCCCGGTATATTGATAAGGCAAGGGAGATAGCGCACTTTGGCCTAGACAAGCTGCGGCAGACAGATGGGCGGCTACTAAGGAGCTTTAGGGATGGCCCTAGCCCGGTGGCAGGATTTCTAGAAGACTATAGCTACTTTATTAGTGGCCTCTTGGATCTATACTGGGCTACCTTAGAACCTTTTTGGCTAGAAGATGTGCTAGATCTAGTGGTGGTGGCGATTAGTCGTTTCTGGTCTGATGAAGCTGGTACTTTTTTTGGCACCGAGGCCACGGAAGACTTGCTTTTTCGCCCCTCTAGTCCGGAAGATGAATCATACCCTTCGGCAATTAGTGTGATGGCTCGCAATCTTTTTTACCTGCAGAACTTGTTGCCAGACCATGGCAAAGACAAGCTAGAGACTATCCTAAGGAGCTACATGAAAGACATGGAAGCAAACCCCTGGGGTTTTGCTAGCTTACTTGCGGTTTTGGATCTGACTCGGAGTGGTCTCCGTGAGGTTTATATGACTGGCCCCAGACGGGATATTGGTTATCAAGAGTTACTGAGAGTTCTTCAGGCTACGTATTTGCCTGGCACAGTTATTTACTACTCTGATCTTGCCCCACATTACGGTAGTGGCCTGCCAGAGCTTTGGACAGAGCTTTGGGAAGGCAAAATCGCCCTTGATGGCAAGGCGACGGTGTATATCTGTAAGGCTCGCACTTGTCATGCCCCCATCACTGAGCCTGGGGAACTCAGGAAGCAATTGGCGATGATCTTCGAAAGGTGAAGGGAAAGGTGAGAGGGACGTCGACGATTGTCATCTACCTTACAGACGGGTGGCGACTAGTGTAGTATAATACAAGATATGACACTCGATCGAGGAGGTATAGTTTTGCAGTATCGGAGGTTTGGCAATACCGGAGTGGAGATTTCCGCTTTAGGGTTTGGGGCTATGCGCTTACCAGAGATTGAGGAAAATGGTGACTTCCGAATCGACGAAGACCAGGCGTTGGCTGCTATCACCAGGGCTTTTGAACTAGGTGTAAACTACATCGATACTGCCTATGGCTATTGTCATGGCAATAGTGAAATTGTAGTGGGAAAGGCTCTAAAAGGGTGGCGGGATCGGGTTTACCTATCTACAAAGATGCCCACTTGGATGGTGAAAGCCAAAGCCGACTACCGTCGGCTACTGGAGGAACAGCTGCAAAAACTTGATGTAGACTATATAGATTTCTACCATTTTCATGCCCTAAACCAAGATAGATTTGATAACATAGTACTTAAGTACGATCTACTAGATGAGGCCCAAAAAGCAAAAGATGAAGGGTTGATCAAGCACATTTCCTTCTCTTTCCATGATGATCCTGAAGTATTGAAGCGGCTAGTCGATGTAGGTATCTTCTCCTCTTTGCTCTGCCAGTATAACCTTTTGGATCGGGCCAATGAAGAGGCTATCGCCTATGCCCATGCTAAGGGGCTGGGAGTAGTGATTATGGGTCCAGTGGCTGGTGGGCGGCTGGCGGCGTCATCCAAGGGTATCCAGGAGCTACTAGCTGGGCGAACCGTGAGTACCCCAGACCTTGCTTTGCGTTTCGTTTTGGCTAATAGCAACGTAAGTTGTGCCCTTTCGGGCATGAGCAATATCGACATGGTGGAAGAGAATGTGCAGACGGCCTCACTGGAGACTCACCTAACCGATGATGAGCTAAAGCGTATCAAAGTGGCCTTAGAGGAAAATCAGCGCCTGGCTGAGCTTTACTGTACCGGCTGTGACTATTGTATGCCCTGCCCCCATGAAATCAATATCCCTCTTAATTTCCGACTAATGAACTACCATCGTGTCTATGGTTTGACTGAATATGCCAGGGGTGAATACCGTAAAATCGGGACTACAGAGCAACTCACTGGCAGGAAAGCAGAAGAATGTTTGGAATGTGGACTATGTGAGGATAAGTGTCCTCAGAAAATCCAGATTCGTAAGCAACTCAAAGAGACAGCGGCGGCACTAAGCTAGAAAGAGGACGATTTGACACTTGGGCGGCGTATATATTGCCGCCTTTTTTGGTGTATCGGCTTAGCTGCATATGGATGCTCCTTACCATTTAACAGCAATTAACTTCAGATTGGGAGGAACTAATAGATTGATACCTAATCACATAAAGTGATAGAGTCTGACATTACTGCATAAGAAACCTCTTCGCAAGAAGAACAGACAGAAAAGAGAGTAGGATCTTGCGAAGTCAAGGAGGAGGATCTATGCAAGGTCATCCGTCACTAGTGCCAAAGGGTGAAGCAAACCTCGAAATGGGCAAACAGCTTTGGCTGGTGTTTGGTGCCGGTTTGGGCTTGTTTGTAGCAATACTATGGACTGTATGGTATGACTGGGGAGTGGCAAGTGGATATGGTGGCTGGCAGCATCTAGTGGCGGAACTCATCGGTGTCGGTGTGGTATTCTCGGTGTTTCATGTGGGGTGGCATACCGACATAACTAGGCAAACATTAAGGGGGCTGGCCTTTAGTGTCACTTTCCTGGCTGTGGGTATTCTTAGTCTGGGTCATGTCCTTTCCATGCCTGATATGCCTGCTTTTATTACTGCCAATAGCTTGAACAAGGCAGTACTTTTTAGTTACACCTCCTACCTCTTGGTTACTATCTCGCTACTTGGGGCCTCATTTTTGCCTGTTCGCCGGATAGAACACCAAACCCGCCGCCGTTATCTAGGGGCTAGCCTGACGATTGCCTTCTTGCTTACATACTTGATCTTGTCCTATGAACCGAATCTTCCTAGGATTTTCATTGGAGAGGATCCGGTATGGGCTACCCGCAGAGCGGTCAGGATAGTGATCACTTGCTTATCATTACTGGTGTTTGCCCGTTGGGTGACTATCTATGGGGGAATACAGAAACCGGGCTATAGGTGGATGATTATCGCAATGGGTATCTGGGCCTTCGGCCAGGTAGTCTTTCTGTTTCTAAGTCGGCATCTTGTCGCCTATAGCCTGTTTGGACACATATACAAAGTGATTTGTGCCGTGTACATATATCGCAGTGTATCGGTGGCAGCCCTAAAGCGTCCATATAGGTCGCTAGATAGAGCTAGGGATAGGCTGTGTCGGAATCGGCGGTTCTGTGCCTTGGGACGGATGGTTGGGCGCCTTGCCCATGAGCTAAAAAACCCCTTAGCAGCCATCCGGGCTTCTGCTCAACTTTCCGGTATTCTCGATGATAGGGCTGAGCGGGAAAAAGTAACTCAGCGGATAGAGAATGAGGTGGATCGGCTTAGTGAGCTGATTACTTTGACCCTAGAGGTGGGCTGGGACAGGCCAGAGGTCTGGGAACTTGTACATATAGAAGAAATGATCTTGGAGGTATGCATGCTCTGGTTACCTGAGCTTACCCGTCTAGGTATCACGGGGAAGAGAGTAATCGATGATGGGCTCCCACCTATCCAGGGCAATCGAAAACTATTACAGAGGGCTTTGACTAACCTAGTACTCAATGCCATCGAAGCTATGCCGGAGGGAGGAGAGCTTTGTATTAAAGCTTATCCTGAGGCCTCAGGCTCCTCCATCAGGCTAGAAGTGTTAGACACTGGTTTAGGCATTCCCGATGGGATCAAAGATAGGCTTTTTCAGGGCTTTGCTACATCTAAGCCCCATGGAACAGGGCTTGGACTAATGATTACTCATCAGATCATAACCGAAATCCACCGAGGTCGGATTTGGTTTGATACTACCTTGGGTGAAGGCACTAAGTTTTCCTTGAGCTTGCCGATGACCCAGGCTTAGGGTCAAGATATAGACTTGAGCTAGAAAGGGGCGAACCTGAATGTTGAAGAGTGTTGCGGAAGCCATTAGGGAAAGGCGAAGTGTAAGGCGTTTTGCTGCTGGGGATATACCCGATACTACATTGTCAAAGCTACTTGAGGCTGCTTGTCTGGCACCGAGTGCAGGTAACCGCCAGCCTTGGTTTTTCTATGTTGTCAAGGATCCAAAGGTACGAGAGGATCTAGCCAAAGCTGCTTTTGGTCAAAGCTTCCTGAAGGAAGCACCAGTGGATATAGTAGTCTGCGTCGAACCGGAGAGAAGTGCGACTCGCTATGGAGAGCGGGGAGCTGAGTTATATTGCTTCCAAGATACCGCGGCTGCGGCACAGAACATCCTACTTATGGCGGAGGGGCTGGGTCTTTCTACCTGTTGGGTGGGAGCCTTTGATGAAAAGGCTGTTAGCCAGATCTTAGAGATACCTTCGGGGCGTCGGCCAGTGGCAATCATCCCAGTTGGTTACAGTATTCTAGCGGCCCCTCCAAAACCGCCTGCCCGTCGAACCCTAGACGAGGTTGTGAAGATAGTAAATTAGCAAGAACCAACCGAAACTTAGCAAGGATTTCCCAAGGCTCTCGCCCTCATATGCATAACCCTATACATCAATAGGTATGACAAGTAGGAGGTCAGATTTATGACAGGTAGAGAGTTAGTGCTGGCGGCACTCAGGCGAGAGGTAACACCACGAGTTCCTTGGGTACCCTTTACAGGTGTTCATATTGGCAGTCTCAAGGGGGTTACTGCCGAGGAACTGCTAAGGAGCGCCCAATTGTTAGTGAAATGTGGCGAAATGGCAAATGAACGATATGAGCCAGATGGCCAACCGGTGATCTTTGACCTACAGGTAGAAGCGGAAATCCTTGGCTGTAGGCTGCAATGGGCGAAAGATGCACCTCCGGCAGTGGTATCCCATCCCTTGGCCTCTGGCTATGAAGGGCTAGGGGATTTACACATTCCCCAACCCGAAGATGGCAGGCTGCCAGCTATCCTGGAAGCTATGCGGATCCTCAAAGAAAGGATCGGGCAGGACACTGCCCTATACGGGTTAGTGGTGGGGCCTTTCACCTTGGCTTTGCATCTCCGGGGAACTAACCTGTTTCTCGATATGTTTGATCAACCGGGACGAGTTAAGGACTTGACGCGATTTTGCCGCAAGGTGACTGAAAAAGTGGCCCAGTACTATATCGAGGCCGGTATGGATGTAATCGCAGTAGTAGATCCCATGATTTCCCAGATATCCGCGGAGCATTTCCAGCAATTCGTCAGTGAAGATGCCACCCATATCTTTGATTTTCTCCGGCAAAAAGGTACGTATTCCTCGTTCTTTGTATGTGGCAATGCAACACCGGTGCTGGAGGTAATGGCCCAGTGTGGGCCTGATGGTCTGTCAGTTGACGAAAATGTAGACATGCAATATGCCAAGAGAATTGCGGATCAGTACGAAATATCCTATGGGGGCAATATTCCCCTGACCACCGTGATGCTCCATGGGGATCAGGCGGAAAACATGCAGGCGGCTTTGGAGTTAATCGACTCTTGCAGTGGGCCGGGATTTATCTTATCACCAGGTTGTGATATGCCATATGACGTGAAACCCGAAAACGTAAGTGCCATCACGTTGACGGTGTTCGACCCGGAAAAGGCCCGGGCTTTTGTCAAGACTCATCAGGGAGAGGGGGACTTGGCCCAGATAGACATAGATATGCCTGACTATGCCAACTTACCTCGTCCCTTGATTGAGATCCTCACATTGGATTCTGCCACCTGTCCACCCTGCAAGTACATGGTTGATGCCACCCGGGAGGTTGCTAAGCTATTTCCAGGCAAGGTGGATTGGGTGGAATACAAGATCACCGAGAAGAAAAACGTGGTGCGGATGCAGCGTTTGGGGGTCACCAATATACCTACGATTGTAATCAATGGCAAGCCCACCTTTGTTTCATTTATTCCCGATCTAGCTACTTATAGTCGGGAAATTGAGAAGGTCTTAAAGCCATGATCGATGTTGTTCTGCTCACCGGTTTTCTCGGCAGTGGAAAGACAACTTGCCTAAACCAACTCCTCCCCAGGTTAGCTCAGCTAGATAAACGGGTTGTAGTGGTGATGAATGAATTTGGCAGTGTGGGTATCGATGGTAGGCTCATAGAGGATAAAGCTGAAGTGGTGGAGCTCTTGAATGGTTCCATCTTCTGTGTCTGCATCAAAGATAACTTCCTGGCGGCCCTGGCTAGACTGGCTAAAGAGATAGAACCGGAAATCGTGGTGATCGAGGCTACCGGTGTTGCAGATCCTTTTGAGATGGGGGACTTCTTGGCCTATCCGGAGCTTGAGGATGTTTATCAGCCACACCGGACTGTCACGTTAGTTGATGCTGTCAATTTTCCCAAGGTGATTCAGACACTGCGGGCTGCCCGCGCTCAGGCCCAAGCAGCGGATATTTTCGTGATTACCAAGACTGACCTATTAGAAACAGGGATGTTGCCTGGGATAGAAAAACTACTTACCGAGATTAACCCGACTGCAGCGCAGATAGTAGCCCCTTTCTGCCGATTTGAGGAAATTCAGTGGGAAAAGGTGCTAGGGATAGTAGGTAAGACCCGATACGGTAAGCAGTATGATCTGATGAAAGACAGGATACCTGCCCGTGATCCAATGATATCCATCACAGTATCAGTAGGCCCTTTCAGTGATACTCTAGCAGCTGAGGAGGCGATTACCTCCGCTTTGCCTAGTAATGTGTTAAGGGCTAAGGGTTTTATCGATATTGGTGGCAAGCCCCATTTGTTTCAGTATACCATGGGGAAGGTTGAGATCGAAGAAATGGAGAATTGCAAGGCTAGTAACCAGGGTATGGTAAGTAGAGTCGAAAACTTAGGGGAGTTGGTCTTAATTGGCCCTAATCTCCGGCGCGAAGAAATTCTGCAACGAGCTCGTGGTCGAACAGGACAAGGTAGTTGACTTCTGCTATAATGTCTATGACAGATTACATATAGTAGCGCAAATTCAGTCGGGGAGGTAAAGCCATGAATGGACACAACCTGACCATGCTGACAGATCTGTACCAGCTAACTATGGTCAACGGGTACTTCAAGACAGGGACTGCTCATCGCGTCGCTGTGTTTGATCTCTTCTTTCGCCGCCTGCCCTGGGGGAACGGTTATGCTCTAGCCGCTGGCCTTGAGCAAGTTATAGAGTATCTAAGGGAGCTAAGGTTTACTGCCGATGACCTTGCTTACCTAAGGAGTCTTCAGCTATTCTCCGAAGAATTCCTTGACTACTTGGGGCAAATGCGTTTCACTGGAGATATAGATGCGGTGGTGGAAGGTACCCCGGTCTTTCCCGGGGAACCACTTGTAAGGGTAAGAGCTCCCATTGCCCAGGCCCAACTCCTGGAGACCACCATTGCCAATATCATTAACCATCAGACATTGATTGCCACTAAAGCCGCTAGGGTTATGGAAGCGGCAGGGGATACAAAAGTTATGGAGTTCGGCCTAAGAAGGGCCCAAGGTCCTGATGCTGGATTATATGGCAGCCGGGCGGCCTTTATTGGGGGATGTCAGTCTACCAGTAATGTTCTGGCAGGGCAGTTATATGATATACCTGTCGCAGGCACCCATGCTCACTCCTGGGTGATGAGTTTCCCCGACGAACTGACGGCCTTTAGAGCTTATGCTAAGGCCTATCCCCATGCCTGTCTGCTGTTAGTGGATACCTACGATACTATCCGCAGCGGTGTACCCAATGCCATTCGGGTTGCCAAAGAACTGGAGGCGGATGGTAACAAGCTTCTGGGCATACGTTTGGATAGTGGTGACTTGGCTTATTTGTCCAAAGTGGCGAGACAGATGCTAGACGATGCGGGTCTAGAGCATGCCATCATAGTCGGTTCTGGTGATCTAGATGAGAATATTATTCGGGATCTTAGAATGCAAGGAGCCAAGATAGATAGCTGGGGAGTGGGGACCAAACTGATTACGGGAGATGACAACCCTGCATTGGGGGGAGTCTACAAGTTAGTGGCCCTAGAGGAAAATGGCCAGCTAGTACCCAAGATCAAGGTTAGCGAGAATGCAGAAAAGACTACCAACCCAGGCGTGAAAGACACTGTCAGGTTTTATAGCCTAGAAAGCGGTAAGGCCTTGGCAGATCTGATCATCTTTGCCGATGAACAGGTTCCGCCCCACGGGCCTTTGACCATATTTGATCCTGTCGATACTTGGAAACGTAAGACATTGCGAGACTATGATACTGAAAGGCTTTTGGAACCGATCTTCCGTGGTGGTAAACAGGTGTATGAATGCCCATCGGTGCAAGAGATTCAAAAACATGCCCGCAAGCAGTTGGAGCATTTTTGGCCGGAGTATAAGCGCCCGAATAATCCTGAGAAGTATATTGTTGACCTAAGTGAAGAGCTATGGAACCGCAAGCACACAATGATTCGTGAACTGAGGGCATCCTACGCGGAGAATCACTAGATGGCACCTTGCTTGGTGTTGTATATGGTAATAAATAGGGCTAGATGGTAGCATGAGGAGTTTGCCGACACAAGGCCAGTGTGATAAGTTTGTGATCGGTGTATATGATGGCACTAGAGGTGAGACTATGCTTTATATTTTGGTAGTAGCTTTCCTCAGATTGTTGGTTCGCCTAGTTTTTCGGGTTCGGGTAGAAGGTAAGCTGCATATCCCCAAGGAGGGTGCGGTGGTGCTAGCCGCTAACCATCGAAGCCTTTGGGATCCGGTATTTGTCACCATAGCAAGCCATCGGCCAGTGTATTTTATGGCCAAGGAGGAGCTGTTTCGCATCCCTGTTTTGGGCTTTCTTTTACCCTATTTGAAGGCATTTCCGGTGCGTAGAGGCGAGAATGATCGAAAGGCCATCCGGCAAGCTCTGTCAGTCTTGCATCAAGGTAGTGTGTTGGGGATTTTCGTGGAAGGCACCCGCAATAAGGACAAAGGAGCCAATAAGGTATTGCCTCTAAAGCATGGAGCTGCCATGTTAGCTAGCCGATCCGAGGCTAGTATTGTACCGGTAGCCATCAAGAGAATCAAACGCCAGATCACCATTACAGTTGGGCAACCGCTAACACCGCATTGGCAGTCAGCAGAGCGCAAAGCCCTCTATGGGATGATTAGCCAAAACTTACAAGAAGCTCTCAGCCAGATGCTAGAGCCAATGCCTCAACCTCAATCATAACATCTGGAGAGAACACCACGCATAAAGCGGGTTTTCGGTATTTGGTGGTGCCTAAGCCTCTGATTTTGGGAGAAATTTGATAAAGGACTCGCGGCCTCGAGTCAAGAACCTAAAAAGCATTGTGCTATGTCTAAAGAACCCTGACTTTCGTGCCTTAGAGCCAGGTCAGGTTTCTTTATTAGCTTAATCCAAGTCTTGTTGGGGGAGGAGGCAGAAGAAGACACTTTCCGGATTTACTAGATCCGGTGAGCATTCATTTTTCCCGGCATGTACCGGGGGATTACCAGTAGGGGTAAAGTTGGAAAGGGAGATGACGTGATTGAGAAAGTCTTCATTTATAGTCCTTATTATAGCCTTATTTGTGGCTCTAGGCACAAATGTTGTGTTAGCAGCCAATGCTAAGCCAGAGGGCCAAATCGTCATAGTGGGTACCGATGTCGAAACCCTCAACCCGATGCTTTCGGAAAGCACGTACGAGACTGTCGTGCTTAACGGGATCTTCAGCCAGTTAATTCGCATGGATGAAGCCGGTAATCTGGTGCCAGATTTGGCTTTAGAAGTGCCTACCGTAGATAATGGCGGCATTTCCCCAGATGGCAAGGTATTTACCTTTCATTTGCGCAAAGATGCCAAATGGCATGATGGTAAACCGGTAACTGCCAAAGACGTGGTTTGCACCTGGGAGATGATTATGAAGGCTCCTCAGGTAGTATCTCGGGATGGCTTTGATGATATCCAGAGGATGGAGACCCCCGATGACTATACAGTGGTCATGTATCTCAAGGAACAGCGAGCAGCTTGGCTGCTGAACTGGGCGGCGATATCCGGTGCAATCATTCCGTCCCATGCTTGGAAAGATGTAGCCCCAACGGAGTTTACCAAGGCCCATGTACTATCCAGGCAGCCGATTGGCTCTGGTCCCTTCAAACTGGCAGAATGGAAATCAGGTAGCCATGTGATCTTGGAAGCCAACAAAGAGTATTATGGTGAAGGTCCGTATCTAGCCAAGTTGATCTATCGAGCCGTGTCCGACAATAACACACAGCTCACTATGCTCAAGACCGGGGAAGCCGATATTGCTATGAGCTTAGTTGGGGATCAGTATCCACAGGCAGAGGCCATCAAACGGCTACAGGTTAGCCTTGATCCTGGCTCTGCTTACACCCATATGACTTTTAACCTAGATAATCCTCTTTTCCAAGATAAGCGGGTACGGCAGTCACTGAACTATGCTTTGCCTAGACAGCTTATCGTTGAGAAGGTCTTGCATGGTATTGGAGTGCCTGCAACCACAAGCACAGCCCCAGTTCTTTGGGCCTATAATGACGATCTTAAGCCTTATCCCTTTGATATCGAAAAAGCCAAACAGTTGTTAACAGAGGCAGGCTGGGTTGACAAAGATGGGGATGGTATTCGGGAAAAGGATGGTAAGAAGCTAGCTTTCTCACTATCGACCAGTGCCGGTGCCAAAGA
The DNA here is from genome assembly GCA_012518315.1 of Bacillota bacterium. Taxonomy (GTDB): domain Bacteria; phylum Bacillota; class Limnochordia; order DTU087; family DTU087; genus JAAYSL01. Next base: position 492 of record JAAYSL010000184.1, on the reverse strand, counting down.
AAGGGCCCAGATAGCCCAAATCGCCAAGCAGTACTGGAAAGAGATCGGGGTTGACCTCGAGATTAAGCTCGTGGAGGCCACCATGCTCTTTGGTGATGTCTTGGAGAACCGGAAATTTGACATGATCATGTTTGGTTGGCTAACACCCGCCGATCCTGATGAGTTTACCTTGTATCATTCGTCTCAAATTCCAACCCCAGAAAATGAGATGCTGGGTCAGAACTATGCTGGTTACGTCAACCCCAAGGTTGATCAGCTGTTAGAAAAGGGCAAGGCCCTTTTGGATCAAGAGGAGCGGTTACCCGTATACTACGAGATCCAAAGGATTCTCTATGACGAACTACCTTTACTGTATTGCTACTACTTCGTCGATATTCATGTCGCTCCTAAGAATCTAGAGAACTGGCGTCCGGCGCCTTTCACTAATGGGATCAACTGGAATGTCAACCAGTGGAAATTGGTGAAGTAGTGAGAGGTGTAGCAAGGAGCTTT
>JAAYSL010000183.1 GCA_012518315.1 Bacillota bacterium | reverse complement strand
CAGAATTCCCTGGTCAATGAAGGCTGTGTAGTGAAAGGCTTGATCCAGGGTTCTGTAGTGTTTCCCGGAGTATCTATCGGAGAAGGTGCCGAGGTATATGATTCGGTGTTGATGCCTAATGTAAAAATCGGTGATCATGCCATTATCCGGAAAGCCATTATCGGGAGCAATACCAGTATCGGTAATTGCTCAGCAATTGGGGGCGAGGTGCCTGATTTGGGGCTTACGGTCATCGGCGAGGATCTGGGTATAGCCGCTAAATCCCGGGTTCAAGGCATTTTTGATGGGGAGGTGTCATAATGCAAAATGCGATGGGAATCATTAACTTGGTGGAACCGACAGGTGATCTAAGAGAGCTTACTGCCCATCGGGCTTTAGGGGCTGTACCCATTGGGGGCCGCTACCGACTAATCGATTTTATGTTGTCTAACTTAGTGAATGCTGGAATTAGAAATGTGGGGCTGATAGTTAAAGACCAATACCGGGCTTTGATGGATCATCTCGGTACTGGCAATGAATGGGATCTAGACAGGCAGCGAGATGGTTTGTTCATCCTACCTCCCGATCAGTGTGTAGAAAGTGGTGCCCGTGGTGACCTAGAGCTGCTTTATCGTCATTTAGATTATCTGGAGAAGAGCCGTCAGGATACAGTAATTGCCGGTGGGACCTCTCTAGTTTACAACATTGATCTAGGTGAGGCCCTAGCAGATCATAGGGCTAGGGGGGCGGATATTACGGTTATCTATAGACCCAATTGGAGCCAGTTTGATGATCGCTGCACCTTGCTACAAGTGGAGAAAGACCATCGCATTACTGCCGTGGAGGTTAATCCCATTCGTCCCCGGAGCCAAAATCTCTCCTTGAATACGTACATATTATCCAAGACCCTCCTAATGGAGATGCTCGATCAAAGTATCGCCCGGGCGGGAACCGACTGGGTGAAAGATGCCTTAATGAAGAATCTCCATGACCTTAAGGTTTATGGTTACCCCTTCAATGGTTATGTGGGCAAGGTGACTTCCTTGCGCAGCTACTACAAGACGAGTATGGCCCTTTTGGAACCGCCCATCTGGCGGGAACTATTTCCCAAGCATAGGCCGGTTTACACCAAGGTCAAAAACGAACCTCCTACTAGATACCAAAAAAGCGCCCAGGTAAGGAATTCTCTAGTGGCGAATGGTTGTATTGTCGAAGGTACTGTGGAAAACAGTGTACTTTTTCGGGGGGTCAAAGTCAGTAAGGGGGCAGTGATCAAGGACAGTATTATCATGCAGAAAGGCATAATTGGAGAGGACTGCCTTCTGCAAAATGTCATTACGGATAAGGAAGTAGTTGTTACCGCCTCCAAAAACCTGGTCGGTGACCCTGATTACCCCATGGTTTTGGGTAAGAAGACTGTGATATAACAAAGGGGGGTGCTGACCGTGCTAGTTGTCTTTGTTGCCTCAGAAGGCGTTCCATTTTCCAAAAGCGGAGGCCTTGCTGATGTGGTTGGGGCACTGCCTAAGGAATTGAAGCGCCAGGGCGTGGAAGTGTCTGTAGTATTGCCTAAATACCGAAGCACCCCCAAAGAGCTAGACAAAGAACTTCAGCTTCTGGATTCGTTTAATGTCAAGGTCGGGTGGCGACAGCAATACTGTGGAGTGCTATCTGCGGAAGTCCAGGGCATCCCATTTTATCTAATTGATAACGAATACTATTTTGGCCGCCATGAACTGTATGGATATGGTGATGAGGCTGAGCGGTATGCCTGCTTTTGTCGGGCGGTATTGGAGACTTTGACTACGATTGATCTCAGACCAGATATTCTGCACCTTCATGATTGGCAGACTGGGGTAGTTAGTCCACTCTTGCGGGCCCATTACGGCCAGGTGCCTTTCTACCAGAATACTAAGACGGTGTTTACGATCCACAATCTGAAATACCAAGGGATTTTCCCCAAGACCATCTTAAGTGATCTCTTAGAGCTAGACTTGAACCATTTCAAACCTGAGGGTCTTGAATTTTACGATAACGTAAACTTTCTTAAAGCGGGCCTTGTGTATTCTGATGCACTAACTACAGTTAGTCCCACCTATGCTAGGGAGATCCAAGACCCCTTTTTTGGTGAAAAACTAGAGGGGGTTCTAAGAAGGCGCCAGGCTGACCTGACTGGCATTCTAAATGGGATTGACTATCATGAGTACAATCCCGCTACCGATCATCATATCTGGAAACAATATGATGTAGATTCTTTTCCAAAAAAAGGCGAAAACAAGCTAAGGCTCCAAGAGCAGCTTAATCTACCAGCTGATGCCGAGGTTCCGCTTATAGGCATAGTCTCCCGATTGGTTAGTCAGAAGGGTTTTGATCTGGTTGCCCGGGTCCTTGATGAAATCCTGAGCTTGAATCTGCAGATGGTGGTACTTGGTACCGGTGATAGCTACTTTGAAGACATGTTTCGGATTAAGGCCTCTGAGTATCCCGACAAGCTTTCGGCCAATATTCTCTTTGATAATGGTTTAGCCCATAGGATCTACGCAGGGGCTGACCTTTTTCTTATGCCCTCTTTGTTTGAACCATGTGGACTAGCCCAGATGATTGCCCTACGTTATGGTTGCCTGCCCATTGTCCGGGAGACAGGAGGACTAAATGATTCAGTAAAGTCTTACAATAGTGAGACAGGGGAAGGTAATGGATTTAGTTTTACCAACTACAACGCCCATGATATGTTGTATACTATTAGGCGGGCTTTAGAGATTTATCAAGATAAGCCTCTATGGACTAATATTTGCCAAAGCGCTATGCAGATGGACTTTTCCTGGAACCAATCTGCCCAAAAGTATATCGCACTATATCAAAATCTAATGGCAACATAAAAGGGAAAGGTGCTTTTATGCCACATCCAAACTTCCAGAGCCAGGAGTTCTATGAGAGATATCACTTTGATGGGGAACTAGGGGCGATCTATCAAAAGACTCATACACTATTTCGGGTATGGGCACCTACGGCCACCCAGGTAGGGCTTGTGACTTACCCAAGTGGGCATGAAGGTTATGGCAGTGAAATAGCCATGGAGCGGGATGTCAAGGGTACTTGGGTAAAGAAGCTACCTGGCGATCAACATGGCCTATATTATACCTATAAGGTCTTAGTTGATGGTATGGTGCATGAGGCTATGGATCCTTATGCCAAAGCCTGTGGGGTGAATGGTATGCGGGGCATGGTAGTTGATCTTGCTCGAACTACCCCCCCTGGTTGGGATGGGCTAGAGCGAGCTTTGCTGCCTCGCTTTGTCGATGCCATTATCTATGAAATCAATGTGCGAGATATGTCAAGCCACCCATTATCCGGTATTAGCCATCGGGGTAAATACTTGGGACTTGCGGAAAAAGGGACTCGTGGCCCGCAGGGAGTGTGGACAGGCCTTAGCCATCTAATCGAACTTGGTATTACTCATGCGCAATTGATGCCCTGCTTCGATTTTGCCACCATCGATGAATCGGTTCCTTATCCAAAGGAATATAACTGGGGCTATGATCCACTTAACTACAATATCCCGGAAGGTTCATATGCTACTGATCCTTATCAGGGTGAGGTGCGGATTTATGAGTTTAAGCAAATGATTAAGGCCCTCAAAGAGGCCGGGCTGCGGGTCAATATGGATGTGGTTTACAACCATACATTCTATGCCCACAATTCCCACTTGAATCGTTTGGTACCGGGATATTACTATCGGCAAGATGCCCATGGCCGCTTTTCTAATGGCTCTGGTTGTGGTAATGAGCTGGCAACCGAGCGATCTATGGTGAGGAAGATGATCGTTGATTCGGTACGCTATTGGGCAACAGAGTATAAAATCGATGGTTTTCGTTTTGACCTAATGGGCCTAATTGATATTCCTACTATCAATGAGATCCGCATGGCCCTAAATGAGATTGATACTAGTATCATGATGTATGGGGAAGGCTGGACTGGCGGCCACTCACCTCTTCCAGACTACCTCAAATCCCTCAAGGCTAATGTCTGCCAGTTACCGAGTACCGGTGTTTTCAATGATGACCTACGGGATGGTTTGCGGGGCAATGTCTTTCACGCCAATAGGCCAGGTTTTGTCAATGGGGGAGTGGGGATGGAAGAAAGTGTGGAATCGGGGATCGTAGGTGCCTGTCCCCATGATCAAGTAGATTACAATCAGGTAATCTATACCCAAAGGCCCTGGGCCGCAGAACCAGCCCAGAGTATTAACTATGTCGAAGCCCATGATAACCTGACTTTATGGGACAAACTTGAGGCTGTTAGCCCATCTGCCAGTGACGAGGTCTTGATCGCCATGCATAGACTGTGTGGAGCAGTGATTTTGACCTCTCAAGGTATACCTTTTCTGCATGCCGGGATGGAATTCCTAAGGACAAAGCATGGGGACTATAACTCCTATAGATCACCAGATGAGATCAACTGGCTAGACTGGGAGCGTAAATGCCGATACGATGATGTCTTCAAGTATTACCAAGGCCTTGTTGCTTTGCGAAAGGCCCATCCGGCATTCCGATTAGGCACCGCTGAGGAGATCCAGACACACCTACGATTCCTACCGGTATTTGATGATCACGCAGTAGCCTACACACTCCGGGATCATGCCAATGGGGATCCATGGAGGACAATCTCAGTCATCTTTAATGCCAATCCTCGGAGCATCCAGATAGAGCTACCGGGGAAAACTTGGGTGATTGTAGTCGATGGGAAAGTGGCGGGGACAAAGAGGCTAGGCCAGATAGAGGGTAATATTGCCAGTGTACCTCCTTATACCGCTATGGTATTGGTGGATACAGATAGCTACGAAAAATCTAAGCAGGAGTAGCTCGAGGGGGTGGGTGGTGTGACAAGGAAGTGGCAATCCTCACCTTACAGTGAATTTGACCGGTATTTGTTCCATGAAGGAAACCATTTCTATAGCTATGAAATGCTAGGCTCCCACTTGGTAACCAAGGAGGGTAAAGCCGGTGTGCGGTTTGCAGTCTGGGCCCCTAAGGCCCGGGCTGTGAGTGTCGTTGGCGATTTTAACAATTGGGATGGCAAAGACCACCCTATGACGTTAGTCGAGGGATCTGGGATCTGGGTGCTTTTCGTACCAGGGCTTGCAGAGAGTGCGCTTTATAAATACGAGATTCAAAGTAGCAGTGCTACTTGGCAAAAAAGTGATCCTTACGGGTTTTATGCGGAGCTTCGCCCCAAAACTGCTTCTATTGTCTATGACCTAAAGGGGTATGAATGGCAGGATGCTGCTTGGCAAGAGCGGAAGGGCCAAAGCTACTTAGAGCCCCTTCTCATCTATGAAGTGCACCTGGGTTCCTGGCGCCAGCGAGCTTTGGAGGAGTTTTTGACTTACAGAGAACTTGCTGATGAGCTAGTGGATTACGTAGCTGATATGGGCTATACCCATATCGAGCTTCTGCCCTTAATGGAGCATCCCTTTGATGGCTCTTGGGGTTACCAGACCACTGGCTACTTCGCCGTGACCAGTCGCTATGGTACACCCCATGACTTTATGTACCTGGTTGATCGGGCTCATCAAAAGGGTATCGGAGTAATCATGGATTGGGTACCCGGCCATTTCTGTAAAGATGATCATGGCTTAAGGCGGTTTGATGGCACCCCTACCTTTGAGTATGCGGATCCTTTAAAAGAAGAAAACCGTGGTTGGGGAACAGCTAACTTTGACCTAGGCAAGCCAGAAGTGCAGAGCTTTCTTATCTCCAATGCTTATTTTTGGCTGAAGGAATTTCACATAGATGGGCTTCGGATTGATGCGGTGAGCAATATGCTTTACCTAGATTATGGGAGGAAGTCGGGAGAGTGGAGGCCTAATCGTCATGGCGGGCGGGAGAACCTTGAGGCAATTGGTTTTATCCGCAAGCTTAACACGGCAGTCTTCCAGGAGTTTGGCAATGCTCTAATGATGGCAGAAGAGGCTACAGCCTGGCCCTTGGTTAGTCGCCCAACTTACCTTGGGGGTCTAGGTTTCAATTACAAGTGGAACATGGGCTGGATGAATGATGTTTTGAAATATATGGAGATGGATCCTATTTACCGGCAATATCATCATGAGCTATTGACGTTTTCCTTTATGTATGCCTTTTCCGAGAACTTCATTTTGCCCCTTTCCCATGACGAAGTTGTCCATGGGAAGCGGTCGCTTTTGGACAAAATGCCTGGAGATTACTGGCAGAAGTTTGCTGGACTTAGAGCCCTATATGGGTATATGATGGCACATCCTGGCAAGAAATTGCTGTTTATGGGGGGAGAATTTGGCCAGTTCATCGAATGGAATTACCGTGATAGTCTCGACTGGCACCTTCTGGACTATCCCCTCCATGCCAGACTACATGACTATGTAAGGGAGCTAAACCATTTGTATCGGCGGGAGCCTAGTTTATGGGAGGAAGATTTTAGCTGGCAGGGGTTTCAGTGGATTGACCCCCATGATCATAGCCAAAGTGTGGTGACTTTTCTACGAAGGGGTAGGACAGATGGTGAGTTTATCATTGTCGTGTGCCATTTCACGCCGGAGGTGCGCTATGACTATCGGATCGGTGTGCCGGTGCCGGGAATCTATACTGAGATACTCAATAGTGATGAAGTGTCTTACGGGGGCTCTGGTCAGGTAAACAGCCCCCAGTTACTTGCCGAAGATATTCCTTGGCATAATCAACCATATAGCCTGATGTTGAAGCTTCCACCTTTGGCCTGTGTCTACCTTCGGTTGCAGGAGGAAGACACCTGTATTTCCCAGGAGGTAGAAAATGAACGGTCTGACGAAAAAGGACTTTGTCAGGGCCCTAGAGATTAAGTCTCAGCGGATGTTTGGCCGTACCTGTAGGATCATATCCAAGAACCAGCTATACAAAACCATCGCGATGGTGGTGCGAGATCTAGTCATGGAAAGATGGGCGTATTCTCGAGGCACTGTCCACCAAAACCCTGAGCGAGAACTGTATTATCTTTCTATGGAGTTTCTTGTGGGCCAGTCACTGGCGAGTAACATGCTGAGTCTAGGGATAGATGGAATCATCCAAGAGGTCTGTGAGGATTTTGGTTTTTCCATAGATGAGATCCGTGACCAAGAACCCGATGCTGGGCTGGGCAATGGGGGATTGGGGCGTTTGGCAGCTTGTTTTCTCGATTCCTTGTCTACTCTAGGTATGCCAGCCCATGGTTGTGGAATCAGATATGAGTATGGGCTCTTTAAACAAAAGATCGTGGATGGGTACCAGATTGAACTAGTGGATCCTTGGTTGGAGGATGGTAATGTTTGGGAAGTAGCAGTTCCAGAGGAAACACAGATTGTCCGATTTGGTGGCTATGTTGAGCAGGTAATGGTGGATGGCAAACTCACCTTCCACCATAGGGGCTATCAAAAGGTTAGGGCCGTTCCCTATGAAATGCCAGTGATGGGTTACAATTCTCCAGTGGTAAATACGCTACGCCTTTGGGGTGCCCGGGCAGTTACCCATATGGATATGGATTTATTTGGCCAAGGCGAGTACATGCGGGCGGTGGAGGAAAAGGAACTTGCTGAAGTGATCTCCAAGGTTCTTTATCCAGAGGACAACCACCCAGAGGGGAAAGCCCTTAGGCTTAAGCAGCAGTACTTCTTTGTCTCTGCCAGTATCCAGCATATGGTGAGCACTTTCAAATCCCGGGGCAATGATATTCGTGACCTAGCGAAACGGGTAGTTGTGCAGATTAACGATACTCACCCTGCTTTGGCCATTCCAGAACTGATGCGGATTCTCATCGATGAAGAGGGGCTGGGGTGGGATGAGGCTTGGGAGATCACAACTCAGACTTTCGCATATACCAATCACACCATTATGGAGGAAGCCTTGGAGAAATGGCCAGAAAGCCTCTTCCGGGCGCTTTTGCCCAGGCTCTGGGATATTGTCTATGAGATCAATGAACGATTTTGCCGGGAGCTTTGGGAAAGGTATCCTGGGGATTGGGATCGGATTGCTCGTCTGGCGATTATTGCCGACACCCAAGTGAAAATGGCACACTTGTGTATAGTGGGTTCATCTTCAGTCAATGGAGTGGCACAGCTACACTCCAATATCTTGAAGGAAATCGTTTTTCGGGATTTCTACGAAATCTATCCAGAGAAATTCATCGGTATCACCAATGGGATCACTTTTCGCCGTTTTATCCTCCAGGCTAATCCTAGCCTAGCAGATTTGATCACCAGCAGAATTGGTGATGCGTGGATAGTGGAGCCAGCTAGGCTAAAGGAGTTTGCCCAGTATAGTAGGAATCCGGAAGTACAGGCTGGGTTGCGGGAGATCCGGTATCAGAATAAGCTAAAGCTCGCAGCTTACATTGAAAGGCATAACGGCCTAAAGGTAGATCCGAACTCTATTTTTGATGTGCAGATCAAACGCCTGCATGAGTACAAGCGACAGCTTCTCAACGCCCTTCACATCTTGAGGTTATACAATCGCCTCTTGGCAGACCCTAGCCAGAAGATGACATCTCGTACTTTCATCTTTGGAGCAAAGGCCGCACCTGGCTACCGTATGGCCAAACTGATTATCAAGCTAATCCATAGCATCGGGGAACTGGTCAACCATGATACCAGGATCAATGACCGGCTAAAAGTGGTCTTTCTGGAAAATTATCGGGTTTCCCTGGCTGAACTGATTATCCCCGCGGCCGATGTTAGTGAGCAGATCTCCACAGCCGGGAAAGAAGCATCAGGAACAGGTAATATGAAGTTTATGCTAAATGGTGCCTTAACTATAGGCACTTTGGATGGGGCCAACGTAGAGATTGAAGAAGAGGTGGGCCCTGATAACATCTTTATCTTTGGGCTACCCTCGGCTCTAGTCAACCGCTATTACCGTGATGGCAACTACCATCCCTTGGATATTGTAGAGCAAAACCCCGAGCTTAATCAAGTGCTTGAGCAGTTAGTTAATGGCTTCTTGCCGGTGGAGCACCGGGATATGTTTAGAGAGATATACAATGGACTTAAGTATGGTAATGGTGGTATGGCCGATCCTTACTTTGTCATCAAGGATTTTGCCAGTTACAGTGATGCCCATCGGCGGGTGGATGAGCTTTACCGGCAGCCAGAGCTCTGGTGGGAAAAGGCGATTATCAATGTCGCACATGCTGGTCGGTTTTCTAGTGATCGGACTGTCGAAGAGTATAATGAATTGATTTGGCAGCTGCCACAGTTTTCTTGAGATACTGCATGGTTCTTACATCCGAGACTAGGCCAGGGCATTCTCAGCCTTGGCTTGTACTGGTTGTGCTGAAGTGACGCTCAGTACTAGGCCCAATATTCGCCACCTCGTTCTCTATCCCAAGTAAATCTTTTAACTCCGGTCTCTACCCAAATACCTGTGCTAGCTCAACAACCAGACCTGGGAAAACCTGAGACTTTGCTTTTTTTGGCTCTTGGTAGATAGCAATCTTGCCAAAGTCACAGTCTTGGAATGTATGCACGGTGATCGCTTTGCTATCTAGATCGACAATCCAGTACTCCCCTACACCACAGGCCCGATATAGATCAAGCTTCTTGATTAGATCCTTTGCTCGCGTGCTATCGGAGGGAATCTCCACCAAGAGAGTTGGAACTCCCATGTAATATCCTTCATCAGTTAGGTGCTCTTCTAGATTACAGATCACAATAATATCAGGCTGTACGACGTTGATATGTTCAGGTGAACGCTTCAAGGTAATATCACAGGGAGCTGCCAAGGTGTGACAAGATTTGCCCTGGAACCAGCTATGAAAAATCGCAAAAAGTTCGGCCGAAGCTAAGTGGTGGGGAATCTTTGGAGAAGCCAAAAGATAGATCTCGCCATCGATATACTCGTATCGCTCCTCGGTATGCTTATTTAGTTCCAAGAACTCTTCGTATGTCGCTTTTCTGATACCATAGCCGATTTCCGTGGCTTTCTCTGCTACAATGCTGGCGACAGCATCTCGTCGTGACTCTTCTTCACCTAGGGCAGATAGTTTGGCTACTGGCATGCTGTTGCGGGTAATGATGATGTCCTGGGTTAGTGCCAGCCTGAGGTACTTGCCAAAATTGTTCTGGACTTCGGTGGAACTAACCATCATCTCAAATATCCCCTTGTTATCTAGTATGGAAAATTTAGCCATTACCATTATATGGGGGTAGTGGGGACTTTTCTTACGTGTTAGGTGTTTTCTAGAATGCGTTTTGGTACAGGTATTAGAGTCGGACAAAAAAGTGACGGCAGATCAGTGACTTTTCAGGACCAACTGTTGACGTCAGTGAGAGAATGATGTATATTGGCAATATAATGGATATGAAAGAGTGATGTATATGTGTCACAAAAAGGTTAGAAAGCAGGTCTACCTGACACCGGAACAGAATGAGGAGCTGAAATCTCTATCAGTAATGAAGGGCGTAAGTGAGGCCAGCAT
>JAAYSL010000182.1 GCA_012518315.1 Bacillota bacterium | reverse complement strand
GTGGTGGCCCTGGTGGATGTTCACCGGGTGTACAAAACTGGTTCAACCGAAGTTCGCGCCCTAGATGGGGTGAATATGTCGATTCCCCAAGGTCGGCTGGTAGTTATCAAAGGCCGCTCCGGTTCTGGCAAGACAACGGCCTTAAACATGATGGGAGGCCTAGATAAACCCACCCGAGGTCAGGTGTTTTTCAAGGGAACTGATATCAGTACCTTTGATGAAAAGACATTGACCCGCTGGCGCCGCAAAGAGGTGGGTTTTGTCTTTCAGTCTTTTGGTCTTCTGCCTTACCTGACCGCCTATGAGAATGTGGAACTGCCACTCAAGATAGTAAGGCAATCTGGTGGGGAAAGGCGGGCTCGGACTGAGGCTTGTTTGGAGCTGGTGGGACTGGGGAAGCGGGCAAAGCATAGAATCTTGGAGCTAAGTGGTGGGGAGCAGCAAAGAGTGGGTATTGCCCGGGCACTAGCTAACAGCCCAAGCCTGATTCTAGCTGATGAACCCACCGGTGAACTAGATTTCGCTACTAGTATGAAGGTGATGGATCTCTTCCGGAGTTTGGTGGATGAACACGGTGTCACCATCTGTGTAGTCAGTCACGATCCTGCCGTGGAAGAGTTTGGTGACAAGGTCTATGAAATGGCCGATGGCAGGGTGCTAGAGGGGGAGTAGGGATGTTGCAGCAAAAGCGGCAGCTACTTGTTGTCTTTTTGGCTATGTTACTTGTAACTCTAGGGGCGGGATGTTCCTTACTTCCAGAGGAACGGGTGGATGCACCACCTCCACTTTTGTCCCCGCCGGAGGTGCGAACTGTTACATATCCTGTAGAGCGGGGTTATATTGCCAATGAACTGCGGACTTTGGGGCGAGTGGCGGCTGTGCGGGAGTCAACCCTCTATTTTCGCCGGAGTGGCCGCATGCGGGAACTCTTAGTGGAGCCGGGGGATGCCATTTCCGAAAACCAGATCTTGGCTAGGCTGGAGACCGGGGATCTTGAGCACCGTCTAAGACTTGCCAAGATCGACCTGGAGCGGGTGGAGATGCAATACCAAGGGGTGAAAAGCCTTTTGGGGTTGGAGGTCAGCCCTTATGAGCTAAAACTCAAGGAATTGGAAAAAGAGAAAGCTGCCTTGGAGGTGGAGAGGTTAGAAGCGGAAATGGAGGCTTCTACCATTCGGGCGCCCTTTGATGGTCGGGTGGTAAGTATCTATGCCCGGGAACGGGATGCTGTGGAGGCCTATAAGACCGTACTTAAGGTTGCCGATCCGGTGGAGCTAGAGGTTCAGGTAACCCTTCCCTATGGAACTGATTCCAACAAACTAGTCAGAGGCCAGAAGGTTCTGGTCAATGTTACCGGTGAGACCTGGGTAGATGGGCACATTCATCAAATCGCTATGTCCGAGGAGGGCACTTCTAGCTTTGACAACAAACCAGTGGTGCAGATTCGCCTAGAGGATCCAAATATTCCTTTGGAATTTGATAGCCTCGTCAAGGTGACGATTCTAATCGAAGAGGCAGATAATGCCCTTTTGGTACCAAAAGCAGCAGTGCGCAACTACATGGGGCGGAAATTCGTCCGGGTTCTAGATGGGGATGCCCGTCGGGAAGTGGATGTTGTGGTGGGAATTGAGGGCGATACCCACGTGCAGATTCTCAAAGGACTGGAAGAAGGCCAGACTGTGATCGGCAAGTAAAGAGGTGTCCAGATGCGGCTTTTGACAGTATTATGGATCGTAGTTAAACAGATCGTGAGGAACTGGCGTCTGGAACTAGGGCTCCTCCTGGGCTTGGTGATGGCGGTAGCCATAGTCTCAGCCGTTCCTATCTATACAAATGGTGCACTTCAGTATTCCTTGATGCGAGATTGGGTAAGAAGCACAACTAGGGGGCGCTTACCCTATACTTTGTTCCTCCTGCATGATCCTGGTATGGAAGGCAAGGTCGATACAATCAAGTACCAGCGGTTGATGGACTTTCTAGAAAAGGAAGTGGAAGAGCGTTTAGATGCCCCGCTGCTTTACTATTCCCGGATCGGAACTGTGGATACCCAAGGCATACGCCCGGTAGATCCCAAACTGGTCAAAAAGGAGCAGTATGGCAATCTTCGGTATATGAGTGGGCTCAAGGAAAGGGTGGATGTAATCGAAGGGCGGTGGCCTGCACCTTTACCCCGGGATGATGGTGTCTTAGAGGTCATCGTCGATGAAAAAGCCCTGGATAGCAAAGAGCTACTGGTGGGTAGGCAGTATATCATGCGGCTTGCGGCTACCAGTGATTATGATCGGGAAATGAAGACCCTAACTACGGAAGTGGTGGGGGTTTTCCGGCCCAAGGAAGAGACTAAGGGTTCACCCATCTGGGCTTATTATCCTCCCTTCGAGAACAGTTTCTTCATCAGTGAAGAGTTTCTCACTGACCACCTGATGAAAATGGAAGGTGTAGCAGTCTATGAACTGGTTTGGTACTGGGTGTTTGACCACGAAAGTGTTTATGTAGATGAGTTGCCTAGCTTAATTAGCGAACTAGAACATATTGAAAACACGGCCAATCAGATTTTGCCCGGCACTCGCCTATGGCTTTCCCCCTTAAGCACCTTTAGATATTTTGGAGAAAAGGCCTTCTACTTAAGGCTTTTGATGTTTGTCCTTAGTGTTCCCATTTTGGGTATGGTACTGTATTTCATAGTGCTGGCGGCAAGCTTAACTGTAAGTCGTAGGCAGACAGAGATTGCCATGCTCCGCAGCCGAGGGTCTAGTGCTGGACAGATTCTCTTCTCGTATTTAATAGAATGGTGCCTTCTGGGTATTGTAGCTTTCGTCATTGGTCCGTGGCTTGGACTTTTTATCTCGAAAGTAATTGGCGCCTCCGCTGGCTTCTTAAGTTTTGTCGATCGTACAGGCCTACCAGTGCGGCTTGGGCATGAGGCTTATCGGTATGCTCTTATCGGTGTGGTTACCGCGGTCTTGGCCTGCCTTATCCCTGTTGTCTCTGCTACTCGCCACAGTATCGTAACATACAAGCAGGAAATGGTACGCAAATCTCGCTCTCCTTTATGGCAGAGGTATTATCTGGATTTTTTACTTGC
>JAAYSL010000181.1 GCA_012518315.1 Bacillota bacterium | reverse complement strand
AAGTGGTAAAGGTTGACCCTCGGGGAACATCACAAGAATGCTCTGCTTGCGCGTATACAGTGCGAAAAGCATTGTCGGAGCGCCGTCACATCTGCCCGGAGTGTGGCTTGGATATTCACCGAGATGTCAATGCCGCTATCAATATTCTAAAACGCTCAGGCCTGGGCGGGGCCATCGGGGATAGTCTGGCAGTAGCAGGCTAGATGAACCGAGAAGCCTCGGACTTCAGTCCGGGGAGTCGTCACGCTAGCTAGCATGTTGTCCTAAAGATTTGACTCGGCCAACTCAATGGTCAATTCCTAGAGGATACTCGCTCCCTAGTATGGAAATAAAATACAGCAAAGCGACGGTGCTAGAAGGTTAAGGGATGCTTTTTGCGGCATTAGAAGTCCAAAAACGGGGCAAAACATTGAAACAGGGGTTGCCTATAGGTCAATCACGGTGCTGCTCCTCCCGGAAGTGTGATATGATCTACTAAAAGAATGCCAGGATCATGTCCCGGGCTCCCTGGGTTCACGAGCCTTGCAGGTGGCGATCTTGGCGAATAAGCAAAGGGTGGGTTGCAGATGGGTTTTAAGTTCACCCGGAAAATGGTGAAAGTCAAGGGCAAGATGCGGGAATATCATATTGTAGAACATGAAGGGGCAGTGGCGATCATCCCCTTGCAGGATGGAACCATCACCTTAGTACGACAGACCCGCCCGGCTGTTAACGAAAAGCTACTAGAGCTCCCGGCAGGCTGTCTGGAGATAGGGGAGCATCCATTGGCATGTGCCCGGCGGGAGTTGGCAGAGGAGACAGGTTGGCGAGCCAAGACCTGGCACAAGCTGGGGCAGTTATACTTGGCCCCGGGGTATAGTAGTGAGGTACTGCATTTGTATCTGGCCACTGATTTGTCCATGGGTGAGCAGAACCTAGATGATTCAGAGGATATTGAGGTGGTTTATCTTCCTATACGAGAGGCTCTAGAGATGGCAGCAACTGGCGAGTTCAAAGATGCCAAGACCGTGGCAGGCCTTTTTCACCTGCAAGCATGGCTAGAAAACCGGGGAAGATTGCAGTCCAAAGCCCAGTGATTGGCTAGCTTTAGTGGTAGGCTGGCTTTGGGGTAGATGCCTCATAGGGCAGGAAGGAGAATACTCACTTAGGCTAGCCACGTCCGAGCTTGACGGCAGACCGGCAGTGTCAATGTGGGAGGGGTCGCATTCGATGGAGAAGTACCGTGAAATTATGGAGGAACTAGATTATATTACTGACCATGAAGGATTCGTGGAAACCTGTTTGGATCTACGGGATTCCATGTACTTCTATGATAAAGGTCTGATTCTAGCCGGTTATGCCAGTTCTACTGAGATGTTAATGAGCTTTGCCATGTTCTGGGCTACTTTGGAGGCACCGGAACAAACTGAGGAGGTTTTCGACGAGATTGCTGCTATTATTGGCAATCTGGCAGATAGACTGCGGGCAGACGATGTGGCTATGGATGTGGCAGCCCTAGTTGAGACATTCCTGCAGACAACAGGGTGGGTATTGACCCAGAGATTCATCGTGTTCCGCCACATGTTTGAAGCCTATGGAACCAATGACTATAGTGCCACCGATAGTACTGATCGATTGCTTGGAGAGGCACAAGCTTTGGTGGAGAAAGATAACGACAAGGCGGCCAAAATAGTAGGTCAAGTGGGGGCTATGGCCTTGCGGGGAGCGGAGATTAGGCCGGTTTGGTTTTACGCTGCAAAGCCACGTCTACAAATGTGGTTAAGGGGCATACTCGGTGCGATTCAGAATTTTGAAGTGGCTGCCCATTTCTCATTCCCTGTAGATACGGTAGAAAGAGAAAGGCAAAAATGGCGGACTGATACAGGTAAGCCTGTTGTAGATCTAAAGGCCTTTCGCAATCTGCGCTATCCCATGATGCCTGCCGACACTCCCGATATTCTGAGGCGGGGAGAGCTAGATGATGATCTTCTGTTGCTTTTTGCCGGTGGACCCCTTGACACGGAGGCAGCGGAGCGTCTAGTCATGGCCGGTGACTCGATCAAGCACGTGCTTCTAGCTGTATTGAGTACTGAGGAGCTAGCTGAGGAGGATGCGCCTGGTGGGGGCTGGGCTCCGGTCAATGTGATGGGACTATTGGAGCGGTTACAATACCCAGAGACGGTGGCGATTTCGCTGGGACTCTTGGGTAAGATCAGGGCTGGAACCACTCTATATACCCGGGTAATGGAGCTCTTGGTTAACCTTGAACAGGAAGCAGTGGAGGAAGCCGTAAGTAGGCTCAAGGAAGATGCAATAGGTGTCCAGGATGCTTTAGCCATAGTTGACTTTCTTGCCCGGATAAGACCTGCACTGGTCTACCCGGCTTTGGTTAACCTATTAGATAAGGCCGCTACTTGGGAAGAGAAGCTATCTGTAGCTAGAAGCCTCTTACAGACCGGCGATGCCCGGGCGATTCCCCACTTGCGCCGTTTGGGAGTATCTTTGTCTGGTTCACCCTATGGTGGGCTGGTTAAAGAGTTCCTCCATGTGGCTGCTCGGCAACTGCGGGATGGGAATCGGCGGGTAACAGGGACAGCTAGTGGGCATATTTGGCGGGCAGAGGGCTTTCATCATCAACGTGGCCGAAGCCCCCAGGTTGCCTCTTACAGTCGCTCCGGCCGGGGGTTTTAAGGGGTACCTCTGGGAGATACCCCTCTTTACATACAAAAGGTTTTTGCATCTTAGTTGGCATGCTTCATCCTAGGGTAAAGCGCCAGGCAATGGCATCTTGGCTCTGTTATCCTAATATTAAGGAAGAAGATGAGATCAAGTCTCCCAGTCCCACAGTGAGAACTGGTTTAGCCACAACCTTGGTCGGTACGAATACTACGTGACGGCCATTTTTGGAGCCAATCCCGGTTTCGATGAAGCTTGGGGATCCTAGCTCCTCGGCCAAAGCAGTTAAGCGCTCTGTAGTCTTATCTGCCAAGGGTACGTCAAGTCCCGCAAGGATGTCTTCGTAACTCCCCACTTTGCCAATGGTAGAGCGACTGGCGGCTAGTGTTGCAGCAAACAGCATGCCATCACGGCATTTTTCGCCATCGGTAAACTCTGCATCCACTAATGCTAGATAATAGCCCAAGTCATGGAGCTGAATGCGACGAAGACCTGTGCGATCAGCTAGTCGTTCTAGGCCTCTTAGTACTGCGGCCATAGATGTATGGGTTTCAATATCCCGGGCTAGCTTCTGTTCGTCTTGGTCTCTTAAGATGGCACAGAGCTCTACTTCATTTAGGCCAAGGCTATCAACAGTGGGCAAGATATGATCGATGATACCTTGGCGAATGGCGCTGCTGGCGATGGAGGCGAATTCGTAATGGAATTGGAGATGGGCATGGGTCTTCTTAGTTTCTCTAAGGAAACGAGCTACAGGTCTTAGATAATCAAGCCAGGTGGTGCCATCAGGGTAGGTCTCTGATAGAATATGGAACCCAGAAACGATGAAATGACTGAACTCATCCAGTAGCCCAGGAAGGTGCTTGGCAAAGTTGGCCTCAATCTGCAGCTTGTTGTTCACCGGATTCCAGGCTGCGATGAAGCGATTGGCCCGGGGACTGGTAAGGACAGTATCACCAATGGTAAGTTTTAGGCCCTTCGGGTATTCAAAGATCCAATGGATGGCATAGATGCCTTCTCCTTGCCAGGCAGTATGAGGGTGCTCTAAATCCCCAGTCTGGTTAATCACAAAGAGATTTGCCGAATCAACAAAAAGCTCTGCTTGTTCCCGGGTTAGGGGATTGGCGTAAGCCAGGATCTTAGGCAAAGGCAAGGGTGCCAGGGAATTGGCCATATTTCCAGAGGTTCCACCCATGCGGATCTCGTCATAGCCTAAGTGTTGCATCACCCACTCATAAGTAGCCTTTTCTCTAATCATCAGCTGCAAAGCCTTGCCGTTTTGCAGGGAACTAGCTAGCCCAACGAGAAGATCGGCAGGTGTACGAATTTCAGAAGGGATTGTCCCTAGGCGGCGGATAACCTCTTCTTCCAGGGTAGGATCCTCGGAAAGGATTCTTTCGATTTCTTCCGGGATAACCCGCTTCAAACCATCTATCGTAGAATGAAAGCCCACGATTACACCAGGGACAGATTCCAGAGCCGGGAAGTTCTTGTGTACAGCATTTTGGTAAAGCGTTTCCCAGTTTGACTTAATTGACACTAAGAGTTCACTCCCTTATTTGTAAAAATATGATAGCCCAATAACACTTTCAACACGGGTTCGATTATTCCCTTTCGATAGGAGGGGTAGGATGCTAGATGAGTATTTGACCTTAGGAAGCACCGGCAGTGACATGGTGGTTATCCGGCGCTCGAAGTTTATCGGTGTTGCGGGGCCAGCTACAGATGAAGCTATGGCCCTTAGCCTTTTAGAGAGTGTGAAAAGTGAGCACAAACAAGCAACACACCATGTGTATGCTTACCAAATCGGAGAAAATAATCAGCTACAGCGGTTTAGTGATGATGGTGAGCCTAGTGGGACAGCTGGTATGCCGGTTCTAGAAGTGATCAAACAGATGGATTTGCGCAATGTGGTAGTTGTGGTAACCCGCTACTTTGGTGGGACTTTGCTGGGGGCCGGTGGCCTGGTGCGGGCATATACTGAAGGGGCCAAGATCGGCATTCTAGCTGCTGGCATTGTGAAGATGGTGCTCCATAATCGTTTTGAGATTACTGTGGATTATACCTTTGCTGGCAAACTGCAGAATGTGGTCATGCAGTCACCTTGGCGCCTAGAAGACATCGAGTACGGGGCTCAGGTTTGCTTTACAGTGCTAACTCCACCTGGTGAGGAGGCTAGGATGAAAGAGGCATTTACTGAGATTACCAGTGGTGGGGCCCAGATTGTTGAACTTGGCAGGGAATATGTGGCCTTGCCAGTAGATGCGTAGCCCTATTGCAGGAGCTGGAGAAATTGCCAGGACATTAGGTAGCAGGTTTAGGCCATGGAATCAAGAAGTTATCCCCTAACAATGGCTCGTACCAGACATAAGGAATTGGAATACGGGTTTTGGGGGATCAGGGAGTCCGGATTCCCCCTAGCAATGGCTAGATCAGACATAGGGGATTGAAATAATTCAGTTAGGGAAAGGACATTCCTGTGCACAAATCCGTGGCTACAGCTCTCGTAATTGCCTTACTTAGTATATTGCTCATGATTACAGCAAACACACGGTATCTAGCTATGCCAGTAGTGGCGGTGCCTGCTGGGAAAGATGAGGTGGCGCCGACTATTGGAAGTGAGTCCTTGCCAGGTAGGCAGTATCTTTTGCCCCAGGTAAGGGAAGGGAGTCGAGATGGAAGCCAGCTCCGAGTAATGACCTATAACATCCACTATGGTACAGGTGTATCCGGTGAGCTTGATCTAGAGAAAACAGCTGCGGTGCTCAAGACCGCTGATGCGGATATTATCGGGCTACAGGAGGTAGACCGCAACTTTGGTGAGCGTTCTAGGTTTCAAGATCAACCTAAGCTTTTGGCAAATCTCTTGGGTATGCATCATGTCTATGGAGAATCACTTAGGGTACCACACTTGAGTCTCAGCCGTGGTGTTGGTCACTATGGCAACATGATCCTTAGTCGCTATCCTATCATTGACTCAGAGGTTCTGCGTTTGCCCACCAAGTGGGGTATTGAACCCCGTACTGCATTAAAGGCGACAATTGCCGCCCCCCAAGGGGAGGTTGTGGTTTGGTCCACTCACTTGGGGCTTTCTAGTGGGGCAAGATTAGAGCAGGTCAGAACATTGCTAGCTGCTGTCAATCGGGAAGGGCGGCCTAGTGTTGTGCTGGGAGACTTTAATGCTTTGCCAGAGTCAGAGGAGATTCGCCTAATGGCAAGTCAGCTGCAGGATGCCGGAAAACTGGATCGAATAGGCAAAGGCACTTTCTATGTAGGGCCTGGTCAATCCATGCCTCGCATTGATTATATCTGGCTAGATGAGAGCTTTACTGTAAGTTTTTACACAGTCATGCCATCCCTAGCCTCCGATCATCTGGCTATTGTGGCCGATATCGTGGTATTATCAAGGGAAGAGGTAAAAACCGGCAATTTGCGAGGGGAGTAAGGTAAGATGAGAGACTACTATGTTGATGGCAAAGCAGTCGTTGATATTGTGGATTTGCGCAGTGATACATTTACTCAGCCCACCGGTAAGATGCGGGAGGCTATGGCTAACGCACCGGTGGGTGATGATGTTTTTGAAGAAGATCCTACTGTCAATCGGCTGGAAGAGTTGGCTGCTAGCATGGTCGGCAAAGAAGCTGCCTTGTTTGTAGTTAGTGGTACTATGGGGAATCTAGTGGCGACCCTGACCCATACTCGGCCCGGTGATGAGGTGATTCTCGGGGCCAATAGTCATATCTATGGCTATGAAGTGGGGGGAATGGCCCGAATTGGTGGTTTGATGCCCCGGGTAGTTGATGATAGCGAAGGGGTAATCCGGCCTGAGCAAGTTCTAAGAGCCTTGCGGGGTGACAATATCCATTACGCACCGACAAGCCTGGTATGTATGGAGAATAGCCATAATATGTCAGGTGGCCGGGTTACAGATGTCAAGGAGACTCGAGCACTTGCAGAAGCTGTACACGAAAAGGGCCTCAAACTACATATGGATGGAGCCCGGGTCTTCAATGCTGCGGCGGCTTTGGGGGTTGAGGTGACAGAGCTAACCAAGCCGGTAGATTCAGTGATGTTTTGTCTGTCTAAGGGTTTGAGTGCTCCTGTAGGGTCTATTTTGGCAGGAGATCGTGAGTTTGTTGCCAGGGCCCGGAAGTTTCGCAAGATCTTAGGTGGTGGGATGCGGCAGGCAGGGGTGATTGCCGCGGCCGGGATCATTGCCCTTGAGGATATGGTAGATCGGCTAAGGGAGGATCATGCTCGGGCAAAGCGGCTGGCCAAGGAATTGGCGGGCATTCCAGGGGTTAGTGTCATAGAGAGCAACTATCAGACCAATATTCTGTTGATAGATATAGAAGGGACAAGCTTAGGTGCAAGCCAGTTTGTCGAAAAACTCTATGAGCTGGGAGTTAGGGTTCTCACTCGAAGTGATACAGCTCTGCGGGCGGTAATCCACAGGCATATAGATGATGAGGATATAGATAAGGCCATAGCTGCTTTTCGCAAAGTAGCAGCGAAGTAGTT
>JAAYSL010000026.1 GCA_012518315.1 Bacillota bacterium | reverse complement strand
GCCAAAACTCCGGCGGCCATACCGTAGTCTGAGTCTCATGCCGCAAGGAAGTGACCAGCATCCAGTATAGAGGAAATAGCGTGATGACAGCGAGAATGCAGGCCAGAACAAAATCCCAGCGCAGGTATTTTCCTAATGCCGACTTTCTCATTGCCGACCACCCTCAGAATTGGTATTTGGCTTACGATCAGTATTCAATACGACCCGACAGGAACCTAGCTTGAACCAAAGTGACGACTAGCATGAATAATCCAGTTACATAGGCCATCGCCGTAGCTGTCCCCATCCTGTAATTGCCCCAAGCCTCCCCATAAATGTGCAGCATGACTGGTAGCGTGCTGCGGGTGGGACCACCGCCGGTCATCAGCTGCGGCTGCCCAAACAGGTTGAAGGAGGCAATGACAGTGGTTATCCCGACATAGAGCATTACCGGCCGCAGACATGGGACAGTGATGTACCTGAAAATCTGCCAAGAGGTGGCACCATCAATTCTGGATGCTTCGTATAGCTCTTCCGGAATTCCGTTAATGCCATTGAGAAGCAAGACCATGTTCCAGCCCACGGTCCACCAGACAGTAGCCATCGTGATGGAAATCCAAGCCCAGGGTTGCGATGTCAGCCAAGCTATCTCCTTTATCCCGACTTTGCTCAAGAGGTAATTGGCATATCCATGATTTGCGTTGAGGAGCCAACGCCAGATCACTGCAACTACAGATACCGTCAAAGCTGTCGGCAAGAAGAAAATGGTCCGAAATATCCCCTTCGCCGGTAGTTTGCCAGATAGAAGCACCGCCAGACCCAATGCAACACCGATAAGCAAAGGTACACTAAGTAGCACAAAAGTAAATGTGTTACCCAAGGCTTGCCAGTAATAGACATACTGCACTGTCTCCGGATTAAACAGGAGCTTGTAGTTCTCTAGCCCAGCAAAAGTTCCGGAGTTGGTGAACATATCCCAATCTGTGAGACTCACATACAATCCCTTAAAGATAGGATAGACCACAAAGCCTAGAAAGAAAATGCCATGGGGTACGAGATATAGATATGGGTATATTGACCCTTCCTCAGAGAATAAGCGGTTTATCGATAACCTTGCGCCACCATTTTTACCCTGTGCGTGAGCATCGCTCAATTTGGATCCCCCTTTTGCCGACCGGGAAGAGGTTTGTAGACCCAGGGTGGATCCATTACTGGAATCCACCCCGAGTCCTGTCTTCTGCTATACGAACAAGCCAAGCCTCCTACTTACCAGCTAGGATCTTATCCGACAGATCAGCAGCATTGGCTAAAGCCTCTTCGGGGCTTTTGGCTCTAAGAACTGCGGCGTTGATCGCATCCCAGATCGGTCCTGTAGCTTCACCATACTTGGGGAAAAACGGTGGGAAGTAGATATGGGTCTCCATCTTAGCTATGTTTGCTAGATATGGATCTTGTCTAAATTCTTCCCCACGCAGCACAGATAGTTTGGCAGGTAACTGTCCACCAAAACCCCACTCTAAGCTATGGTTCCCAATCCATTTGACAAAGTCCAATGCCGCTGTCACTTTCTGCATATCAGAGCTTCTTTGCTTGGGCAATACAAACTGGTGAGAACCCGCCCAAACAGCTGGCCGCTGACTGCCCCACTGGGGAACAGGACCTGCCCCGAATTTGAGGTTGGGCTGGTTCTTGTAATCAGACAGCATCCAAATACCGTTGAAGGTAATGCCCAGCTCTCCTCGTTTGAAAGCCTCGTGTTCGGAGTCCACCTGAACATTCTCGGGAGACACCTTGTGTTCATATATATAATCTACGAGAAGCTGCAGCGCATCGATACCAGCTTCACTATTGTATGTGGCTTTGGTATTAGTCTCATTGAACAATATTCCACCATTTTGGTAGAAAATCGAATACCAGATATGGAAATTGGGCCACCCTACTGAGACCGCAGTTCCCCACTGATCAATCTTACCATCACCGCTAATATCTTTAGTCAGGGCCTTAGTGATGGCCAGGAACGATTCCCTATCTGTGGGAGGGCTATCAGGGTCTAGCCCAGCATCCTCAAACAAAGCCTTGTTCCAGTACATTACATTGGGGTGTGCGTCAAGGGGGATTGAATACCGCTTGCCTTCCCATACTCCGCAATTCCAGACCGCTTCTATATAGTCTGAGCCCTCTAACCCCAACGGTCCAATCAGATCATCAAGGGGTAACAAGACACCTCCGGAGGCAAATTCTGCCATTCGGTCTAGATGCATCACGGCAACATCCGGGGCTTTACCACTGATCACCGCTGCTACGATCTTCTCGTAAAAATTCCCCCATGGCATGACGGACATGTTGACCTTGATCTTGCCTTCATGCTCTTTGTTAAACTGGTCAACAAGCCCCTGCATTGTAGTCCCATCAGGCCCGGTAAACCCCGTCCAATAGTCAAGGGTTATGGGGGCTGTGTGAGCCACACTACAGACTAACAACGTGAAGACCAACACCAAACCAATCGCTAAATGCAATTTGCTTTTCATTAGTGGTCCTCCTTGTCCAGCTATCTTTGTTTGACTTGAGTTCCTTAGCTCGCCATTCTAGTACTCAACTACCCATCAACATCTCTGGAATCCTTGTCATATCACCTCCTAGAGCGGCTACTATCATTTATGCAATCTACTTAACCCTTTATTCTAGTACCATATACTCGTCTGTATTGAACTCTGGATTGGTTATCCACAAACGTTTGTGTTTCGCGAACCACGCCCTTTCTTTGTATATTCGTTTCGTTGTCCCCAACTCTATTTCCTTCCCGTTTTCTGTGTATTCGTAATAAGTTCCCAATTGTGCCTTCGGATCCATGTTAATGGCCAGGTTAAAATGGACATAAATGGCCACGAAAAATACCCACCGACGGCCAAGTGAAGAAGAAAAATGCCCACCCTCTCGAAGTTAATTGGTAAGTACTGCCAATACAGCTTCGAGGGGTGAACAAACTTGACAAAAGTGGGGACTATCGTGAAAATCCGTGAGTATCGTGACAAAGGATTAACGAAAAAAGGCCCCTGCCTTCTCGCAAGAGCCTCCCTCTTACACTGTCTGTAGCTACACACTTAACCAATCAAATCAGTCCCTAGCTACCCCTGAAAATGCTTGGGACTCGGAGCCTTGATCACAAATAGCTCAACAATATCTTCTTCTTGGTTGAATACATTCATCTTTGTCTTATAGGGGATATTGATAATGCTCCCCGCCGGGTAGTGGTGTTCATCTTGAGCATCCAGTTGCAGGGTAACCCTCCCACGGGTCACCACCATGTACACATGCGAGTTGGAGTAATGCTCCGGCAAAGCTGCCCCATTGGGCAATACCATGTGATTGATGCCCACATTATCGTCTTCTAGGATTCTCTCAATCAGTTTCTCATCAGTGATCTTGAAGTCATATAGCTTCTCAACCATTGGTAACCTCCTTCCCATGTGTATATGTTCCCTTTTAGAGTACCCCCAAACCCTTAAGAAAGCTCCTTCATCACTTGGGCAAGCTGCCGGTAACGTTGGAAGCCTTCCGCATATGCCCTATGCCGAACCATATTTGGCCAAATGGTCCCCACAGGCTTGACTAATGCATCGATCATCTCACCTGAATCAGCGCCACTCACACCTGCCTGTGCCAGGAGAGCCGCTCCCAAGCCACTGGTTTCCACCTCGTTAGTATACTCAAGGGGTAAACCGAACACATCGGCAATAAGCTGCCGAAAATGCACATCTCGTAAGCCGCCACTACCGGCCCGGATCACCTTAGGCTGCTGGCTCAAGCTGGAAAGGACATCGAAGGAGTCCCATAGGGCAAAGGCAACCCCCTCTAGAACAGCTCGAAAAAGATGGGTCTTGTCATGCCCTGCTCTTAGGCCCCAAAAAGAGGCAGATAGTTTTTCGTCCATATGGGGAGTACGCTCTCCCACTAGATAGGGTAGGAAGAAGAGATCCTCCTCGCAGGCGATAAGACCTGATGATGCTTCAAAAAACGATGACATCTCGTCTCCCTCAGCCCCAATAATCCTGGCAATCCAACTCATTGAAAGCCCGGCTGCCAGTATGGCTCCCATGGCATGCCATGACTTACCATCGGCATGAACCATAGTATGTAAGCGACCTTGAGGGTCAAAAGCATAATGGTCTAGTAGTTGAAACACTTGGCCGCCAGTCCCCACATTCACCAATAGCTGCTCTGGAGAGGTTATACCGATTCCCATGGCACTTGCCTGCAGGTCGCCACACCCTGTCACTATCAATATATCACTTGCTAGACCTAATTCCTTAGCTACTTGGGGCAAAAGAGAACCAGCAATACAGGCAGACGGAAGGATCTTTGGGAAGAGCTTAGGATCTAGTTCCAGATCGTTAACCAACTCTTCGGCCCAACAAGATACGGAAGGCAGAAAAGCCCCGGTTCCACAAGCGTCAGTGGGATCCATTGCGGGAATGCCAGTGAGATAGAGTCGAACATAATCCTTGGGGGTGAGTACAACGTGAATCTTGTCATAGATTACCTGACGGTGTTTCTTAATCCATAGTAGACTTGATAGAAGAAAACCGGTAGCCGTGGGCCCGCCTGTCAGTTCAAACAGCTTTGATCCATACCGCTCCTTGATCTCCCTTACCTCTTGGGCTGACCGGGTGTCAGGCCATAAAATAGCCGGTGCCAAGGGCTGGAAACGTGCATCTAGCATGACCAATCCATGCATCTGACCGGTCATACCTATCGCTCGTACCCTGCTTGACTCCCTTAGCTGACTTCGGACATCCCTTACACTCTCTTTGACTGCTTGAATCCATGTTTCAGGATCCTGTTCGGCAAAGCCCGCCTGGGGACTGGCTGTATGATAGGATGACCTTCCTAGTCCATGCACTATACCCTCATCATCCATGGCAACTACCTTTGTGCTGGATGTGCCGATATCTATCCCTAGATACAGATCACTCACGATACTTCACCTACTCCTCCACCATCCCGCTTTCCATAGTCGAGACTTGGCAGGCATAAACCTCTACACCCATTCGCTGAATCTCCTGGCATAGGGCAGTATTCGCTACCTGGCTAGTCACCAAGGCATCGACTTCATCAAAATGGGCAAAGGAGATTAATCCCTGTCTGGTAAACTTGCTATGGTCAGCTACCACTACCACGTGTCTCGCCGCTGATACCATGGCCCGCTTGATCTCAGCTTCGTAAATATCTGAGCTAGTAAAACCCTTGGTAAGACTGATGCCACTGGTTCCTAAAAACACAATATCTGCGTTATATTTCCTTAGCTCCAGCTCTGCCTGGGGACCCACCAGACTCATGGATTTCTTGATCAACTTGCCCCCAAGCACGAAAATCGAGGTTCCCTCATACTGGCTCATGGACTCGGCTATGTCTACAGAATTAGTCACCACCGTCAAGTTCTCCAGATACTGCAGATACTGAGTAACACACCAAGTGGTAGAACCGGCATCAAAGATCACGATCTGGCCCTCTTTGACAAACTCAGCCGCTTTCTTGCCAATGGCATCCTTCTCTTCGAAGAGATGCAGCTTGCGCTGATTCACCGGTGGAATCGCCCCCATGGCGGCCTGCAGCTCTTCAACCAAAATAGCGCCTCCATAGTTGCGTTCCACTAACCCTTCTTCTTCTAGTTGGGTTAGATCCCGGCGAATGGTCTCCTCTGAGACCCCAAACTTCTTGGCTAAGTCGCTGACCTTCACCGCCTTCTCTCGCAAGAGCATATCTTTGATAGCTTTTCGCCTTTGAATAAGAATCATTTGGATACCCCTCACTACCAACTGGCTACTTGGCCAAGTTGATTGCCCGCTCCCTTTCACTTCTCAAATGAGCTATCGCCTTTGCGAAAAAATCCGGTCTGCCGAAACTCCCTGACTTCAATACTAAGAACAATGGCAAGTCCCCAAGGGATACACAAGAAGGGATTCCCGGCTCAATCTCCTGCCACACCCGCATTCCCTCTACCCCAAGCCTGGAACAAACTGCCGCTGAAGTGTCACCCCCGGCAATCAAGAGTCGATTAAGCCCCAATTGCTCGACACAATTAGCTACCACTTCCGCTAGTGCCTCAGACACAAGGCGAGAGACTGTGGTGGTGGATAGCCCTTGGACCTGTCCCACTCTCTTAGTCTCTTCTACGATCTTAGGATCATTACTAGTATGCACCACCACATCGTCGCCCTGCTGCAAAGCGGCTCCAATCCTATGGGACAACTCTCCGATTGCGACAGTTCGCTTTGCCTCATCAAGCACCTTTAGCGAGTTTAGCTCAAATACAGGAGAGCCCCCTTGCCGCATGTGTTCCACCTGGGCAGCGGTCTGTGGCATCAGACTACCCGCAGCACACAGAATTCCCATACCAGTTGACGGAGGCAAGGGACTTAGGCCCTGGGTGCTTCTTTCTTTTCGTACAACCGGTAATTCCTCTGCCAATGCAGAACTCCCCCCGAAAACCGGTAGATGGTGCAAAGCATTGGCGATTGTTTTCAAGGAGTCTTGGTCTACCACATCAAAAACCACATATTGATATTGCCCCCGGAGCCTCCTTACTTCTTCTCGTAAGGGATCTGTACCCTGACTAATCACCGTATGTCCAACCAAACCGACCCGCCGCTTTGTCTGGTTTTGCAGAAGCTCAACCAGGCTAGATCGATCCATGGGGTGTACGGGATCATTGCGAAATTCAGAATCCTCCAATTTCACCCCATGCACATAATGGATACCATCGATGGTCTGGCGCCCATTCTTGGGAAACCCCACCACTACTCCGGCAAAGTCCTCATCCAAAGCATCCAGCATAGCATCAAGCTCAGGACCGATGTTACCCCGAAAAGCAGAACAGGTCTTCTTATAGAATTGCTGGCAGCCAAGCTTCCGTAACATCTTTGTGGCCTGAAACACCTTGTGATAGGCTACCTTAGGTGAATCAAACCGAGAGTCAGTATCAAGTATTATGACATCCGGCAGCTCCCACCGATTGATATTCTCTTCTCTGAGCCCTTCGTTATATGAGAATACATGAACTAAGGCACCAGACTTGGCAAACATACTGCCAATATCATGGGATCCGGTGATATCATCCGCTACAACCCCGATCATCCGGCCACCTCCTTCTGGGTCGGTATCCTGAGTTTGCCAAAAAATCCTGCACGATTCCATCTGGTAGACCCGGGATTTCCAGCCCAGCACTTCTAGATACAATCATCATTTGACACATTACCTCAAGGGTGTGCAAGGCCATCCTAGCTTCTTTGATACTTGTATCATAGACCAAAACTCCATGGTTTTCCATAATCAGGACATTAGCCCCCATGATTCCCTGCTTGATTCTCTCCACCAATTCATCAGAACCCGG
The DNA here is from genome assembly GCA_012518315.1 of Bacillota bacterium. Classification (GTDB taxonomy): domain Bacteria; phylum Bacillota; class Limnochordia; order DTU087; family DTU087; genus JAAYSL01. The sequence continues at coordinate 4,156 of JAAYSL010000026.1, read as the reverse complement.
ATGGCTATAACCAACCCGCCCCACCCGCTCAAGATAATACATGGATTCCACAAACCAATTGTTGAAAACAGGTTCTTTAGTACAAGCAATCAACGTGCTATAAAAAGGAGAGGAATGAATAACAGCATTAATCTCCGGGCGCATAGCATAAATCTCCCGATGCAAAGGAAATTCCTTTGATGGTTTTCTGTCTCCAGTAGCCCTGTTGGCACTAATGCTGCACTCCACCAGATCTTCCGGAGCCAGATCCGCCAGCCACGCGCCACTGGCACTGAGCAGGAAGCTGTCTTGCCCGATCCTGGCACTAATATTACCAGAACTACCCCACACCAATTGATTATCCATCATATAGCGGCCTAAAGCTCGCAGTTCATCTCGTATTCCAGTCACTGGCAAGTATCATCAGCTCCCACCGCTCGCTGTCCTGGATTTTCGATGACAGCCTTTTCACCACTACCTAGAAAATGCATGATCTTCTCTACCACTACCTCTTCTACTGCCTCCTGCCCAGTTCTTAGCAACGATGGGGCCAAGGCACAACACTCTCTATTGGTCAGAGGTTCTTTCCTACCAATGGCAGCTAGGAAAGCTAGCTCTAAGTCTGTAGCAATATTGACTTTGCTAATTCCTCCACCAGGACACTGAATTGCCTTTTTGATCATCTCGGAAGGCACACCTGAGCCACCATGCAACACCAGATGTACCCCGGTGACCTCTCGAATTTGCTTTACTCGCCTAAAGTCAACTCGGGGCTGTCTAACCTTGTAAACACCATGGGCGGTACCTACCGATACAGCCAAAGCATCGACATTGGTCTTTTCCACAAACAGCCGAGCTTCCTCAGGTTCGGTGAAAAGCTCCTCATCTGTATCAGTCTCGACAAAGTCGGTGGTGCCAATCCGCCCGAGCTCCGCTTCCACTGATACACCTTTCGGGTGAGCATGCTCTACTATCCTCCGGGTGATAGCCACATTATCGTCAAACTGCTCGTGGGAGGCATCGATCATTACCGAAGTAAAACCTACAGCAATGGCTTCTTCGATGACAGTCTGCTCTCGAGTGTGGTCTAAGTGCAAAACTACTGGAACCGAGATCGCTTCTTCCCGCAGCACCCGATAAAACTCCTCAGCAAACTCTGCCAAGGTGATCTTATATCTGCTTAGTTCCCGACTAGATATTTGAACAATCACAGGAGACTTGCATCTCTCCCCCGCACACATTACCGCGCCAATCATCGGAGTATAGCGGGGAGAGAAGGAGCCTACTGCATAGCCTTCTCGCTCGGCCTTTCCCAGTATGTCATTAAGTGTGACTAGATTGCGGTATTTCCCTAAATGAGTAATCAATCAGATCTCTCCCTCGCTAGGGTGTTATAATACTCTCTCAAAGGCCTCTGTAGCCTGATGTATGCCTTTTCATACCAATACCGGTAGGCCTCGTGCCTTCTCATATCTGGTATTACTCTGTTTGCAGCCTGCCCTTGCTGGGCAACTATAGTAGTCAAATCTTCACTGTCTAGTGCCCCACACCCTAAACCAGCAACTAGGGCTGCCCCAAGCAAAGTGGCCTCAGTCACAGGAGGAATGAGGTACTCACAGCCGGAGATATCGGCTTTTAGTTGCAGCCAGGTATGGTTTTGCGTGCCACCACCTACCGCTGTGATTCGGTTTATGGGTATATTAGCTACTTCCTCAGCGCTCTGGCGGATGGCCTCCATCTCGTAGGCCGTACCTTCTAAGATAGCCCTTAGCATTTCACCTCGTCCATGCCGCTTTTCTAACCCGATAAAAGCTCCCTTAGTTGTCTGATCCGGCCAAGGTGCACCACTTCCCGCCAGATATGGCAGATAGATAATCCCCGTAGGATTAGGCTGAACTTGAGCCAAGATTGCTTCAATCTCTTGGTAACTCAAAGGTTCCCTGCCCAGAATCCCCCGCATCCATTCAACGGAACCCCCGGAGCCAGATAAGCCTCCGAGCCAAAACATACGCCCTGGTAAGGCATGCAATCCAAAAGTAAGGCCAGAACTAGACTTTGCCTCACCTAAAGGCCTTTCTGGCAACGTGCCTATCAAGGTCTCCGCTGTTCCCATGGAATCATAGACAATCCCAGGTTCGGTAGCACCAACAGCCAAGGCAGCACAGATATGATCATGCCCTGAGATGGCTACCTGAGCTTCCGGGGCTAAACCAAGCTCCTGCCTGATCCCGCTTGCCACATTACCTAGTGGATGGCCAGAGGGGAAAGCTCTTGGAAAAAGCGATGCTTCCAAGCCAAGACCACCTAGCAATTCCTTATCCCAGGTCTTTGTATCGATGCGAAACCCGTAGGTGCGAGTCGCCAAAGTATAGTCAGTTCCACATACACCAGTTAATCGGTAAGCGATGTAATCGGCGGCCGAAAGCCACAGTGCCCCTCGGGTAATGTCTCTCTCTCTTTCTCTAAGCCACAAAATCTTAGGTAGCCCATACTTGAAACTAGGTGGCAAACCAGTTCTTCGAAAACGCTCTACAGGCTCTACCTGGCCGAGACTTGCATCGACATGCCCCTGTGCCCTATCATCAAACCACGGAATAAAATCTGTACGAGGCTTTCCAGTTTGGGTATCAAGTAAAAGCCCTGTCTCTGCCATACTAGCAATCCCGATAGCTCTAACGGGCTCCCCTTTGCCATTGGGGTCTCTTAACACTTCCTGTAAAGCCGCCATCACCGATTGCCAAAGCTCCTCAGGATCATACGTACCATACCCATCAGCTGACCGCCGATAGGGAGTCGGCCGATGGGCAATGGCTAACTCTCTGCCATCCTCAGCAAATAAACCAGCCTTGCAGTTGGTTGTGCCAACATCAATTCCTAGAAGGCGCATCGGCTGCCCGCCCCTTTTCCAATACCACCTTTACCCGCTCCATACCAAGACGAGGGCTAGTTAGAAACTTCCCCTGCTTGGATGCTGGTAAGGCCGTTAACACTTGCGCCATGGAAGCCTGGGCCAGAACAACTACATCTGCAGTTTTGCCTGCCTCTTCCAGCCTTGCCGCTAAGAGTCGATCATGACCCTCTTTGTCCCCTTGGATTAGCTTCTCATAGGCTTCTGCCACTAGCAAGGCATCTAGTGTCACATTCTTTCCTGAAGACCTAGCCTTGCTCTCCAGTAACCTCATGGTTGGATCCAAAGTAGTACCCAAAGTAGCGGCTACGACGATTTTACTTCCTGTCTTTACTGCTTTCTCGGCCATTGCCTCGTCAATTCGCACCACAGGGATAGATACAGCTTCCTGGGCCAAGGGCACAACTTCTCCCACAGAAGAGCATGCATTAAGAATAACGGAGGCTCCTACCTCCTCCGCAAACTTGGCATACTGAACCAGCCGTTGAGCTATCTTACTCACATCTCCGCCATTTGCCTTAAGCTGGGGCAAGATGGAATCATCGACGAAGTTTACTACGCTAACCTTCGGCATCAGTTCTAACGCCAAAGCCTTGAGCGAATCTACTGTCACCGATGTTGTATGAACTATTGCTAAGGTACTCATTTCCACACTTCCTTAATTCGCAGCTTTGGCGGACTGTCGCCGCATATACTGGGAAATTACATGGGCTATAAACATATGGATATCCTCTACAATCCCGTAGTTCCCCGATTCGACAACCAGCGGTATATCAGCTAGTTCCGCCATTCTACCCCGGGCATTGCCAATAATACTAATAGTTCTGGCTCCGTGCTTCTTTCCGTAGGCTAATGCCCTAACTACGTTTTCTGAGTTTCCCGAGACAGATAGCCCGATAATCACATCTCCCGGATTTAGGTAGTTCTTAAGCTGCTCTGTAAAGACTTCATCATAGGTAATATCATTGCTTAAGGCCGTGCCCAGAGCAACATTGTCTATTAGGCTGAAAACCCTAAGCCGCTTACTCTCGCCAACATTGATTCCTTTGCCGAAATCACAGGCCCAGTGCGCAGAAGAAGCCGCACTCCCGCCATTACCAATAACAAATACCTGGCGACCTTCTTGCCTAGCCGACTCTAGTTCATTCATGATCTTCTCTTGTGTACCGACATCCAAGCCCCGCAAAGCTTCCATGAATTCATGGAGATAATTACGATAGAATGACTTGAACATCTGCTCATCTCCTCAACTCATCCCCTGACTGGCGG
>JAAYSL010000180.1 GCA_012518315.1 Bacillota bacterium | reverse complement strand
GGCCAAAGCCATAACCGACTTACCGGTAAAGATGCTAGGAAATCCTCTACATCCTGTGGGGGGATAACTAGGTAGTTATTGCCTTTAGTTGTCGTTTTTCCTGGGCTGACCTGCAACTTTACAGGAGAAGCATTTTGCCCCCGTCCTCGGTGCCAGGTTAAAGGTTTTTGCCCAGGTGATGGGAGTGAGGTGTTGGTTACTTCCCAATAGGCAATTTTGGCCACTAGCTTATTGGGAGCTATGCCTACGCAAAAAGGAAATTCCAATCGCCAATGGAGCTGCCGGAGGATCCCCTCACTGATAGTCTCAAGGCTTCCTAGGCCAGATAGATCAAAAAAGGCACTATTATAGCTTTCTGGTTCTACAAGAGGACTAAGAGCAGCACAGACATCCCAAAACCGCTCTGCCGCCGGTAAAGGATGGGCCTTGGCTTCTACTACCCGCAAATTAGGGCAAGCAAGGCGAGCCTGCCGTAGTCCCATGGCAGTAGTAATGTGTTTAGCCGCCGCCTTCGGCGAAACATCAATGATCTTCTGGGCACGGGTAACCACAAAGGGCTGTTGCCAAAGGCAAAGATCGCGTTTAGCCTCCAGTAATGCATAAAAATGGTGTAAACGGATGTAGGCTATTAGTGGGGCCAAAGCATTTCACCTACCAATCACGAATCTATATTCTCGCAAACAACTGTTCGTATTAAAAGTATATCTAGGGTTCACCAAGGTGTCAAGGAGAACAGCCCTGAATCTCCCTGTTACATTCTGGCAAAGACAAGCTTAGAACGGGTGTGGCAAGACCCGGGAACGCCTTTTGGCGAAGTTTTGGAGTAAAAGGGTAATCTCAGGCCAAGCATCTAGGGCCGCCTGGCGGCCGATTTCTATCATTTGAGGTACTTTGGTTAGATCGGTGAGGGAGGCACTGCCGGTACGGGGCTTGATTACCACATCTGCTGTTTGCTCAAGGCGGATCTCCGTAGTGGTTTGCCCCATAATGTCTAGGGATTGGATGAGGATCTCCAAGATAGTATCGATTTTCTCACTAGACTCGGAATCGAAGCCAAGATCCACGGCGATAACTAGATCAGCACCGGCCCAGTGCAACAGGTCAGAAGGTACGTTGTTTTTCACTCCACCATCGACTAATAGCCGCCCCTGCCAGATAACTGGGTGAAAGATGCCAGGAATAGCGGTACTAGCCCTAACAGCCTGGGCTAAAGAAGAGTCGGAAGAAAAAATGATTTCTGGCCGCATGCGATCAAGTTGTTGGACAAGTCCGGGAGGGCAAAAGCAAACCAGGCGGCCACTGCAGATATCGGTGGCGGTAACCAGTAGGGGGAAATTGATTTGATAAAAGCTTTGGTCACCCGTCAGTCGACATAACAGTTTCTCGAATTTCCTGCCTCTAATTAATCCCAACGGAGTAGGAGGTAACCACCGATGAGGCAAAGAGAACCGATCCAAAACACCTTTGGTTGCCATCAAAAGCAGGGTTTTTACGTTAGCTACATGATCCACGTAATCAGTGATGGTCACTTCAGATAGGAAGCTAATCATATTCTTGGGTGTCCATCCCAAGGCATGAAGCACAGCAATGATACTTCCTGCACTAGTGCCAGCCACCATGTCAATCTGTAGACCCTTGGATCGTAGTATCTCTAATACCCCGATATGGGCAGTGCCCCTGAGGCCTCCGCCACCTAAAGCAACCCCGACAATCGGTTGTTTTAGGGATTCATTGAAAGTAGCCACCATTTCCCAATCTGCCTCCTTGATATACCTTTGGTATATCATGATATGGGAAGTGGCACGGGAAGTTGTAGAAGGATTCGTTAATCACTGGGTTTTGAGCCATTACATACCAAGGAGTAATCTAAGATGGTAGAAAGGAATCTGGGCCATTCTTATGGAATGATAGAAACTAGTGAGAGTTAAGTGAAATTAAGAACTCAGATCTAGTTCATGGAACGCAAATGGGGGCATAAGAATGGAGTAAACAGGGAGAAACCAGGAAGGTCCGGGGTGAGAAAAGTGGATGCCAAGCAGCATGCAATTCTGGAGTTCAGCCAACTGTTGTTGAAGGATCCATCCAGTAAGGTTTTTTTGCACCGTCTTTTGAACAACAAGGAACTCATGGAAAAGATGGTCTTTGTCCTGAACAGAACAATGTTGGCCAATACTGTGTTGGTATCGGAACTGGGAAGCTCACGGATCGGTTTTCAACTGGAACAGGGGGCCAGACGCCAAGAAGAAGTATCCTTGGTTAATGGTCGGCTGGTACGGCACGTAAAGCGAACCCGTAGACTTTGTATCAATGATCCCCTAGAAGCTTGGGAAGCATTGGAGAATTTCGAGGGTAGGCTCTATACCCAGTTTTGCTTTTCCGGAGAGGTTCCCAAATGGTATCTGGACGTCGTGGAACCCAATCCCGCCCTACCGGTGGAGGCTGAACCTGCATCGGAGGGAGATGAAACCGGTGATATTTTCCGGGAACAGTTGGATATAGCGCTTTGGATAATTCTCTTGCGGCAGGAAATCGATGAAGCCCTCGCGAAAAAGGAGCCCCAGCGGTTTTACCAAGCTGCAAGGGTGTACAATCAACTTATGGAACGGTGTCTTTGGGAATTTGAATAGAACGCTTGTGCCCCCACCCAAAGCTGACCGGTGGAACATAATAGAAGGGCAGGGATCTTGCCACCACCGGTCGAATAAGACATATAAGGTGAGGGAATTGGCTGAGCAATGTAAATAGCGATGGCGTACCCCACTGCTACTAAGGGCAGCTGACAGATTTCATCTTTTACCAACGACCGCCGTCTGTAGCTTGAGTGGATACGCCTTTGTTTTGATCCAAAAAGGAGATGATGTTTTGCCTGTTACCGGTGCACCAAGCCAGGAGAAACCCTTATGGCGTGAATTACTGGAGACTGTAGGGGGAGCCGTAATCCTGGCTTTATTTATCATGACCTTCATTGCTCGAGCTTTCACAGTGGATGGCCCTTCCATGTTGCCGACTTTGCACACTGGTGAAAAACTTTTGATCGACAAAGTCACCTACAGGTTTCGCCCTCCCGAAAGGGGAGAAGTAGTAGTATTTCGCTATCCAGCCAATCCCAAGGAGCATTTTATCAAGCGGGTGATCGGTGTACCTGATGATATCATCAGCATCCAAAGTGGCACAGTGTATATTAATGGTCAGATGCTGGAAGAGGATTACTTATCAGAAAAGACCCGGGGAGATATGTCTCCAGTGAAAGTGCCGCCGGGGACAGTCTTTGTCCTAGGAGATAATCGCAACAACAGTCACGATAGCCGCAGCAGGCTGGTGGGGTTTGTACCTTTTGGCCTAGTCGAGGGACGGGCTATATGGCGCTATTGGCCCATCACCGCTATTCATATCATGGAGTTGCCACCGGTCTTTGCTGAGTTTAGATAATGGGGAATGAGATGCGGAATACAACTATGGATATCAATACCGTAATTGCCAAGGAGTTAGATATTAAGCTTGGACAGGTGGAGAGTGTTAGCCATCTTTTAGATGAGGGTAACACTATTCCTTTTATTGCTCGCTATCGCAAGGAAGCTACGGGTGAGCTCGATGAGGTGGTCCTGCGGGCTATCGAAGAAAAACTGCGGTATTATCGCTCTTTGGAGGAGCGGAAGGGTGAGATCCTGCGCCTCATCGAAGAACAAGGGAAGCTCACCGATGAGTTGAAAAATGCTATTTTACAGGCCGCCAAACTCCAAGACGTAGAGGATTTATATCGTCCCTATCGGCAAAAACGCCGTACTCGGGCAACCATAGCCGAAGAAAAGGGACTACGGCCATTGGCGGAGCTCATCTTGAAGCAAGAACTTGCCCGGGGAGACATGGATGCTATCTTAGCTCCCTATGTGCAGCCCGAAAAAGGAGTAGAATCTGCAGCTGATGCCCAGGCCGGGGCATTAGATATCATTGCTCAATGGATTGCCGATGATGCCAAAATCCGTGCTCTGGTACGGGGAATTAGTGAAAGAGAGGGTCTTTTGGTCACCCGATGTCGACTACCAGCTGAGCCTTCAGGCCAATTACCTGTTAGTAAGTATGAGCTTTACTATGATTTTTCCGAAGAGCTCACCGGCATACCCTCCCATCGCGTCTTAGCTATTAATCGTGGAGAAAAGGAAGAAATACTCCAGGTAACCCTGATGGTGCCCCAGGAGAAAATTGTTGAGGCTATTGGCCGTGAGGTCATCTCTAACCCCCATAGCCTTTTCCAGGGGATGCTCGGCGAAACCTGCCATGATGCTTACCAGAGGTTGCTCGCCCCCTCGATAGAGCGGGAGCTACGCAACCAACTAACGGAGAGAGCGGAGACCCAGGCTATACAGGTCTTTAGCGCTAATTTGCGGCAGCTTTTGCTCCAGCCCCCTATACCAGGGAAACGGGTGATGGGAATTGATCCGGCTTACCGAACCGGGTGTAAAGTAGCCTTGCTAGATGAGCAAGGTGATCTAATAGAGATTTTCACAATCTATCCCCATGCTCCTCAAGGACGCTGGGAAGAAGCTAAAGAAGTATTGCTTGGCATGGTGAAAGAACACTCCATAGAGATAATCACTATTGGTAATGGTACTGCTTCTCGGGAAACAGAGGCATTGGTAGCAGAGGTGATCGATGCCTGGGATGGAGACTTGCACTATCTGATTGTCAATGAAGCCGGCGCCTCGGTGTACTCTGCCTCTGATTTGGCAAGAGAGGAATTCCCCGAGCTAGATGTCTCCCTCAGGGGGGCTGTTTCCATTGGTCGCCGTCTTCAAGATCCTTTGGCAGAACTAGTTAAGATCGACCCCGGCTCTATCGGTGTTGGTCAATACCAGCATGATGTTAATCAAAAACGTCTAGGGGAGAGCCTTGCAGCGGTAGTTGAATCTTGTGTCAACCATGTTGGGGTAGAGATGAATACCGCTAGCCCTGCTCTCCTGCAACATGTCGCGGGAATATCCAGGACATTATCCCGGAGGATAGTTGAATATCGGCAAACACAAGGCCCCTTCAGTGACCGAAGGCAGCTCCTTGAAATCCGAGGTTTGGGTGAAAAGACCTTTACCCAATGCGCGGGGTTCCTTAGGATTAGAGATGCTGCCAATCCACTGGATAATACACCGGTACACCCAGAGTCTTATAACTTGGCGAAAGCGATCCTGGGGCTTGCCGAGGTGCCTTTAGAAGCTTTATCCTATCGAGGAGGTTCTGCCGAGCTAAGGGTAAGTCTTGCCGATCTCAAACCAGAAGAGGTTTCTAAGGAGCTCGGCGCCGGTCTTCCTACAGTCAAAGATATTATCGATGCCCTTCTGCAACCAGGTAGAGACCCCCGGGAAGAGTTGCCTAAGCCACTCTTTCGAAAGGATGTACTTACCCTAGATGACCTAAAGGAAGGTATGCAGCTATCTGGTACAGTAACTAATGTCGTGGATTTTGGTGCATTTGTCGATATCGGCGTTGGCCGTAATGGCCTAGTTCATATTTCTGAAATGAGCCAGAGTTATGTAGCCCATCCTCTGGAAGTGGTGTCGGTAGGAGATATAGTGCAGGTTCGCGTACTGGATGTTGACCGGCAAAGAGAGAGGATCTCTCTAAGCATGATAACATAGGATGTGAAGTCTTTGAGCCAGCCGGTAATGCCCCTACATAGCTATAGAGAACGCAGATTAATTGGCCTTGAGTATGCCCTAATTTTCATGGCAAGTGGGGCCATGTTTCCGTTCTTCAATCTGTATCTATCGAGAAATCTGGGCTGGTCTGGCACCCGCATCGGTTTCTTGGGGGCTTCTGCTAGCGTATTGGTAATGCTAACCCAGCCTCTATGGGGTCGGCTCTCAGATGCATCAAACAAGAACACCGTTTTAGCCCTTGCCCTAGGGATGAGTGGCTGCCTAGCTTTCTTGCAACCTTTCGCGGCCGGTAGTTTTGCCATCTTTTTTGCTCTACGTCTTGGTCACGCAGTGTCTTCCGGTTCGATTTCTTCCATGTTTGACGGCATTGCTTTGGACATCCTCGGAGAGGAAAGGAACATTTTTGGCCAGTATCGCCTCTGGGGCTCCCTAGGATTTGCTCTGGCTGCTCTCACTTTTGGAAGAGTCTATGAGAGCTTTGGTTTTACCAATATGTTCTTTGTCTATGCGGGGATAACCGCCGGGGCCGCTTGTGTAGCTCTTAGGTTCGATACAACCCCGGCTAAGGGTGAGTCCTGGGCAAACTCGGAATCAATGCGACTGGGGCCAGTCTTAGCTAATCCGGCTTTGCTTGTACTGTTAGGTGGCATCTTTCTAGTCATGACCGCCAATACAGCGGGAGAGAATTTCTTCGCGATATTCCTTGATACTATCGGAGCTACCGGCCTAACCGGTTATGCTTTTGCGACTATGGCTTTGGTAGAGGTACCCATGTTTCTTATGGCACCACGGGTGATCGACAGATTCGGTTATAAACCGGTATTAGTTTTTAGTACTGGCCTTTTTGGGCTGAAACTTGTGCTTAACGCGTTGTTTCCTATCCCCTGGCTGGTAATGCTACTCCAACCTCTAGCCGGTATTGGTTTTGCCCTTTTCCATGTTTCCGCGGTACTCATGGTGGATGCATTAGTACCCCGCCAGTTCCGTTCCACAGGGCAAGCTGTTCTAGCAACTGTCTCCTGGAGCCTGGCGGGGATCACAGGTAGTTTGATTTTCGGGCGTCTCTTAGATACTACCGGCATTTTGGCAGCCTTCCGTATTGGTGGTTATGTCGGACTATTGGGCACCCTCTTTATTTGGCTCTTTGTCCCCAGTGGGGAAAAACAATCATCGGTAGGCATTAAGGCTTGATTAGGTCAATCATATCGATCCGATACTACCACTTGCCCCCAACAGCCCACATCATGGGCATGTTTTAGCCATGCCTGAGCCGACTCCCCACCGGCCGGGTCGCCACAGAGAAAAAGCGGCCACGGCATGGAAAATGACGACTCGTCGACACGGATATGAAAGGGATCGCTGAGGGAGCCTTCATACCACCAGTCATAGCACAATTTGTAGTCGATCCAAACGACACACTTTTGATTCCCTTTGGACGGGCCCGGGGGGTCGTAAGGCATGGGAACTCCCCGGTGATGGTGGTGCTCCACACCGATTGCATGGCAAAGTTCATGGGAGAGCACTCTCGCCGTATGTTTTTCCACTGCTATCTCGAGATCATCGGGGTGCGT
>JAAYSL010000179.1 GCA_012518315.1 Bacillota bacterium | reverse complement strand
TAATTCGCAAGGACGAACTCAACTCAAATTGGCCTGTGAGGGGATGTCGAAGGGAGGCGCGATATTCTTATGTGGCCATGAGCAAGATACCCAGGAAGTCGCAGGTTATTAGCTTTGGGAGAGGGCGCGGCCCTTTTGGTCTGTGAATCCGAAGGTGTGCCCTGCGGCTCTCCTCCGGAGTATACTCATGGAATATGTGTAGATGCATGTCATAGTTTATTGCCGAGATCAAGCCTTGCGATGAAATCGCGTATGCTTTGCTAGTCTCTCCACAGTACGAAAACCCAACCTCTTCAAGACAGCGGCGCTCTTATCGTTCCCATGGGTCACACCTGCCCAGAAATCCGTGGCACCCAGTTCCTCTTGCCCGTAGTCCATGAGGGCAAGGCAAGCTGCCGTTACGTAGCCATACCCTACGTACTCAGAACCAATCCAGTAGCCCAAGACAAACGCACCGGGTCCCACTGGGGCCAAATCTACCCGTCCCATTAGCTCATCTGCACCTCGCCAGATTCCCATGCGGGTGTTACTAACGGGGGGAGCGGCGAAATAATCTTCAATATCCTGCAGGGTTGAAGCAACAAGTTCTTGGTAATCACCGAACTGGGTAAGGTGCTCTCGATTGCGCTGCACCAGCTCATAAAAGGCCCGCGTATCTTGGCTAGTTAGCTCGCCAAGCCATACTTCCTTGATCGCCGTTTGTAGGATGAGAACGCCGTTGCCATAAGCCAAATCTTTCGCCAACGCACATGCCTCACTTTCTCGTGATACCCTTATGTGCCGGGATCCCACGGTTGTAGGGCTGCTTGACTGCAACCATTTCAGTTACTAGATCTGCCGCTTCTAGCAACGAATGCGGCATGTCCCACCCTGTCAAGATAAGCTCAACGTGGCTGGGTCGCTCTTCACCAAAATCTCCTTCTTCCAGCGAAAAGGCACTTCCCATGGCCTTCCGCCAGTGTCATTGTTCGACTGAAGATTTGTGAGGCTCCAATCAGCTGCCCAACTACTAATTCCACCTATTCCCATCGATATTCCTTGCGATTCACGATCATGCAACATCGTCATGGTCTCAGCCTTCAGTTCGACAATGCTGCTTCTCAAGTTCTAAGCAGCGCTAGCTGCTATAGCGATCCAGACTGCTGCTTCCGCAGCCGCAGCTATCTCTTGCTCTCTGCCTAATCAAAGATGAAAATATCCTCAATGGGAGTGCGCACAGCTCGTGAAATGTCGATCGCCAATTTCAAGGATGGATTGTACTTCCCTGCTTCCAATCGTTGGATAGTCTCTCTGCGGACATTTACTATCTGACCAAGTTCCTCCTGAGTCAAGTTCGATAGTTGTCTGTATTTCTTCAGATTGCATTTGAATTTCGCCACCTTATTCCACCCGATCGTAGTAGTAGACAAGAAATGACCGAAGAATCAAGGAAAAGGCAAACACAACAGCGACTACAAGTTCGATCACCTTCATGGACACATATTGAATATGAAATGCGTTGTTGTTCAAGATGACAAATGCAAACAGGGATGCCAAGAGCAGGGTATAGAATCTTAATGTAGACAAACCTGCCCTTTGATAGCTCTGCATCATGCGTTCATCAGGAATTTCTCTGGCCATGCGCCCGACGAAGAAATAGCTAAAGAAGCCGAAAAAGGCAAAGAAGATGTACTGCGGTTCCCCCGAATACGATTTTGCAGAGCCCAAAAAACCGAGAAAACCAAGAAAACCAAGCCATCCGATTTTTGACCAAGACTCACAAATCCTCTTGACCACCATCCTACCTCCCAGTGACATATTTGTCTCCCTATGTGACAATTATATCACTTTGCGTCTGATGATTCAACGTCAATCGCGCGATCTCCCCACGGCCTTTGACGTGCTGCAGGAGGGGCAGCCCAAGTGTGTCTGAACTCTCCCACACTTCCCTTCCCCACCCCAGTCAGCACGAGAATACCTTTGGCTCCATATGTTTCAGCAAGTTTCATGTCCGCAGCTCCCATATCCCCAATGACGTAGCTTTCGGACACATTGATGCCAAAATCCCTGACAGCTCTCTCGACTAACCCAGGTAGCGGCTTCTTGCAGTCACAGTCATCATCAAGGCTGGTAACCACCTAAGCCGCCCCTATTCCTGACTACGTAAGTCTGGCTCAGAAAACCATATAATCGACCTCCGGGCTGTGAGTATGCCTATTGGCTTTCGGATCATGATGGGGCCGCAATGTGCTAGCTGCATCTCAACATGCTGTGCTAACCACAAAGGCAGCCTATATGAAGCCTATGTCAGGTTATTCACTCTGGCTAAGTAGAATGCCTGTTGAAGCATCTAGAGTCACCATTTGACCCGATTGTAGCTCAGAGAGAAAGCTGCCACATCCAACGACACAAGGTATGTTAAACTCCCTCGCCAAAATCGCCGCATGACAGACCAAACCGCCTTGTTCAATGATCAATCCGACTATACGTTCTACGACCATCACCACATCCGGGCTGGTCATGGAGCACGCCACTATCTCACCAGGCTTTACCGATGCCCAGTCATTATCCCGCTGAATCACCCGCACTGGGCCCACTCGCCTGCCACCTACCACAGTATGACCAGATGTTATGAAGTTTGCTTCGCCTTCATGTTGCCCAAGTGCCGGTACAAGATCACAAGGAAGGGAGCGCCGCCCATCCAGTATCTCCAGCACTTGCTTACTCCAGGGACCCAGGGAATCCCGCTCCTCCTGGCTCCTTTCCATACGTGTGTGAAGCTCATATATAGCCCGATCAAAGGTCATGATCAGGTCCCTCGCCAATAGGCCGATCTGGTCAGCGCTATCAATAATGTCAAAATACCGACGCTTGTATACAGGGATCAAGGGTTTGAACCGCGCACAATAGCTGCTTGCCTCGGCAATGGCCCGCCGCAGCTCCTTTTCTTCAAGCTCCCCGCGGGTCTCTTGGTACTTGGCAATGGCCAAGTAGGCTGCTTCAAGGACTGCCCTCAGAGCATCTTCCTGACCTTCCATAGCCTTACGTACAGAATTCAATAGATTTCACCACCAGAGCGTTCTTGGCGACATCCCAGTCCCCAGCCAGCCTCTGCACGTCCTGAGCATCATCTAAACGAAAGCGCCACAGCCAGAGACTGACTCTGAATCATTGCCACGAATTCCTGAAGCCATGCACCGAGAATATTGTCCTGCACGACAACGGTAAACCCTGCTCCAAAGTATGTATCTGCTGTAGAAGCAGCCAGGGTATAGCGGAGATTCAACTGCCTGAGTGCTTCCTCCAAAGCATCCGGAGTTACCTCCTCCCGCCCGGATACAATCATCCGCAGAAATATATCGCCCCGCACATGGACTCCCTTCTCGAATCTTTTTGCAAGGAGCTCCGCTACTGTAGACTTGCCGGAAGCCATGATTCCCGTTATTACAAAGACCCCTCTATCGGTCTTGGTAAGCCATAACGATTTTCTGCCTTGTTTGCCACAATTACCGCTTTCCTCCTAGTACTTTCTTAGGACAAGGACCATCGAAAAACTGTGTGCCCAATGTGCCGCCCCTAAAGCGGAATCATTGATGGGTGAGCCTTAGCTGCCTAATCCTGTACTGCAAGGTCTCTTTCTTGCATGCCAGCAAAGAAGGCAGGCAGACAATTGCCTCTGGGCGGCGATGTAGTCTTCAACAGCCTGCCTAATGCGCTCCCCGAGAGTCTTCTTATCTTGCTCCTACTGCGCCTCCCGAGCAGCACGAGCGGTCTTACGCTTAGGGGACTGCCCCATGCTATTTTCCCGTTCCCATTTGTAATAGTCGTTGTCAATCAGCTTGGCTTCTTCAGGGGCCCAGTCTTGTCGTCTAACACGGGCCCCCGCACACTGTTTAAGGTCGTAGTCTAGCAGTCCCAAAGAGATATTGATCTGATAAGTATGCATGGGCGATCCCATCATTCCACCGCCGATGTCGGGGAAGGCGTGCCCAGGATCAAGCACCCACGTGTCAAACAGTCCTATAGAAAGAGGTTGGCCGGGGCCGGTCCAATAGGTACCCGATACCAGACGTATCTTTAGGCCTGACAAAGTCTCGAAGGAGCGGACTGCCGCCTCTGAATTCACCAGTGTGCCTTATCGTCTTGGCGTCGTTAAAGCTCTGCCGGTCCATTCTCGGCATTGATAGCCCTCCCTTCTTTGAAGAGAATAGGCTTACCCTAGGGGAGCCTACAAACATCTCTTAAGAGGCAAGTATTTAAGGAAGGTTACTGAGCATGGATATCATCATAGATAGTTCGGTAAAGGGCCTGCTGCACTAGGTATTGAAACTCCGGATTATCGAAATACTTGGCCACCATATCGTTATTCTTGTCCATCCGGTTTATGACCAGGTCGT
>JAAYSL010000025.1 GCA_012518315.1 Bacillota bacterium | reverse complement strand
GACTGCAGCAAAGAGCACCACTACCCAAAGAGCTTTCCAAGGTGATGCTAAAAAGGCAAAGATCATGGCTGGCACCAGTCCTAAGACCGGGCCCAAATAGGGGATCAAGTCAAACACTCCGGCGATTAGACCAAGGAGAGTAGCAAACTGAACCTTTAATGCTACCAAACCAAAAGTCACCAGAAGACCGACTATAGTAGAGACTATCAATCTTCCCAGGACAAAACCAGTCAGTACACCATTGATCTCTTGAACCAAAAGGAGAAAAGCTGGGCGAAAGGATGTAGGGACAGCTTCTGTGCACCGCTCTCCGATGTTATTCCAATCTAGGAGGAGATAATAGGCCAAAACCGGTGCCAACCAAAACCAAAAGAGCTTGGAAAAAACCCCCACAAGGAAATCCACTAGCTTTCTAGCAAACTGCTGTACTAGCTGCTCAGAGCGTTGAATGATATGGTTAATGGCCTCCTGCAGGTTGACCGGTAAAGGCAGGCGCTTTAGATCCCCCACCGCCCCCCGGGTAATATCCTCTAGTTTGCCGGTTTGGCGGGGCAAATGAACAATGACCTGATTGAGCTCTGTCACGAGACGAGGAATTAGCGCATACATGAATAGACTAACCACAACAAAGAACCCCAAATACACCACAATGATAGCCGCCGCTCGGGGCACCTGCCTTTTCTCTAGCTTCGTTACCAAGGGGTTGGCCAGGTAGGCTATTGCCGCCCCCAAGACAAAGGGAGCCAAGATCTCCCTAACCCAATAGAGAAAAAACAAGCCTAGAAGAAGGCCCACCCCGTACAGAGCATACCAAAGGCGCCGCATTAGGGCTTCACCGCGCCCTTGCTTAGTTCCTTAGAGCTTGCCATCCGGCCTTGACGGCGCCTTTGCCTGACTGCCAAGCAGAACCCATTCTCCGGGCTCCATCTTTGAATGCTACCACCGTGTGCCGAGCCGATTGCCGCATCTGCCGATCTCGCTCAAGGAGCATCTTCTCAGTGGAGCGATCGATCTTCAGCATCCAATAGGCACCAATGGCCGCACCGATGAGGCCGCCATAGAGCAGTCCCTTGGTAAGACGAGAGTTCACGCGATCTCCTCCTTGTTGTGCTGCTTTGCCCAAGACTCGGTGAGGCAACACCTAGATCTATGCCTATGGATAAGAGCTAACATACTATGCCTCACCCAACCGTATTATGTCCCAAACAAGGCCGGAGAATAGAAGGAACAACTACATGCCTAGGAAGGAAAAGACAGTTCTTCTTCGATAATGCCACCCCCGATAACCACATCTTCCTGGTACCAGACAACAGCCTGTCCCGGAGTAATCGCCCGTTGGGGCTTGTCAAAAACGGTAATCACAGCATCACTATCTTGCCCATCAGGTTCAATCAAGGCAGCTGCTGGACAAATATTATACCGGATCTTGGCTTCCACTTTTACCTCGTCTTGTAAGCTTGGTATTGCGATCCAATTCACATCTAGTGCCCTAAGCCGTTGGGCATAGACATCCCGGTTCTTTCCCACCACCACTCGATTGGTTTCTCTATCTAGCTTAATAACGTAAAGTGGTTCTGGGCTAGATAGCCCAAGGCCCTTCCGCTGCCCGATGGTGTAGAAGGCCAGCCCCTCGTGCTGACCTAGGATATTGCCATCCTGGTCAACGATCTCACCAGGCTGATGGCTTTGTGGTGCATTCTCCCGCAAAAACCTCCGGTAATCATTGTCTGGCACAAAGCAAATCTCTTGGCTATCGGGCTTATCTGCTATAGCTAGTCCAAACTCGGCAGCCATAGCCCGAATCTCCTCTTTGAGATAACCACCTAAGGGAAAGAGGGTATGGGCCAATTGCTCTTGGGTCATGTTGTACAAAGCATAGCTTTGATCCTTACTTTCATCCATTCCCCGGCACAAAAGGTATCTTCCGGTTACCTTGTCTTGCTTGATTTTCGCATAGTGACCAGTTGCCACATAGCTGGCATCTAGCTGGCGGGCCTTTTCCCAAAGTGCGCCGAACTTGATTCTCTTATTGCATAGAATGCAAGGATTTGGGGTACGGCCTGCCAAATACTCCCTGGTAAAGGGATCTATGACTGCTTCTTGGAACGAATCTTGTAGATTGACAACATAATAGGGGATGTCGATTTTAGCCGCTACCCTTCGGGCATCTTCTACGGCCACCAGTGAACAGCAACCACCCTCACTGACATCCCCATTCTTTGGCCAGATTTGCATGGTGATTCCAATAACTTCATAGCCTTGCTTTTTCAGCAAAGCGGCGGCCACGGAGCTATCCACACCACCACTCATAGCTACAACTACCCGCTTATGACGCTGAGCCATTATTTCCATCTGCACCCTTTTGCTTGGCTAAATAATCATCTATGGCTTTACCCAACGCATCAGCAGCCAGGTTAGAGCAATGCATTTTTACTGGAGGTAGACCATCTAAAGCATCGGCCACTGCCTGGTTGCTAATCTGTTTTGCCTCTTCTAAGGTTTTGCCTATGACCATTTCCGTAATCATACTGCTTGTGGCTATGGCCGCTCCACAGCCAAAGGTCTTGAACCTGGCATCAATGATACGACCATCCTGAACTTTGATCCACAGTTTCATTATGTCCCCACAGACTGGATTTCCTTCGACCCCAACTCCATCGGCATCGGGAATCTCACCAACATTACGAGGATTAGTAAAATGATCCATCACTTTTTCACTATACATAGGGTTCATCTCCCCTCCCAGTAGGCTCTCACGAGTGGTGTGTTTGAAATATGGTATCGGCATTATACAAAGGTGACATCTGCCGTAGCTTATCCACAATCCCCGGCATCACGTCAAGCACTGCATCGATATCTGCTCTCGACGTATCTCTCCCCAAAGTCAATCTTAAGGAGCCATGGGCTATTTCGTGGGGTAATCCCAAAGCCAAGAGCACATGGGATGGTTCAAGTGAGCCCGATGTACAGGCCGAGCCGCTAGAAGCTGCTATGCCTCTCATGTCTAGATTGAGTAACAGAGATTCACCTTCAATAAACTCAAAACATAAACTCGCATTCCCCGGTAGACGCTTTTCGGGATGCCCATTTAGTCGTGTATGGGGGATTTTCTCCAAAATCCCGTTGATCAACTGATCTCTTAGCTCTTCTTGTCGCCTCGCCGAGCTATTCATCTCTGCTACTGCAAGCTCTAAGGCCGTAGCAAGACCGACAATCCCAGCAACATTTTCCGTACCTGCCCGACGGTTGCGTTCTTGTCCACCTCCATGAATCAAAGGGTCGAGTTTGGTACCCCGGCGGACATACAGAGCGCCGACCCCCTT
>JAAYSL010000178.1 GCA_012518315.1 Bacillota bacterium | reverse complement strand
GTTGTCTCAGGACCTATCCCACTGCCGACAGAACGCAATATCTATACAGTCTTGCGTTCGGTGCACATCCACAAGGATTCACGTGAGCAATTTGAGATGCGCACTCATAAGCGACTGATCGATATTCTGGAGCCGACACCCAAAACAGTCGATGCCTTGATGAGGCTGGACTTACCGGCGGCTGTTGATATCGAGATCAAACTGTAGGATATTAGTCAATTGGTGTAGGCAGTGCAAGGGGGTGTAACAGATGCGAAAAGGGATTTTGGGTCGCAAGGTAGGCATGACTCAGATCTTTACCGAAAACGGACAGCTAGTACCAGTTACTGTCATAGAGGCAACACCCAATAAAGTGATCCAGGTCAAGGCCCAGGAGACAGATGGGTATGAGGCGATCCAAGTTGGTTTCGGTGAAAAGCGGGAGAAGTTGATTAACAAACCCGAACAGGGACATCTGGCCAAAGCTGGGGCAAAGAGTGTTCGGTATCTACGGGAGTTCCGGACAGAAGGTGTAGCTGAGTTCCAGGATTTGAAGGTGGGCGATGCCATCGAGGTTGACATCTTCAATGCTGGGGAATTGGTTGATGTGACTGGTACCACTAAAGGCAAAGGGTTTGCCGGTGTGATTAAGCGCTGGGGCTTTGCTAGGGGACCGATGGCCCATGGTTCTATGTATCACAGGCGAGTTGGTTCTCTGGGTGCCGCCGGTATGGCCCGGGTATTCAAGGGTCGTAAGCTGCCGGGAAGGATGGGTAATGTGCAAAGAACCATCCAAGGCCTTGAGCTTGTTCGGGTAGATAAAGACCGCAACCTGCTTCTAGTTAAGGGCGGTGTACCGGGAACACGGGGTAGTTTGGTAAAAGTACAGGCTAGTGTGAAGAGTGGTAGATAGATTGCATAGTCAGTGTATTATTTTGCAGGAAAGGGGGCAGATCCGATGCCGAAAGTCGCTGTATATAACATGCAAGGCAATACGGTGGGTGAGCTAGAGCTTAATGATGAGATCTTTGCAGCCCCGGTGAATGAAAGCCTGATGCATCAGGCAGTGGTTATGTATCTTGCGAATCAGCGGCGTGGCACCGCTGCCACTAAAACCAGAAGTGCAGTCAGGGGCGGTGGTCGTAAGCCCTGGCGGCAAAAGGGTACGGGGAGAGCTAGGCACGGGAGTATTCGGTCGCCTATTTGGGTCGGTGGTGGCGTCACTTTTGGACCCGAGCCGCGGGACTATCGGCTTAAGATGCCAAGGAAGGCCCGGCGGCAGGCGCTTAGATCGGCTTTGTCATCTAAGGTTGCCACCGGTAACTTGATTGTCTTGGATGAGCTTGGGTTTGATGAACCCAAGACACGGAAAATGGTGGATGTTTTGCAGAATCTGCAGGTGGAAGGGAAAGCCCTAGTAGTTACCTGTGGTGATGGACGGAATGTGTTGCTATCTGCTCGCAATATTCCTGGAGTGGCAACAGCCCGAGCCCAGGATCTAAATGTCTATACTGTACTCAACAGTGAGCAGCTAATCCTTACTAAAGACGCTATCGAAGCTGTCGAGGAGGTGCTGGCATAGTGGCGGATCTGCGAGGTATTATCAGGCGGCCAGTAGTCACTGAACGGAGTATGGATTTACTCGAGCAGAACAAATACACTTTTATCGTAGATATCAAAGCAACCAAGCCCCAGATCAGGGAAGCAGTGGAGCAAATCTTTGATGTATCGGTGGAAAAAGTGAATACCATGCGGGTAGCTGGAAAGATGAGACGCATGGGTAGGTATGAGGGGAAACGCCCAGACTGGAAGAAAGCCATCGTTACTGTGAAAGAGGGCCAGCGCATCGAGCTGTTTGAGGGGCTATAAAGCATTGGATTGAATAGTGGCAAGTGGCAACGAGTGTTAGCGAGATTACTGAAGTAAGGAGGGGAAAACAAGTGGCGATTAAGAAGTTTAAACCGACTTCACCGGGACGGCGGAGCATGACCGGATTCACCTTTGATGAGATTACTAAAACAGAACCGGAGAAGTCGCTACTGGCTCCCCTGTCTGGAACCGGTGGCCGCAACAACAAGGGGCGGAAAACCTCTCGCCATCGGGGAGGCGGACACAAACGTAAATACCGCATCATCGATTTTCGTCGAGATAAAGATGGTATTCCAGCCAAGGTGGCAGGTATTGAATATGATCCTAACCGTTCAGCCCGTATTGCATTGTTGCATTATGCAGACGGGGAAAAGAGGTATATCTTGTCCCCGGTGGGGCTCATGCCAGGGGATACGGTGATGTCAGGAACAGGTGCCGATATCAAACCTGGAAATGCACTAAGTCTAAGAGATATTCCCACTGGCACCATGGTGCATAACATCGAACTGCATCCGGGTAAAGGTGGCCAAATGGTCAGGGCGGCGGGTACAGCTGCACAATTGATGGCCAAGGAAGGTAAGTACGCCACATTGCGTTTACCGTCAGGTGAGTTTAGAATGGTGCTACTGGAGTGTCGAGCTAGCATCGGTCAAGTGGGTAATGTTGATCATGAGAATATTACCATCGGTAAGGCCGGTCGCACCCGGTGGCTAGGTAGAAGACCGCAGACGAGGGGTCTGGCCATGAATGCTGCCGATCATCCTCATGGTGGCGGTGAAGGTAGAGCCCCTATCGGTATGTCAACACCACTTACTCCCTGGGGCAAACCTACCGTTGGTGCTAAGACCCGGAAGCGGAAGCCTTCAGATAAATATATTGTACGGCGGCGCAAGGCACGCTAAGCTAAGTGAGGCACGGTATTACCCGGGAAGGGAGGATTGATGCATGAGTAGGTCGCTGAAAAAGGGGCCATTTATCGATGATCATTTGCTCAAAAAGGTTGAGGCCATGAACGAAAAGGGCGAAAAGCGAGTGATTAAGACCTGGTCCCGTCGTTCAACTATTTTTCCCGAGTTAGTAGGACACACAATTGCGGTGCATGATGGCCGTAGACATGTACCGGTCTATATTACTGAGGATATGGTGGGCCATAAATTAGGTGAGTTTGCTCCCACCCGGATGTTTCGGGGCCATGCCGGGAGTGAAAGAGTATCGGCCGCCAAACGGTAGCTGATAAGGGGGTTAGAGGGATGGAAGCCAGGGCAATAGCGAGACATGTACGGATATCGCCCCGTAAGGCCCGGCAAGTGGTAGACGAAATCCGGGGCAAGGAAGTAGGGGAAGCTCTAGCAATTCTACGCCACACCCCGAAGGCTGCCGCCGGTGTCATCGAAAAGACATTGCGATCAGCCATGTCCAATGCAGAGAATAACCACGAGATGGACGGGCACAGGCTGTATGTTGCACGGGCGTATGTAGATGAAGGCCCGACGATGAAGCGCATTCGGCCGCGGGCACGGGGTATGGCCTACAGGATACGGAAACGAACCAGCCATATTACTGTGGTTTTGGCAGAAAAGGGGGAATAAATGCGTGGGGCAGAAGGTAAATCCGATTGGTCTCAGGGTGGGTATCATCCGGGACTGGGAGGGTAAATGGTATGCTGGCAAACGTAACTATGCAGACTTACTCCACGAGGATCTAGCCCTGCGGAAGCTGATCAAAGAGCGTTTTTATACCGCGGGCATTTCCCGGGTGGAGATAGAGCGTGCAGCAAATCGGTTGAAGATAACGGTGTACACCGCCAGGCCAGGCATGGTCATCGGCAGAGGTGGCACAGAAGTAGACAGTCTCCGCAAGGACATTGAGGCTATGACTGGCCGCCAGACCCAGATCAATATTGTCGAGGTTAAGGTGGCAGAGCTGGATGCACAGCTGGTTGCCGAGAATATCGCCTTTCAATTGGAGCGACGTGTGTCCTTTAGACGGGCCATGCGACAAGCTCAGCAGCGGGCTATACGGTTAGGTGCCAAGGGGATTAAAATTTGGGTGTCTGGCCGATTAGGTGGGGCTGAGATAGCCCGGACCGAATGGACTCAAGAAGGTAGTATTCCCCTGCATACCTTAAGAGCTGATATTGATTACGGTTTCATCGAGGCTGATACCACCTATGGACAGATCGGAGTTAAGGTCTGGATCTATAAGGGAGAGGTCCTCCCTGAGAAGGGAAGGCACGCAGAGGGAGGCGAATAAGGGATGCTGATCCCCAAGAGAGTCAAGTATCGTAAACAGCAGCGGGGTCGAATGAAGGGGAAGGCAATACGGGGGTCAACAGTGACCTTTGGGGAATATGGCCTGCAGGCCCAAGAACCCGGCTGGATCACCAACACCCAGATCGAAGCTGCTAGAATTGCTATGACCCGCTATATTAGGCGGGGTGGCAAAGTGTGGGTGAAGATCTTCCCAGATAAGCCAGTTACGGCCCGGCCCGCCGAGACCCGTATGGGTAAAGGTAAAGGGGCCCCGGAGTACTGGGTAGCAGTAGTTAAGCCAGGGCGCGTGTTGTTTGAGATTGCCGGGGTGCCCGAGGATGCGGCCAAGGAAGCTATGCGGTTAGCGGCGCATAAGCTACCGATTAAGACGAAGTTCATCACGCGTGATCAGGTAGGTGGTGAGGCGCATGAAGGCTGAAGAGATCAGAGCCATGACATCGGAAGAGTTGGGGCGCAAGCTAGATGATCTCAAGGGAGAGTTGTTTAACCTACGGTTCCAGATGGTTACTGCACAACTCGATAATCCCATGCGGATCCGAGAAGTGCGCCGGGACATCGCTCGAGTCAAGACGATTCTGCGAGAACGGGAGCTAGGAATTGCCCGCTAATGCTGGAATAGGTAGGGGGTGTGGATATGGAAGAGAGAAATCTACGCAAAACCCGGGTAGGGATCGTTGTTTCCGACAAGATGGATAAGACCATTGTGGTGCAGGTGGAGCGGCGAGTGAAACATCCTCTCTATGGGCGCATTCTTCATCGGAGGAACAAGTTCAAGGCCCATGATGAGCATAATACAGCTGGTATTGGAGACCGCGTTCGAATTATGGAAACTAGGCCGCTCTCCAAGGATAAGCGTTGGCGACTAGTGGAGATAGTAGAGAAGGCTCGCTAGATTGGTGGGCTTCAAAGGTGTGCTAGGCCAGTAGGGTAACTGGCAGATTTGTGTCGTGGGGAAAGGAGGTACGGGTCATGATTCAACAAGAGTCGGTAGTAAACGTGGCTGACAATTCAGGAGCTAGGAAGCTCCTTTGCATCCGGGTTCCAGGCGGTACCCGCCGACGTTATGCCCGGGTAGGAGATGTAATTATCGCAACTGTCAAAGAAGCGACGCCCGGCGGCGTGGTAAAGAAAGGCGATATTGTTAAAGCCGTGATCGTGCGGACCCGGCAAGGGGTAGGTAGAGAAGACGGCTCTTATATCCGCTTCGATGAAAACGCAGCGGTGGTGCTGGACAACCAGAACAACCCTCGGGGTACCCGTATTTTTGGGCCTGTGGCCCGGGAGCTTCGGGATGCCAATTTTATGAAGATCGTGTCTCTTGCTCCGGAAGTGTTGTAGAGTTTCCATGGGAAGGAGGTTGGAGCCAGTGGCCGTGAAAGTTCACGTGAGAAAAGGTGACCGGGTTTATGTTCTCTCAGGAGAAGATAAAGGTAAATCCGGTAAGATACTGAGGGTGCTTCCCCGGAAAAACAAGGTTATTGTAGATGGTGTCAATGTAGTGAAGAAGCATACCCGGCCGACCCGTACCAATACCCAAGGTGGCATTATCGAGAGCCCTGCGCCCATGGATGCCTCTAAGGTCATGTTAATTTGCCCCAGCTGCGAAAAGCCTAGCCGGGTCAAAAGAGAACGGGGTGCCAGTGGGGTTGTGCGGATCTGTAAGAGGTGCGATAAGCCCATTGATTAAGGGTGTGGAAGGAGGGACGCATAATGCCACGGCTGAAGGACAAGTATGAAAAAGAGACAGTACCTGGTTTGATGGAACGGTTTCAATACGATAATGTGATGATGGTTCCGAAAGTCCGCAAGGTGACCATTAACATGGGAGTCGGTGCGGCGGTTCAGGATGCTAAGGCCATGGATGCAGCGGTACGGGATCTAAGCACTATCAGCGGACAGAAACCAGTGATTACCAAGGCGAAGAAATCGGTGGCGGCCTTCAAAATTCGGGAAGGTATGCCAGTTGGTTGCATGGTAACATTACGGGGCGATAGGATGTGGGAGTTCTTAGATAAGCTTATCAATGTAGCCTTGCCCCGAATTCGGGATTTCCGCGGTCTTTCTCCCAGATCCTTCGATGGACGGGGTAACTATACACTTGGAATCCGCGAACAGCTCATTTTTCCAGAGATTCGGTATGATGATGTAGAGCGGGTACAGGGCATGAATGTTGTGATCGAAACTACAGCGGAAACTGATGAAGAAGCATTGGAAATGTTGAGAGCTCTGGGCATGCCTTTCCGCCAGTAGTGCCTGGTTGTTAGCAGGAAGAGAGTGGCGGAGGGTTGGAGCTCTAGGGTGATCGTGAAGGAGTGATACTGTGGCGAAAAAATCAAAGATTATCCAGGCCAAGAGGACTCCGAAGTTCTCCACACGCCGGTATAATCGCTGCCGCATCTGTGGACGCCCCCGGGGCTATATGCGTAAATTCGATCTATGCCGGATTTGCTTCCGGGAACTGGCCTCCAGAGGTGAGATGCCGGGTATTCGGAAGGCTAGTTGGTAAGGAAGAGCCATGAGGAAGGGGGTTGCGTAATGGTAATGACAGACCCGATCGCTGATATGCTAACGCGCATCCGCAATGCAAACAGCGCGAAGCACGACAGTGTGGATATCCCCGTCTCTAAACTAAAGGTAGACGTGGCGCGGATTCTTAAAGAAGAGGGCTATGTTCGGGATTACAAAGTAGTTGATGATGGAAAGCACGGATTCTTGCGTGTCTATCTGAAGTATGGAGCCAACAAGCAACTGGTGATCAGCGGCATCAAGCGGATCAGCAAGCCCGGACTGAGGGTCTATGCTAAAAAGGACGAGATACCCCGGGTTTTAGGGGGACTGGGGATCGCTATTTTGTCTACTTCTCAAGGGGTAATGACAGATAGGACGGCTCGCAAGGAACGTGTAGGTGGAGAAGTTCTCTGTTATGTGTGGTAATTGGTTGACCAAGAGGTGTAGATTAGTTCAAAACGGAAGCAGCAATTGTCTTGATTTGGGCGAAAGGAGGGGCAATCGTGTCCAGGATCGGTAAAATGCCGGTACAAGTTCCGGATGGAGTAGAAGTTGGTGTCAATGGCCAGGTAGTGACAGTACGGGGGCCAAAAGGCACTCTAACACAAGAATTCCACCCGGATATGGTTATTGCCCTGGAGGATAATGCTCTCACCGTGGAGCGGCCAGGTAATGATAAGGCTCATAGAGCTTTGCATGGTTTGACCCGTAGCTTACTAGCCAATATGGTGGAGGGTGTCACCAAGGGCTACCAGCGGGATCTTGAGATCAGTGGAGTAGGATACCGGGCAGCAAAACAAGGAAACACACTGGTCTTGAGTATGGGCTATTCCCATCCAGTTGAAATCGAGCCTGAGCCGGGTATCGAGTTCGAAGTTCCTGCACCGACACGGATCTCGGTTAAGGGGATCGACAAGCAACTGGTGGGTGAAACTGCTGCGCAGATTCGTGCAGTGCGGCCGCCAGAACCTTACTTAGGTAAGGGTATCCGGTATGCTGGTGAGCAGATCAGGCGCAAGGCTGGTAAGGCAGGTAAAGTGTAAAAAGAGGTGAAGGTAAATGGCAAGATTTGAACGCACGGTCGCCCGACGCAAACGGCACCTTCGGCTCCGCAACCGGGTGATCGGTACAGCCGAGCGACCCCGCCTCAACGTCTACCGTAGCCTAAAGCACACGTATGCACAGATCATCGATGATACTACGGGCACGACCTTGGTGGCAGCCTCTACTTTGGATCCGGGAATCCGGGATCGGCTAGATGGCACAGGCAACATTGAGGCGGCAAAAGCGGTAGGAGAGCTGGTTGCACAAAGGGCACTAGATAAAGGGATCAAAGAGGTGATCTTTGATCGAGGGGGCAATAGCTATGCAGGGCGAGTATCAGCCCTAGCAGACGCGGCCCGAGAAGCAGGACTGGACTTCTAGATGGAGGGAGGCAAGAAGCATGGCAATTGGAAAAGACCGGATCGATCCAGACACCCTAGGTGAATTGGAAGAAAGGGTAGTAAGCATTAACCCTGTCTCCAAGACAGTAAAAGGTGGTCGCACCCGGAGCTTTAGCGCTTTAGTGGTGGTAGGCGATGGTAATGGGCATGTAGGCGCTGGACTTGGCAAGGCCAAGGAAGTAGCCGGAGCTATCCGCAAAGGTGTGGATGAGGCTAAAAAGAACATGATTTATGTGCCCATTGTTGGTACCACTATCCCCCATGAGATCACTACTAGATTTAGCGGGGCGCGGGTTTTCTTAAAGCCAGCAGCAGAAGGTACAGGAGTGATTGCTGGTGGGCCGGTGCGCGCGGTTCTGGAAGCCGCCGGTATTAGGGATATATTGACAAAATCGCTGGGATCCTCCAACCCCATCAATATCGTGGCAGCCACCATGCGGGGGCTGCAATCCTTGAAGACGGTGGAGGAAGTTGCTCGGTTGCGGGGTAAGTCCCCAGAGGAGATCCACGCCTAAGAGCTTGGCTAAAGGGGGGCAGGACATGGGTGCCAAAAAGTTGAAGATCACGTGGAAACGTAGTTCCATAGGTAGTCCCGAGGATCAGAAAGCCACCATTAGGGCTTTGGGTTTGAAAAAGCTCAATGACGAAGTAGTCCATGATAATACTCCTGTAATTCAGGGGATGGTTTTTAAGGTAAGACATCTTATCGAAGTTACGGAGCTTGATTAGTGTGGGGGAGGTGCTAAACATGAGACTGCACGAGCTAAGGCCTGCACCAGGAGCCCGCACCAAGAGTAAGCGGGTGGGCCGGGGCATCGGATCTGGTCTAGGCAAGACGTCGGGCCGGGGGCAAAAAGGTCAAAAATCCCGCTCCGGTGGTGGTAAGGGTCCTCATTTTGAGGGCGGCCAGACTCCCTTGCAGCGTAGATTGCCAAAACGTGGGTTTACGAATATCTTCAAGAAGATTTATAGCGAGGTCAAGCTAGAGGATCTAAACCGCTTTGAGGGAGGCACTATTGTCACTCCCGAGATGATGATGGAGGCCGGGCTAATTCGTAAAGCTGGTCCGGACGGAGTTAAAGTTCTAGGAAACGGCGACATCGAGAAGGCATTGACAGTCAAGGCCCATGGATTCACAAAATCTGCCGCTGCCAAAATAGAAGCCGCGGGCGGCAAAGTAGAGGTGATCTAGTTGCTGCAGGCCATGCGTAATGCCCTGCGGATTCCTGACTTGCGCCGCAGGATCTTGTATACGGCAGCCTTACTCGTAGTGTATAGGATGGGCTCCTATGTACCAGTGCCGGGAGTTAATGCTGAACTATTGGCTCAGCAGCTAGGCACTACCGGTGGCAACATCTTTGGATTTCTAGATTTGTTTGCCGGTGGAGCCCTAACCCGATTTTCGGTGTTTGCTATGGGGGTAAACCCTTATATCACCGCATCGATCATTATTCAGTTATTGACCATCGTAATCCCAGCATGGGAGGAGATGTCAAAAGAAGGGGTCGAAGGGCGGAAGAGACTACAGCAATACACCAGGTATGGTACAGTGCTACTCTCGGTCATTCAAGGGTTTGCCATTACCATGACCGCACGGGCCTATGGTGTTGTCAGCAATCCAGGACTTTTTAATACCGTTCTGATTATCACTACCTTGACTGCCGGGAGCAGCTTTTTGATGTGGTTAGGGGAGAAGATAACAGAGAAGGGGATCGGCAACGGTATTTCCTTGCTGATTTTCGCAGGTATTGTGGCTCGCTTGCCGGGTCAGGCTTGGAGTGCAGTGAGGGCAGTGGGTGCCGGTGGTATCAGTATTTTGAGCTTGCTGGCTTTTGTGGTGTTGGCGGTAATTGTGATTGCTGGGATCATTATGGTGCAGCAAGGGCAGCGGCGTATCCCTGTACAGTATGCCAAGCGAGTAGTAGGGCGCCGTATGTATGGAGGTCAAACTACCCATATTCCCATGCAGGTTAACCAGGCAGGAGTAATTCCAGTTATTTTTGCCTCCTCCGTACTGAGTTTTCCCTTGACATTGGCGCAGTTTATTCCCGGAATCGAAGGTATTAATCGCTTCATCGGATATGGCTCGGTTGGCTACAATATACTCTATGTACTACTTGTGTTCTTTTTTACGTACTTCTATACGGCTGTTACCTTTAATCCAATGGAAGTAGCCGATAACATGAAGAAGTACGGTGGGTTTATTCCCGGCCTAAGACCAGGTAAGCCCACGGCCCAGTATCTCGATCGGGTCCTAACCCGCATTACCTTAGCCGGGGCTATCTTCTTAGCGGTCATTGCTGTTTTGCCATATCTAATGGCTACTGTAACCAGAATGCCCAGCAGTATACTATACTTTGGTGGTACCGGGCTTTTGATTCTGGTAGGTGTGGCACTAGATACCATGAAACAGATAGAGGCTCAGCTGCTCATGCGCCATTATGAGGGCTTCATTAAGTAGGGACGGAAAACAGCGCCCCAGTGGAAATGTGTAGTTAGCGGGGGGACAAAATGATAGTTCTAAAATCAGAGGATGAGCTGCGGGCAATGCGGGAAGCTGGCCGATTGGTAGCTAGAACCCATGCAGTTGTCCAAGCAGCAATCCGACCGGGTATTACAACCGCTTCCCTGGATGCTTTGGCGGAGGAATATATCCGTAACCATGGTGCATTGTCTGCCTTTAAGGGCTATAATGGTTACCCGAGCAATATCTGTGTTTCAATCAATGAAGAGGTTGTTCACGGAATACCAGGGTCAAGGACACTAAAAGAAGGGGATATCGTTAGTATCGACATCGGCGCGGTGGTGGACGGATTCTATGGCGATATGGCCCGCACTTACCCGGTAGGCGAGGTCTCTGCGGAGGCAGAGCAGTTGATCGCTGTGACAAAAAAGGCTCTGGCAAAAGGCGTGGCAGCGGCTGTTGCGGGTAACAGACTGTCAGATATTGGCCACGCTGTGCAAAGCTATGTTGAGGCACACAACTTATCGGTGGTGAGAGATTT
Organism: Bacillota bacterium; assembly: GCA_012518315.1. Classification (GTDB taxonomy): domain Bacteria; phylum Bacillota; class Limnochordia; order DTU087; family DTU087; genus JAAYSL01. Next base: position 9,268 of record JAAYSL010000178.1, on the reverse strand, counting down.
CGTGGGGCACGGTATCGGTAGGAGTATGCACGAAGCACCACAGATACCGAATTTTGGTCGGCCAGGTCGAGGACCCCGCTTGAAACCGGGCATGGTACTGGCAATAGAGCCGATGGTTAATATCGGGGGCTGGGAGGTAATCGTTCTCTCTGACAACTGGACTGTGGTCACAGCCGATGGGAGTTTATCGGCCCATTTTGAGGATACTGTAGCCGTCACCGAAGATGGCCCTCTCATTTTGACACAAGCCTAGCTCAAGCTTACAATTGACTGGGTAGTGCCATAGATGCGTAAGCAGCGCTTCTGGGGGGAGGGAAGCTTGTGGATGCCCAGTTGGGTCAGCTCGTCACATCTAGAGCCGGCAGAGACTCGGGCCAGCGATATCTAGTAGTAGGTTACAATGGGCAAAGAGTACTGGTGGCCGATGGTAGATTGCGGTCTGTGAAACGCCCGAAACACAAGAACATTCGGCATATCTGTTTCCACAAAGTGGTGGCAGAAGAGATCAGCGCCAAACTATTAGCCAACATTTCGGTTAGTGATGCCGATATCCGGGCCGCATTGGACAGGTTGCAAGACGGTGGTGAGGAGGTTGACTGACAGTGGCCAAACAAGATGCTATCGAAGTTGAAGGCACGGTGGTTGAGCCTTTGCCGAATGCTATGTTCCGGGTAGAGCTAGAGAACGGTCATAAAGTTCTAGCCCATATTTCCGGTAGGATGCGGATGAACTTTATCCGGATATTGCCTGGTGACAAGGTAACGGTAGAGCTTTCACCATATGACTTGAGCCGTGGACGTATAGTCTATCGAAAAAAATAGAGGGGGTGCTGGCAGTGAAGGTGAGGCCAGCGGTAAAGCCTATTTGCGAGAAGTGTAAAACCATTAAACGCAAAGGTCGGGTTATGGTGATTTGTGAGAATCCAAAGCATAAGCAAAGACAGGGTTAAGCAGGGGGTGAAAGTATATGGCACGCATAGCCGGTGTAGATATCCCCAGGGATAAGCGGGTAGAGATAGCTCTCACCTATATCTATGGGATCGGCCGTTCCACAAGTAATGAGATCCTGGGCAAAGCCAATGTCAACCCTGACACTCGGGTTCGCGATCTGACAGAAGAAGAAGTGAACCGTCTGCGGGAGATCATTGATAAAGAGTATGTAGTAGAAGGCGACCTTCGGCGAGAGGTATCACAGAATGTCAAGCGCCTTATGGATATTGGCTCATACAGAGGTTACCGGCATCGCCGGGGGCTACCAGTTCGGGGTCAACGGACTAGAACTAATGCCCGTACCCGCAAGGGGCCGAGACGAGCCATCGGCGGCAAGCGCCGTGGTTAAGGAAGGAGGGTATAAATAAATGGCAAGACCAAGACGAGGCGTAAGAACCCGGCGACGGGAACGAAAGAACATTCCCAGTGGGGTAGCCCATATTCGCTCCACTTTTAATAATACCATTGTGACTATTACAGATAAGCAGGGCAATGTCGTCTCCTGGGCTAGTGCTGGTAACATGGGCTTTAAAGGCTCCCGCAAGAGCACGCCTTTTGCTGCGGGATTAGCTGCCGAAAGTGCAGCTAAGGTTGCCATGGACCATGGCATGCGGGAAGTAGAGGTCTATGTGAAGGGACCGGGTGCCGGGCGTGAAGCGGCTATCCGCTCCCTACAGGCCGCTGGCCTAGATGTGAACATGATCAAAGATGTTACACCCATTCCCCATAACGGCTGTCGGCCGCCAAAACGGAGACGTGTCTAGAGGGAACGGTGCATCCTCACTAGAGTGAATGTTTGATGGTACAAATAGGCATTATAAACAAGACATGGTGCTAATGAGTGATAACTGGAGGTGTTAGATTTCTATGGCCAGGTATACTGGACCTGTATGCCGGTTATGTCGGCGAGAGGGCGAAAAGCTCTTTCTCAAAGGTGACCGGTGTTATACGGAGAAATGCGCCGTAGATCGGCGCTCCTATCCGCCGGGGCAACACGGCCAGGGGCGTCATAAAGTATCGGAATATGGATTACACTTGCGGGAAAAGCAAAAGTTGCGCCGCATATATGGAGTTTTAGAGCGTCAGTTTGAGCGTTACTATGATCGAGCCTCAAGACAAAAGGGTATCACAGGTGAGAACCTGCTAAGGATTTTGGAGCTGCGGCTGGATAATATTGTGTATCGCATGGGGTTTGCCGCCTCCCGCAGTCAGGCACGGCAATTGGTACTGCATGAGCATATTGCTGTTAACGGCCGAAAGGTAGATATCCCATCCTATGAGGTGGAAGTTGGCGATGTGATTACCGTGCGTGGCAATAGCCGTAACATGCAGCTTATTAAGGACAATGCGGAAGCTGCCCAGGGCCGTTCTGTACCGGAATGGCTGGAAGTAAACCTCGAACAAATGGAAGGCAAAATCCTTGCCGTACCCACTCGGGAACAGATGGATATTTCAGTACAAGAACACTTGATCGTAGAGTTCTATTCCCGGTAATGTATTTTTGGGTAGAGTGCTGGCTCGGGACCGGCAGCCGGTATATCGGATTCGGCCAGATGGAATATCCAAGGGCCGGGTAAGAACGATATTGGCCTGCCACGGATGGCATGGGTGCCTTTCAGTCTGGCTGCCTTGTGTCGTTAAGGAGGGTTTTGCAGATGCTCGAGATAGAAAAGCCCAAAATCGAATGTGTCGAATCTAGTGAGTTCTATGGTAAATACACCGTAGAACCATTGGAGAGAGGCTATGGGATAACCTTGGGGAATTCATTGCGCCGAGTCCTCTTGTCTTCCCTACCCGGAGCGGCAGTGACTTCTATCAGGATCGATGGTGTTTTACACGAATTCTCCACTGTGGAAGGGGTCGTAGAGGATACCACAGATATGGTCCTCAATCTCAAAGAGCTGGTAGTTAGGATGCACACCGATGAGCCGGTTACTGTGCGGATTGAGGCTGAGGGTGAAGGAGAAGTGCTGGCGGGAGATATTATCCACGGACCGGATGTGGAGATTGTTAACCCCGATCTACACATTGCCACTCTAGATACCAATGGTCGGTTGATGATGGAGATGGTACTTGCAAAGGGCCGAGGATATGTATCTGCTGATCGCAACAAAAGGGCAGATGATCCCATTGGTGTGATCCCCATAGACTCGATTTTTACACCGGTAAGGCGTGTCAATTATACTGTGGAGGATACTCGGGTAGGACAAATCACTGACTATGACCGCCTGATTCTAGAGGTTTGGACAGATGGTAGCATTGCCCCTGATGATGCCGTTACTGTAGCGGCGAAGATCCTCACCGAACATCTGCGGCTCTTTCTAGAGCTAACCGATACCGGGGATGAGCTGGAGATTATGGTGGAAAAGGAAGAGGAAGAAAAGGATCGAGTTCTGGAGATGGCCATTGAAGAACTGGATCTATCGGTGCGCTCGTATAATTGTCTGAAGAGGGCCGGAGTCAACACCGTAGAAGAGTTGACTCGCAAGACCGAGGAAGATATGATGAAGGTCAGAAATCTAGGCAAGAAGTCGCTACAGGAAGTGAAGGAGAAGCTGGCAACTTTGGGCTTAAGTCTGCGGGAACCAGATGAATAATGATTGGTAATAGCTGGGGTTAGGTTGTTGAGGGGAAGGAGGGTTTTGGCATGAAGCAGGCGAGATTTGGGCGGGATGCCGGCCACCGGCAAGCCTTGTTACGCAATTTAGTGAGTTCGGTACTGTTGGAAGAGCGGATCCAGACCACCGATACTAAGGCCAAGGCCGTAAGACCTTTAGTTGAGCAGATGATCACCTTAGGTAAGCGAGGGGATCTACATGCCCGGCGTCAGGCAGCTGCCTTCTTAGGACGCCCGGAAGCTGTAGAAAAGCTATTTGATAATATCGCTCCTCGTTACACGGAGCGAAATGGTGGTTATACGCGGATCATTAAGGTGGGGCCCCGGCGGGGAGATGCTGCCCCCGTCAGCATTATCGAGCTCGTCTAGTAGCGGTGTTATCCTGCGACAAACAAATTCCCCAATCCGCCATCTCGCAAGGCTAGAGGGGCAGGTCTTAGATTTATGGCCGGGTTCGGGATTCATTTGGCATAGGGTATAAAGGCAGTATGGCGAAGATGAAGAGAAGTCGCAGAGGTTAGTTCCTCTGCGTCGCTTTTTGCATGGTCTGTTTCGCCAGTTCAAGGAGAAGGACGGTGCGGGAGGAGATGGCAAATGGGGCGAGAAAACTTCATAGAAGTTGACAGAATAAGTTTCTCCTATACCCGGGAACAGGGGGAAATAGAAGAGGCGGCCCTAGATGAAGTGAGTTTGTCTATCTCCTCCGGTGAGTTTATTGCCGTAGTGGGGCATAACGGATCAGGGAAATCCACTCTAGCTAAGCATCTAAATGGTTTGTTAGTGCCTGCTGGTGGTGATGTGTGGGTAGCTGGCATGAATACCAAAGACGAAGCACATCTTTGGGATATTAGACAGACGGTTGGTATGGTGTTTCAAAACCCCGACAACCAAATTGTAGCCGCTACCGTGGAAGAAGATGTAGCCTTTGGTCCGGAGAACCTGGGCCTAGAGCAGGAGCTAATTCGGGCTAGGGTCGATGAAGCCCTAGCAATTGTCGGTATGTCTGAATATGCAAAAGCCGCACCCCATAGCTTGTCCGGGGGGCAAAAGCAACGCGTTGCCATTGCCGGAGTGATTGCCATGCGTCCGCAATGTTTAGTTCTGGATGAGCCCACAGCTATGCTTGATCCGGTGGGAAGACGAGAAGTACTGGATACCATCAAGGAGCTCAATGAAAAAGAGGGAATCACCGTGGTACTAATTACCCACTTCATGGATGAGGCGGCTTTAGCTAGTCGGGTGATGGTGATGGACGATGGCAGAATTGTCAAGGAAGGCCCACCGAGAACGGTGTTTCAAGAAGTGGCTTTGCTGCGGGAACTGCGGCTAGATGTGCCGCCTATAATCGAGTTGGCATCCCGCCTTAGGGCAAGGTCCGTTCGCTTGCCAGAGGGGATCCTAACAGTAGATGAGATGGTGACAACACTATGTCAATTGAGGTCAGGAGCCTAACCCATATATATAACGATGGCACTCCCTTTGCCCGGGTTGCTATCAATAATATTGACCTAACCATTGATGATGGTGAAATGGTGGCGATTATCGGGCATACAGGCTCTGGTAAATCCACCTTAGTTCAGCATTTTAATGGACTACTGCGCCCTACCTCAGGTAGTGTCAAAATCGATGGAGTGGAGATCGGGCAAAAGGGTGTCGATCTGCGGACTATTCGCCGTAAGGTAGGCTTGGTCTTTCAATATCCTGAACACCAGTTGTTTGAAGAAACGGTATGGGAGGATGTGGCCTTTGGACCCCGCAATATGGGGATATCTGATGAGGAAGTCCGGGGTCGTGTGGAAAGAGCACTAAGAGCAGTAGATGCAGACCCGTCTTTGGCTCAGAGGTCACCTTTTGAACTAAGTGGAGGCGAAAAGAGGCGGGTAGCTATAGCCGGAGTGCTGGCCATGGAACCTTCGGTATTGGTCTTGGATGAACCAACAGCGGGTTTAGACCCTAGAGGTCGGCAGGATCTGCTGGGCCAGATCCAAAGGTTGCAGGCAGAGCGACATCTAACGGTTGTCTTCGTCTCGCACAACATGACAGAGGTAGCACAACTGGCGGATCGATTGGTGGTTATGCACCGAGGTGAGATTGTCATGGAGGGGCCTCCTAAGCAAATTTTCGCGGAAGGCGAACACCTCCAAACGATTGGACTAGGTGTCCCGGATATGACTGCCTTAATGCAACGGCTTAGGGCAAAAGGTTGGGATCTGCCAGCTAGTGCCTTAAGTGTCGAGGAAGCGGAGCAAGCCATTATGGCGATTCTCACTGAGGAAGCGAGGGTGGGTGCCGGTGCCGACGTTTAAAAGCATAACTATTGGACAGTATATCCCTGGTGAATCTCTGCTGCACAGGCTAGATCCTCGTACTAAGATCTTGATTACCGGCTTCTTAGTGGTGGGACTGTTCTTCATTGATACATTCTGGGGGTACGGCTTGGCGGCATTGTATATCGGGATTGCCGTTCTACGTTCTGAGATACCAGCCCACTATCTACTGCGAGGCTTACGGCCAGTCATTGCTATTATCCTGTTGACTTTTGTTTTGAATACCTTTATGACTGAAGGGGAAGTCTTGTGGCAGTGGAGGTTCTTGACCCTAACACGTGAGGGGTTATCTCGAGGTGGTATGCTAGCAATTCGCCTGATTCTTCTCATCGTGGGCACCTCTATTCTGACCCTGACAACATCACCGATTGCCTTAACTGATGGGTTAGAGAATCTGCTTAGGCCTGGCAAAAGAGTGGGCATTCCCGCCCATGAATTGGCCATGATGATGACCATCGCCTTACGCTTTATTCCAACCCTTTTGGAGGAAACGGAAAAGATCATGAAAGCACAGATGGCCAGAGGCGCTGATTTTGAATCCGGTAACTTGCTACAAAGGGCCAAAAGTCTTCTGCCGCTTTTGGTGCCTCTGTTTGTCAGTGCCTTTCGCCGCGCCGATGAACTGGCAGTGGCGATGGAGGCACGGTGCTACCGGGGTGGGGAAGGTCGTACCAAGCTAAATGAGCTGGCCTTTCAGTTGGCCGATTACGTAGTCTTGGTCAGCAGTGGCGTGTTTATCCTTTGGCTGGCCTGGGCGCTGTAACTTGTTGGGGGGATAGGGATGGTCAATGCCATGGTGACAGGAGCCGATGCTAAGTGGCCTAAGAGGTGAAAGGCAATGGAGGGCCGGAAACGGAATATTCGGTTGCTGGTGGAATATGATGGCTCATCTTACCATGGATTTCAGGTACAGGACGATCCGTCACTGCCTACAATCCAGGGTGAGCTGGAGCAGGCCATTGCTACTATCTGCAAAGAGAAGAGGCGAATCACCGGTTCTGGTCGTACAGATGCAGGGGCCCATGCTTTAGGGCAGGTGGTGAACTTCTATACATGCTCTACAGTCCCTGTGGAACGATTTCCTTTGGCTTTGAACAGTGTCTTGCCTAGGGATATCCGGGTAAAGCAGGCGGAAAGTGTATCACTTTCCTTCCATGCTCGCTTTGATGCCATCGCCAAGACATACACGTACCTCGTAGATAGTCGGTGCCATGCCAGTGTATTTTTGCGAGATTACGTCTATCATGTGCCTTGGCCTTTGGATGTTGTCGCCATGATGCAAGCGGCAGAGTTATTGGTAGGCACCTTGGATTACGCATCTTTTCAGACTAGTGGCAGCTCTGCCAAGACATCAGTGCGTACTGTTTATCATTTACGGGTGGAGAACCGGGAAGACCTAATTGGGTTTAGTATCAGAGCCAATGGATTTTTGTACAATATGGTCCGCAATATTGTGGGGACGTTACTGGAAGTGGGGAGAGGTAAGCTTGAGCCTGGGGAAGTAGCTGCCATTCTCGAAGCTAGAGATCGAACTAAGGCCGGGCCCACTGTTCCCGCCAGAGGGCTATATCTAGTAGAAGTGGAGTACTAGCGAATCGCTTTCTAGGCTTGACACCAGTAAGACGCTATATTACAATTGGAGACGGTAAACTCGGCATGATGCAGCCGTGATTTACTCTAAATCTAGAGTCGTTTAACCATAACCGGTTCTTAACTATCCGCTGCGGTACATAGCCCCGGCCGCTGCGAAGTCGGTTGAGAGCGGTTACTATACAACCGTTCTGTCAAAGGGGGGAAATCCAATGGAAAAAGGTAAGACCTATATGGCCAGACCCGCGGATATCGAGAGGAACTGGTATGTAGTCGATGCCGAAGACAAAGTTCTTGGCCGCCTGGCAGCAGAGGTTGCCACCATACTGCGGGGGAAGCATAAGCCCCAGTTTACACCTCATATGGATACTGGCGATTTCGTGATTATTGTCAATGCCGAGAAAATCAAGCTTACCGGCAAGAAGTGGGAGAAAAAGACGTACTACTGGCACACCAGTTACCCCGGTGGGTTGCGTAGTCGAACAGCCACTGAATTGCGCAGTAGGCAGCCGGAAGAGATTATTCGTAAGGCTGTTTGGGGAATGATGCCTAAGAATAGCCTTGGTCGGAATCAGATGAAGAAACTAAAGATATATGCCGGACCCGAGCATCCCCATATGGCACAGATGCCAGAGCCGTTGGAGGCCCGGGAAGCCGTTAAGTAGAAGCCCGTGCGAGGGTAGATAACCAAAACGCATGAAAGGAGGGATACAAAGGTGGCTAAAGCACAGGAGACGCTAAACCAGTATTATGGTACAGGACGAAGGAAGTGTTCTGTTGCCCGTGTCTACCTAAGACCCGGAACCGGCAACATTATTATAAACCAGCGGCCAATCGATGAATACTTTGGCCGTGATGTGTTGGAAACAATTTGCCGCCAGCCCCTGAAACTAACTGCGACAGAGGGCAAGTTCGATGTCAAGGTGAATGTCAGTGGAGGCGGTTCATCTGGACAAGCGGGAGCTATTCGGCATGGGATTGCCAGGGCTCTTTTGGAATATGATGGAGATCTTCGCACTTCTTTGAAACAGGCAGGGTATTTGACCCGCGATCCTAGAATGAAGGAGCGGCATAAGTATGGCTTGAAGAAAGCCCGCAAAGCTCCACAGTTCTCCAAGCGTTAATGGCAATCGCAACATGGATATTGGGCGGTCTTTGGCCGAAAAGGCGGAGGGCCGCCTTTTTGCTAGGGTTTTCGAAATTGAGAAAAGGGGTAATGCATATATGGATCGCAATACAGTTTTGTCCAAGATTGCAGCTACGAAAGTGGTAGCCATCATTCGGCGAGTACCGACCGACTCCGCCTATGATATTGCCGCGGCCCTGATGGAAGGGGGCATCCTAGCCTTAGAGTTTACCGCCGAGACCCCTGGGATTACCAGGATAGTCGAGGATGTACGCAGGCGCCTCCCGGATAGTGTAGCCGTAGGAGTGGGGACAGTCCTAGATGGAGAGACCGCTAGAACCATGCTCCTTTCCGGAGCCGACTTTATTGTCACTCCTACGGTCAACCAGACTACGATTGAGGTTTGTGTGCGCTATGGAAAGCCGGTTATGCCCGGGGCAATGACACCAACAGAGATCTTAAGTGCCTATGAATATGGGGCAGACTATGTTAAGGTATTTCCAGCAGGTGTGCTAGGGGCTGAATATCTCCGCAGCATCCGTGGTCCTTTGCCCCACATACCGCTCATGGCTACCGGGGGAATTTCAGCCGCTAATGCCCAGGAATTCCTTAAGGCTGG
>JAAYSL010000177.1 GCA_012518315.1 Bacillota bacterium | reverse complement strand
TACCCAATAATCTCCAGTCGGAGGGCAAATACTACCGTTCGGGTCAAAGATGGAGACACCTTTGTCATTGGAGGATTGCTACACGAATTTGAGAGTGAAAGTGTTGGGAAAGTGCCAGTCCTAGGCGATATTCCCTTGTTTGGGAGGCTATTTAGAACTGAACGTACTGAGAAGAGTGAAACCGAGGTCGTGATCATGGTCACTCCTCACATTATCGAGGAGGCGATGTAGATTGGCTAAGCTGTGGTGGATATCCATACTGATAGCTGTCCTTGTCTGTGTTGCTCCTCCATGTGCTGCTCTGACCATTGGACGGGCTTTGGAAAACCCAGTTCACTTGGCTGATGTGGGAGATGCTCCCTTGGTGTATCTATCTTATTCATCGGATCTAGAGGAGGTCATGGCTGCCTATACTGAATATGATGCCTATGCAAAAGGCTATGGGGGATTTGTAGTCAGATATGGTGGCGAAAAAGATGAGACAATCCTGTCAGCAGTTGTAGTAAAGGAAATAGATGACTTGGACTTAGGGATTGGCATTCACTGGATCACAGGCTCTGAATCGGCTTGGCTTATGGATCTAGGGGGGGCCTATAGTATCGGGCCCGTGGGTGTTCATCTTGGTATCCACGATGTTCCCTTTACCAGATGGAAGGACATAACGGAGGAATCGTATTTTTCCGCCGGTGCTTCCTTTGATCTATCGGAGGCCATCACTGTTGGTATAGATACTCGCTTTTTGGAGGAGCCCCTATACAAGGGTTATGCGCTGTTTAGTTTGCGACCAGATCTTAAGGCTCAAGTATATGTGCTATACCAGGATTCTGATTGGGACGCAGTTGGCGTGGATGCCTGGATGTCCAGGGGTGCCTTTCTACTTCATGCGGGGTATAAGCTAAACTGGGATAGCGAGAGTTATTTCTGCGTGGGTATAGGGTATCGTTTATAGGGAGTTGAGAACGGTTAGTCGGAGTGGTTGAGACTTGGTGTTCCCAGGGTAGTTCCATTGTAGCCACAGAAGAGAGACGGGGTCAGGCTAGGCCCGCTTGGCTCAGTCTCGTTGTTTTTGCAGCAACCAGAAATTCACCTTTAGTGATCAGGTGCACATTCCTGTTTATCTGGTAAAGCAATACCCTTAACCCTTGTTTTACTTTTTTATTTGTTCAGAACGGCTTATAGAGCACTTCGGTTTTTCCCCACATCTAGCTATGGTTGTCCCATCCATAAAGGTTCTCGAACGGCGTAACAAGGTAACCCGCCTACTGCTTGTTCTCAAGCGACAATACATAGGAAAATCGGGATTCCTCATGATGGTGTTTTGACATCTCTTTAGTAGCCCGCCAGTATTATCAAACTAACAGTAGGATAGAAGTGGGTTCGTCTTACTCTCTTTTTAGCCCATGTCTGACTAAGGTGAAGTGATGGCATCATTAGCATTCTATTCTAGCTCCAGAGTGAGGAGCAAGATGAAGAAATGGACTTTTTGATGGCTAATACGCGCCTTGGAGCCAAGAGTAACTGTAGACATGTTGCTCAAAGGCTAATCTATTGAGAAGGCAGGTCCCGATTCATTATTAGAAAATATTGAACACCGTTTTATGATACCTTGAGAGCCGCAGTTTATACTGAGAATGCGGATGAGTTGCAAATAAGCTGACTGCTGTACCAAGGCACAAGACAGACTTGGAGGGGGTTGAAAGGATAGCAGAAAAGGCACATGCGTTTTGCCATGGCTTGTACACTAAGCAAGAACACCAAGGAGGAGTATAAATGAAAAGGATAGCCTTATCGATGTTAGTAATAGCTATGGTATTGGGTATAGGTTTTGCGGTAATGGCTGGAGAACAGCTGCGGAAAGAAACCATGGATGTGAAGCTCAACATACCCAAGTATGCTATGGTTACCGTCCCCGAATCATTAGAGCTAGAGCTGCCTTCTGACTTAGAGGGAGATGGTGAGGGGATAGCAGGTTTTAACGTAAAATCGAACTGCAGTGTTAGATTGACCGTCGAATCGAGGGGGTTTCTCTGGCCCTTTCAAGGACTCAATGACTGGGTGTCATACGACGTGAGTGTGCGGAGTTTGCCGTGGCCCATTACTGGTTCAGGAAGCGCGGGAGAACAAGTATTCTCGAGTCCTTTGTTGTGGACTTTGGGTCTTCCGAGATCGGGTAGGCTCACAGCCAAAGCCTCGTGGGACAAGGACTACTGGACACATTACCATGCTGGCGATTACCGCGATAAACTAACATTCACTGTGGCTGCCTGGGATTAGGTAGTATTGCCAGACTGGTAGATAACTCAGGATGCTGGGATGGGAGATAGCATAAACTGTCCCGCCTAAGAATATCTGACGTTAGGCCCCCGGACTCTGCTCTATGAGGCCGGGGGCTTATATCGTGATTGGACAAAGTCCATGGTTCAAGGCTTTCTTCCCAAAGTCTTGTGTCTCAATTCCCTCGGGTACTTTAACATCTTTTTAAGAACACGCCGATATTATGGAATATAATAGCAGGAAAGAGGAATAATGCTGGCAAAATTGGTAACAGTAGGAGGCGCTTTTTATGGCGACCAGAGTCGGGGTACTGGTGGCATGCTTGGTGCTGCTACTCGCCTTTGCAATGCCGATACATGCCAAGGTATTGGATGTGGCAACAGTCAATGTAATCCTAGATGTTCCCCAGGTGCTATGGGTAAAGGTCAATGTACCACAACTAGTTTTCGAGGGGGATGATTTCGACACCACGAAAAACGCTGTGATGCTCGAAGACGGTATTCTCGCGACTAAGCTGGGTGCCGTTCAGGTCGAAGTCGGGGGTAATGTTGCCCATATACTATTCATCTCACTAGATGATGGCCTTAAGGGCCCCAACAATGCCGAGATACCCAGCACTCAGATGGGGTATCGCATTACAACCGCCCATGATGATGGCCCTTGGTTTGGTATGCAACTGAAGTCCAATACTCGCAAGGCTCTGTTTCAACGAGCTACCTCGGGTAAGACCACATTCAAGATGGATTTTCGCTTACTTGCAACATGGCAAGATGCTCCGGGCATCTATGAAGGAACAATCATATATACTGTTGTACCTATAGGGAGCTAGGGAAAATGATCAATTGTAGGTAATAGGTGGGAGGTAGTGAAATGGCGAAACGCAAGTATTCACTGCTTTGTCTAGGTTTGCTGCTGCTTTTGCTGGCTGGTAATGCCCTGGCCGAGACGGTGGATGAGCCACTGGTGACCATCATGCTTTTTGATACTGATCTAAGAGAGGCCTTAAGTGAGATCTCTATGCAGACCGGAGTCAGCATCATTGCCGACCAGACGGTCAGCGGACAGGTAACAGCCGATCTAGTGGATGTGCCCTTGGAAAAGGCTTTACGTATGATCCTTTTTGCTGGGGGGTTTACCTACCGTAAAGTCGATGATTTCTATTTTGTGGGTTTACCGGATCCAAGAAATGCCACATTCGGTGCCTTGGTGGAAACGGAAGTCATAGAACTTAAAAATGCCAAAGCTCAGGACGTTCTGGATCAGATGCCCGCTTTCCTAACAACATACATCAAGGGAACTGCGGCAGGCAACCTGCTTACCATCTCTGCTCCACCACTGGAACTAGAGCGGATCAAGCAACTAATCAAACGGCTAGATACACCGAGGAAAACCGTGGAGATCAAAGTTTTGGTAACTGAAGTATCTTCGGGTGCGGTTAAAGAGTTAGGTAATAGCCTGCTGGAATTCAGTGCTGCCAAAGGTCAGAGCGTGAATAGGGATTGGACTGCTGGGGTGGGATTTGATGGTAGTCTGCTTACTCTACAGACCAATATCTGGGGAGAACTAGTAACCAACCTAAAACTTCTAGAAGAAAAGCAAGAAGCAAAGATCCATGCTGACCCCAGGGTTATGGTGGCCGATCGGCAGACTGCGGAACTGTTTATCGGTGATCGGCAGATCCTACTCATCAAACCAGAAGAAAATGAGACTTCTCGGGTTGAGCGCATCGAGGTTGGTGTTACACTAAAAGTCACCCCAACCGTTGTCGGTGATGATGAAGTAATCCTTAGCCTTGCCCCTGAGGTTAGCCATTTTGTTAGTGAAGCAAGACCGGATCTGATAGTCAAGCGGAATGCCGTTTCTACCACGGTACGGCTCGCTAATGGGCAAACCGCGGTTTTGGCTGGCATGACCATGCAGGATTTCTCTGATTTGTCCAGAAAAGTACCAATACTGGGTGATATCCCACTAATTCGCTGGCTCTTTAGAAGCGATGTGAAGCGCACATCTGATAAAGAGGTGCTCATTTTCGTAACCCCTGTTATTCAGTAGGGGAGGTAGACCTATGTGGAAGCGAACTGGGCTC
>JAAYSL010000176.1 GCA_012518315.1 Bacillota bacterium | reverse complement strand
GGCCATGAAAAATCCCCACGTAAAGAGTGACAGATCCCCGGAAAGAGCATTCTGTCAGCTCTTGCCTCCCACATGCCTCTTGCTCTTGGTGTATGTCACCCCTATATGCATTCCTCCTTCCATTGGCATAGGCCTAGACGGTTGTTGTCACTGCCGGTGGCGCTAGGCGGTGACGTATTCTATAGCTCTCACCTTTTAGTGAGATGACATGGGCATGGTGCAGAAGCCTATCTAGGGACGATAAATACCGGACATCCCGGCGGTATGCTGCCGCTCACAAGACAGGAAGCAGGAACCTTTCACAACCCCAGGCTTCCTGAGAACCTGTACGTTGCCGATTCAACGCTATTTCCCCATCCTTTGGGAAACCCGCCTATGCTTACAATAATGGCTATAGCTAAGAGGGTTGGTAACATTATCATCGAGCGATTTTCGTAAGGGATCTCTGAGCCGCAAGATCCGGGTTGTCGTTTGTTCCTTTTGTTCCTGTAGCTTTCGACCCAATGGTGGCGAACAGATAATGGCATCATTGACACAGCCAAAGAGAACGGGCTAGAACCCTCTAAACCTCGAAATCAAATTCCAGGAGGTCACCGGGTAGAATTCTGACACCAAGCACGTCCTTTTCCCAGTTGAGGCCAGTGTCGGAAGCAAGGCTCGGGATATTTCTCAGCAAGATACTCCAGTCTTCAGCCTGGCCCTCCGCCTTGACTGAATATCTGCGGCCTTCTTTCCTTATTCCTATGCTCATGGCTAGATCACCGTCTAATCGGGGAACCTCTGCCCTACATGTCTGGCCATCCTGCAGCTCAAACACGTGGAAGGTGACACCCTGTGGGTAATCATAATCTGGTTTGTTCTCCTCATACCCCACTGGAATAATTGAGTTTTCCCGTACCATTAGCGGAAGGCTCAGATAACCATGGCATTCTGTTACCCAACACCCACCCCGAACAACCTCGTTGGTGAGAAAGCTGGTCCATTTCCCATCAGGTAGATAATATGCTACCTCTCCTTGGGGATGGAACACAGGGGCAACGAGTAGAGACTCGCCCAGCATGTATTGTCGGTCTAGATGATCACAACCGGGATCATCGGGAAACTCTAGGATCATGGCCCGCATGACTGGAATCCCCCGCTGACTAGCTTCACAGGCGGCGGCAAAGACATAAGGCATCAAGCGACACTTAAGTTTAGTAAAGAATCTGAGCACATCCACTGATTCTTCGTCAAACAGCCAAGGCACCCGGTAAGACTTGCTACCATGCAGTCGGCTGTGAGAAGACAGTAGACCAAAAGCAACCCACCGTTTGTAGAGATCAGGTGTGGCGGTATCCTCAAAGCCGCCAATATCGTGACTCCAAAAGCCAAACCCCGACAAACAAAGGGAAAGCCCTCCTCGCAAGCTTTCCGCCATAGAGGGATAAGTAGCAGAGCAATCCCCTCCCCAGTGAACAGGAAACTGCTGGCCACCGGCGGTTGCTGACCGGGAGAATAATACTGCATTACCCTTTCCAAGCTCTTCCTCAAGAATTTCATATACCACTTTATTGTACAGAAAAGCATAGTAATTATGCATCTTGGCTGGATCCGAACCATCGAAGTAAACAACATCGGTGGGGATGCGCTCCCCAAAGTCTGCCTTAAAGCAGTCAACCCCCATACGAATTAGCCGTTTGAGATGGTCTTTATACCATTTAGAGGCAGCTGGATTCGTGAAATCCACAACAGCCAACCCAGGCTGCCACAAATCCCACTGCCAGACATCGCCATTGGGTCTTTTTAGGAAATACCCATGCTTGACACCCTCCGCAAAGAGAGCGGAACGCTGAGCAACATATGGGTTAATCCAAAGGCATATTTTCAAACCCCGCTCCTTCAATCGCCTAAGCATGGCTTCGGGCTCGGGAAAAACTCTGCGGTCCCAATCGAAGTTGCACCAATGGTATTCCTTCATCCAAAAACAGTCAAAATGAAAAACATGCAAGGGAAGATCCCGCTTGGCCATGCCCTCGATAAACTGATTGACTGTCTCTTCATCGTAACTAGTAGTAAAAGATGTCGTTAACCAAAGGCCAAAGGACCAGGCAGGGGGTAGTGCCGGTCTACCGGTCAGCACAGTATACTTTTCCAGCACTTCTTTGGGTGTGGGCCCATAGATGACATAGTAGCTTAAGTACTCTCCCGGGACACTAAACTGCACCCGAGAGACTCTCTCAGTGGCAACTTCGAAGGATACACACTCAGGGTGATTGACAAATACCCCGTAGCCTCGATTAGTTAAATAGAAGGGTATGTTTTTATAGGCTTGTTCGCTGCTGGTTCCACCATCACGATTCCAAATGTCCACTACCTGTCCATTTTTCACAAAGGCAGTGAACCTCTCGCCTAGCCCGTAGACACACTCCCCCACTCCAAGGTCTAGCTGATCTCGGATATAAGAAGTCCCATCGTCTTTTTCAATATAGGCCATACCCCGTGTGCCGCTACCGGTAATCTGTTCATCTCCCCCGATAAAGTCAAGGGCCCATTCACTCTTGTTTACCCTAGCAGTGAGGGCTCCAGACATAAAGTTGATAGCAGCTTCGTCTTCAGCCACTGAAAAGGCTGTATCATCATCGATATTGATCATGAATCTCGGACCCCGTCGCTTTACGCCTTCGAAATGGGAGATCTCCACTCGAATTACGTCGGCCATGGGAGTGGATAGACCGATGGATAAAACAGGTCCTTCCAAAGTATCTCCCCGATGACGGATATGTCGACAGGGAGCTAGAATTGTCAGCGACCCCTCGCCTTGCTCCACACTGTGTACCTCAGAGGGGCTATGGAGCTTAAAGCCTTCTTTCACCAGCCAATTGCCATCCGTAAATTTCATGCCTACACCCTTCCAGATTCATATTTGTTGGCTGCATGTTCCTTAGGGCTGCCTACCACTGACGCCCTTGCCTATGGATTGTCCAGCCGTCAATTTGGTGACACGGCTTCTCACAAGCCAGCTACTCAGCAGACATACCGGGCGAACAGTAAAGGCAAGGAGCCCAGCTTCAGGTCCCTGCCCTTAGGTATGTCTCAATTCTGTCTCGGCGGTCTAAACACTAGAGCATCTCCAATGTCCCTTCTCTAACAAAGACCGGAATAGCGTCGATGGGCGCTGAACATGTCAGCGTTCTGCCCCCTTCATATATTTCATTGTCGTTGATGTTTCGCCACCTACCGGCAGGTAGGTATACGTCCCTTTCCCGCATGTTATCATAAAGAATCGGGCAGACCAGAATGTCGCTGCCAAGCATGTACTCATCCTCAATCTCCCAAGCCTGTTCATCCTCGGGGAAGTCATAAAACAGTGGTCGCATTACCGGAGTACCCTTCTCGTGAGCCTCTTGCATGAGACTTTTGACGTAAGGCCGGATCCTTTCTCTAATCTCCATGTATTTTTTGCAGATCTCATAGACTTCTTCGCCATAGCTCCAGACTTCATTGTCGGCACCACTCGCTACCCTTCCGCCTCCGGTCATCCCGAGTGGTTCTTTCAATGGCTCTCTAAAGCCGTGGAGCCGGAACACCGGGCAAAAGGCACCGAACTGGAACCAGCGAACCAGTAGTTCTCTAAACTCTTCAGAGTAAATGTTACCACCATGGAAGCCGCCAATGTCCGTAGTCCACCACGGCATTCCGGCTAGACCCATGTTCAGTCCCGCTGCCAGCTGATTCCGCAAAGAGCGAAAACTAGAATCGATATCTCCTGACCACACCAAAGCTCCATATTTTTGAGAACCAGCCCAAGCGCACCGCAGGAGATTGAGTACATTATCCTGTCCCGCGGCCTTCATCCCTTCATAGGCCATCCGGGCATACAGCTTCGGATAGAGAGTCGACCACCCTCCTATGGTTTCTTAGCAGGATCACTACAATGCTCAATCGTCATTCTTTCACCGCACCGGCGGTGAGGCCGCCGACGATATGCTTTTGTAGGAAAATGAAGGCAAGTACCACAGGAGCAACAAGAATTGCACCATAAGCCATAATCGCGTTCCATCTAGTCCCATACTTACTCTGGAATTTGTAGATATTGGCCGTGAGCGGCCGCATCTCAGGCATGACATTGAAGGTCATAGAGTAGGCCAAGTCATTCCAGCCACCGAGGAAAGAAATCACTGCCACGGTGATGATTCCAGTCTTAATGGCAGGGATCATAATCCTAAAGAACGACTGAAGGGCATTACAGCCATCGATCCGCGCCGCGTCATCTAGTGATCGCGGTATACTGTTAAAATAGGATCGGAGGATAACAACGATAAACGGAATTGACCCAGAGGAAATCGCCACTACCGGGGCCCAAAAAGTGCCCAATAGTCCCATCTTGTTAAAGATCAGATACATGGGAGTTAGCATCAAAGATGGTGGTAGCATCTGAGAAACCAAGAAGGCCAAGAGCATGACTCTCTTCCCGGGCACTTTGTACCTCCCCATCCCATATGCAGCCGGAATGCCGATGATCATGGATAGGCACATGGACATCGTGGCGATGATACAGCTATTTCGCAGTGACATAAAAAACTCTTTATCCTGGATGTTTAAGAGCCACGGCTCCAGGGTGAAATCGTGGGGGAAGTAGGTCAATATCGGGCTGAAAATTTCTGCATCAGACTTGAAAGACATCATCAAGAGCCAATAGATCGGGAATAAGAAGATGACTGCAATGATAACTGAAATGATGTTGTAGAAGGCATTTCCCCTCGCCTCCCTAGAACCTAGCATGTTTCGGAACCTCATCTTCATCTTAGTCCTCCTCCGCGGCGATTAACCTCAAGTAGAAGAGGCCAACCACTAACAAACAGCAAAAGAGTATCATTCCAGTAGCAGCACCCATAGAGAATTGATGCTTGGTAAATGACAACTGGTAAGCATAAGTTCCCAATACGTCTGTGGCATTCAATGGACCACCAGCTGTCATGACAAACATTAGGTCGAAGGCTTTGAACGTGTAGATAAAGCCCAGCATCAGTACAGCTAGAATTGCAGGACGCATGAGCGGCAGTGTAATGTAGCGGAATCTCTGCCAGGCGGTGGCACCGTCTACTGCGGCACTGTCATAGATGCTTTCTGAAATGTTCGTCAAACCCGATGTGAGGATTAACATGTTAAAAGGGATTCCGACCCAGCAGTTCATGGCGACAACGGCTATCATGGCAGTACTGGTACTAACCAGCCATTCTACAGGTCTGTGGATCAACCCGATCTTCAGTAATAAGTCATTGATCAAGCCAGCAGATACACCAAAGATGTTCTTGCCCAGCATAGCCGTTACCGACATAGGCATCATGTAAGCGATGAGCAGCGACCCACGGATGGGGCCAGCGAGACGAAACCGTTTGGCAAACAGCAACGCCAGGGCAAAACCGATGGTGAATTGAAAGACCAAAGAACCAATGGTGAACACAAGAGTGTTCTTGAGTACTAGCTGAAAGGTAGGATTGCTAAACAGTGCTTTGAAGTTCGCTAATCCGATAAACATGGATGTACCCCGGACAAAACTGCGCACATCCATGTTTTGAAAACTAAGCAGGATGTTGTAAACGAGAGGATATCCCAGAACTATCACGGTGTACAGAAAGCCAGGAAGAACAAATAGAAGGCCTTCCAGCTTCATCTTTGTGGCAATTGGTATGCTTATACGTCTTCTGCCCTTTGGAGCCTGCAAACACCCCCACATCCCTTCCCTAGATTAGTGGTGATACTGAAGATGTACATATGAAGCACATCTTCAGTATCCTTGCCGACGGCTTTAGTCATTCTACCTCAAGATATTCAGCTATCTGGGCTACTCTGCGATGGGCGAGACTGCCAGAATGGGATTGATAACTGCTGCTGCATCCTTAATAGCTTGTTCAGGAGCCTTCGCACCGATGAGAGCAGCCTGGATTGCAGAATAAAGCGCCTCAGAAATGATAGGCCACTCTTCGTGGGGGCCTCTGGCAACAGCGTAGTTCATTCCCTCCGTGAACACCACATATCGCTCGTCTTCTGTGAGGAAATCCGCATGGTCGATGGCATCCCTTCTAACCGGAAGCTTACCAGCAATTTCACACCACTGAGCGTTGTTTTTGGCCGATTGCATGAATTTCAGGAAGTCGACACAGGCATCTTTTGCCTTTGAGGCAGTAGTGACGCCAAAGTTTTCGCCACCGATCACCGATGCATACTGCTTGCCCTTGGGCAAAAGTGCGTATTTGTACTCAAAGGACTCATGGACCTTATCTCTATCTAAGGTTGCGATTTGCCATGTCCCAGACTCCAGCATTGCGGCCCTACCGCCGATGAAGGCGTTGTAGGCATCGCCCTGACCCCAGTTGATTACTTCCTTGCTCATATAGCCCTTTTCAACAAGGGTCGTTAAGAAAGATAGGGCCTCAGCCGCTTCCTGTGAATCTATATTGCTGACTTTAGCGCCCGCAGCGTATAGCCAGGGAATCAACTGAAATGTGCCTTCCTCGTTGCTGATGGCACTCATGGCAAAGCCATAGACTCCCTTGTTCACGTTCGTGGTGGCTGCGGCAACCTCCAGCATCTCTTCCCAAGTGGTTGGAGGCTCATTGTAGCCAGCTGCCCGCAAAAGGTCCATATTGCAGAGCAGGGCCAGACAGTTGGAGTTGTTGGGAAGTCCATAGATCCTGCCTTCCGCGTCCATACAGCTGCTTAAGGGACCATCGTAGAAATACTGCAAGTCTTCCCAAGCCTCTAGATATCCAGTTATGTCTTCAAACACGCCCAACGCGATGTAAGAAGCCATATCCGGCGAATCCACCATACCGATATCCGGCAGTTGGCCAGAGATTGCACCGATGGTGTACTGGTTCATCAGTTCATCCCTAGATACAAAAGTGGGAATGATGCGGATATCATCCTGCAAAGCGTTATAATCTGCCACGACCTTGTCCAAAGCATCGGCTTCATGCTCGAAATAATGCCACAGTGTCACTTCAACCGGCGCGGCAGTGGCAAAGCTCACAGACAATGCTAGCAATAAGACAACAGTCAGCACTAAAATACTTCTCTTCAAGTGAAACCCCCCCTAAAGTCTTAAATCATCCTGCCGTCCATCCGCCCGATCATTTGCTAAGTTCCCCGCAAGCCACCTCCCATACAGCAAATTGATTAGGTACCTCTAGTGCTCAGATTGACAAGTATCATGCCTACTGTAGTGAAGCCATGATACTATTCCTTGACTAAGTGCTAATTGACTTGTCAGGATGGGCTAGATGAAACCGGATAAATGTCAGTATT
>JAAYSL010000175.1 GCA_012518315.1 Bacillota bacterium | reverse complement strand
GCTTACACTCTTGGTTGTACCGATGGTCAGCCAGTAAAAGGGAAAGATGAAGTAAATGGCTAGAACCACTAGGACAACTGCTATGACTACACCCGATAACCGTCGACCTTTCACGCCAATTCCTCCTTTAGATCTAAGGCCTGTGTCTTAAGATTTGCCTGGTTGCTGTCCTTAGGACATATACAGATATCAAACAGGTCAGGCCAGCCAGGATCATGCCCATCGCAGCCGCATAGGTGAACCGCCCCTGGGAGAAGGCTGAACTATATATATACATTGCTGGTGTATAGTTGTTGGGCAAGACCACCAGATCGCCCAGCATCCACGGCTCATTAAAGACTTGCATTGCCCCGATGGCGTTAAAGATGAATAGGGTGATTAGAACATCCTTAAGCAAAGGCATCTTGATCTTAAATGCAATCTGCCAAAAGCTCGCTCCATCCAATTGAGCTGCTTCTGAGAATTCCTTAGGTATGGAAATCAAAGATGAGTAGACAACAAACGCCGTGTATCCTGTAAACTCCCACAATATGATCACGAGGAGTATTAAGGGCACATTGGGTCTTGTCAGAATCTTGGTGTCGGCATACCCTAAGAGGTCAAGAAGAGGCCTGAAAGGCGACATAGAATCCGAGAATATGTAAGACCAGACAATACCAGCCACTATGCCTGGAATGGTATAGGGCAGGTAGTAGATAAACCGATATACCGCCCCACTTCTTTTACGAGTCTCATACAAAAGAGCGATCACAGTAGCTAGAAAGAGCATGATGGGAACCTGAACGGTTAAGAGCTATAACGGCACTCTAAAGGCTTCCCAGAACTTCGGATCCTTGAATATCCGCAAGTAGTTATCAAAGCCGACATACCACATCCTGGCTCCTCGCTGACCATACAGAGAGAGCTTAAACCCTAGACCTATCGGGTAGATCACCATTCCGATAAATACAATCAGAAAAGGCGCTAGAAACAAATACGCCTTCATCGTAGACATTAGTCTTCTCTTGCTCATCCAGGTCATCCCGGCAACACCTCGGTATCTATAGTAGTTAGCGCTCTACGATCTGAAAAGTCACTGTCTCGAAATAGTCGGGACCCGAATGCCATTATGGCGTTATGCATTTCCCACACTCAAAGAAGTTGAGGAGGGGGTTACCCCCCTCCCTTTTTGACTCATTTACGGCAACTGCCCGATTACGACATTATCATAGCCAAACTCTTCGAAGGTCTCGATAACTGCCTGCTCCCATCTGGGTAGTATGTCAGCAAAGCGGCTGATCTTGCCGTCCACATACTCCTGCAGAAGAAGGCTCAAGCTGCTGTCTACATTCGACCAGATCGGTAGAGCAACGAAAGTCGTATCAACTAACTGATGGGCTTCCCACAGCTCTTCCACGATATTCTGACCGCCGAAGAAGGCATATGGTACAATGGGGATGTACAACATTTACTGCTCAGACTATAGGTGAAGTTGCGCTATGCATACGCCCTAAACTCTCTTTCAAGACACGGTACCAACCTGAGCTTACGTTCTCAACTCCCCGTGGAATGATAGTGCCTCACTCCGAAATTCCACACTTGTAGGCAGAGAACAAAGAACACCAGCCCAGCTAGAGGCGAAAGCCACGACAGCCAATGAGGTATGCCTAGTGGATCGGCATGATCTAGAATAGCCATCAATGGAAAATAGTTAATGGTCGCAAGGGGGATCACCCAGGTGAAGAAGCTACGGAAGTAACCGCGATAGATAGAGATCGGAGCCTGAGCCGTCTCGACTCCTCCATATGTCGTAAGATTGACTACCTCCAGGCTATCCACTGACCAGAAAGATAGAGTCGCCTGCAAGACAAAGAGCCCAGAGAACAGCAGACCACCACCAATGATCGCTGCCACTATCAAAAGTAGCTCAGCAAAGGTAATTGACATCTTAAGACTAGTAAGCCCCCAGCGTAGCACCACCAAACCTTGAGCGAACCTACCCACCCTCAGCAGCTGAAACTCAAGTCCCATTACCTGTAGGGCGGTGCTCCTTGGCCGCAGCAAAATCCGGTCAAAATCCCCAGATCTCACCTGCCGGTGCAGGATATCAAATCCCCGAGCCGCTGCTTCCGAGATAGCAAAAGCCATATGTACCATTCCATAAAACAGGGCCACCTCGGGCAAACTCCATTCACCAAGGCTACCAAAACGGGAAAACAAAGCCCAAATAGTCAAGAATTCGATACCGGTAATGGCCAAATTTCCCACCACCAGCATCAAAAAGGATGCCGGATATTGCAGTTGACTCCTAAGGGACATGCTCACATACCGAAGGTACAGCCTAATGCCATCTCTCACTTTCTACCCTCCTTGCACAACCACCCGCCGAAGCCCTCGAGCCAGCAACCTTCGACCCCAAATAATGAGAATAGCTGTCCAAACCAATTGGCGGGCCAAGAAGACCCATATCATTGTAGGAGATAGTTGACCGGTAAAAAACCGTGCTGGAGTATCTACCAACCCTGCAAAGGGAAGTAGCTCCAGCAACCGTTGGGACCAGTCGGGAAATAATGGTAGTGGAACCCCCATTCCCGATAGAATAATCACCACAGCAGGAATAAGGCGGGAAATCCCTTCCCCCGATATAGTCCAGAACATAGAGATATTAATCAGATTAGTGATGGCACAGCCCAAGGCGATAGCCCCTAAGGTAGACAAGATCCAAGCTGCCCAACCACCCGCGGTAGGGATAGACAAAGCGTATTTAGGCGGCAAGACAAACAAAGTCACCAAGAAAACAGGTACAGCCCGTAGCAATGTGGGAGCTACCCTTAGAGCTATGGCACGAGCATACCAATGACTGTAAAGATCTAAAGGGCGGCATAGTTCATAGGCCACATTGCCACTACGGACTAACGCCTGAATCTCGCCATCTCCATCCCATGGCAGTAGCCTTAGCATTGCCTGCCCTAACCACACATAGCCCACTGCTTGCTGAAACGTTAATGGTTGTGGCTGTGTCGTAGAAAGATAAAAAGCCTCCAAGACCATGATCTTCACAAACCCAAACATGAACTGGGTAGTAATTCCCGCTAGTGCCGCTATCCGGTACTGCATGAGCAGCATGAATCTAAGCCGCATGATCGCCTGATATGCTCTCCTATTCATATGTGCAGCTCTCCATAGAGTCGGGAAATGACTTCGTCAATAGGCTGGTTCTCGATGAGAAGATCCCGTACTTGAAATCTAGCTGAGATATTAGCGATCAACTCCGGGGGAGAAATCCTAGCCGGATCGAAGTCAAAATGGGCCTGCTTTCCCTCTAGTTTCACCAGCTCCGCTCCAGGTACCTGGCTTCGGATATACTCCTTAGAGTAATCTCCATCAAGCTCCACAACAAGACGCCTCTCCCGAGCCACTTCTCGCGTTATATCCTTCAATTTCCCCCGGGCTAGAATCTTTCCTCTCCCAATGATCATAACTCGACTGCAAAGGGCTTCTATATCATCCATGTCATGAGTAGTCAGGATGACTGTCGTCCCCTGTTCCTCGTTCAATGTCTTGACAAAGTCTCGTACTACTAGTTTAGACACAGCATCTAGACCAATGGTAGGTTCATCCAAAAAAAGCAGCTTCGGGTTATGTAATAGTGAAGCCGCAAGCTCACATCGCATCCGTTGCCCCAGACTTAGTTGCCGGACGGGTACTTCCAAGAGGTCTGTCAGCTCCAGAGTATCTACTACTTTCTCCAAGGTCTTCCGATAATCTGCCGACGAGAGCCGGTAGATATCCCGAAGCAGCTCAAAAGAGTCAATCACCGGTAGATCCCACCACAGCTGGGAGCGCTGCCCAAAGACAACTCCAATCTCCCGAACATGGTCGATTCGCTCCTGCCAAGGGATGCGCCCCATCACTTGGCAAATGCCCTCATCTGGCAGTAGGATACCACTTAAGATCTTTATCGTAGTAGACTTGCCTGCACCATTAGGGCCAAGATAACCGACCAACTCCCCTTCTTCGATCTCAAAAGAAACCCCATCTAGAGCTTGAACATGGGTGTATTCCCTCTTAACTAGCCCCCGAAATGCGTTCCAAAGCCCTGCCTCGCGCTTTGCCACTTTAAAGGCCTTGCGTAGGTCCTGAACCACTATCTGCGCCACAGGCATCCCCCTCCCCTGCAGGCCAAACCACAGCTGGAATTATCACCCAAAACTGTGAACGAACCTGATTATTATATCAATTTGGGTAATGGCAATCAATCATTTTGAGCAGTTCATGCAATAGGCCTGTGATATTGTCATGGTGTAGGCAACCTGTGACAATGCCAGTATGGAAGGTTCGGTCGCTCAGAGGATTACCGAGAAAGCCAAAAACATGCCCTATGCAGTAGGTGCTATATTGCGCTCTTTGCCCGCTTGCGAGACAAGCACTGCCCCTACTAACAAAAGCACCATGTTAAGCAGGAATGGCAGTCTTTGATCCACCTCTGCTGATATACCCGCAAGCCAGCCAAAGGGGGAGATGAACATGAGCATAATGACATTCATGATTGACACAATCCGGGCTCTTTCCTGGCGATCAATGGATCGCACCACCAGTGCATCCAAGAACGGCTGAAGCAAGGCAAAGCTGCAGGCTTCCAGAGCGATACTGACCATGAGAAATCCGTAGCCTGCCACTGGAGACGAAACTAGCACTAATTGGCTTAAGACAAAAAGTGTAAAGCCCGTTATCATGGGCCTTTTGAAGTGCACCTGGGCGATTCTTGGCATAATTAGAAAGTAAAACAGCAGCATGATTACAGCCTTGGCAAATGGGAAGACTGCGATATATTGCTCAGGAACCTGAAGCCTTCTTGTAACTAGAATGCCCCAGAAGGTACCATTAATCATAAAGCAGATATTCACAACTAGCATAATGCCAAGGGCCAGCAAAGTCTGTGGCGTCTGAAGTATGTGCCGGAAAACCCCACCATACTCTCTAAGTAAGGTCCCAATCCCAATGCCACCCGTTTCCCTCATGCGTATCTGGCCTTGCCGAGTCTCTGTAGCTAGAGCATCAAGCACAAAGAACTTCGTAGTCATCATGACAAATGCCAATAGGTAGAGGCCCCGGACTGTAGGGACAAGACCATACCTTGCAATGAATACTCCCGCTAATGGTGCAGCAAAAGCTGCCAGCAGCCCGGCTATATATATCCAGGAGAAAATATCGACTAGCTGTTCAGGGTCACTATCTTCAACCAATAGACAGTTCCAGGAATTTCCGGCAACCCGCCAAAGACTATTGATCACCGCAGCCACCAGAAAGTGGGTGAAATTCCGGGAGAATGCCCAAATCAGGCAAGGGATGCTCCAGCCGATAATATCAAAGACCAGTGTTGCCCGCTTGCGTCCTAGCTTATCTGTGATTGCTCCACTTACAAGGGCACTGAATACCTGCAAGAGCATACTGATACTAGTGATAAACCCAATCTGGCTTTCTGTCACTCCAAGTGCCACCATATACAAAGAAGCATATGGGGCATATAGCTGAAATGGTATGCCGTAAAGAGGCTCTGTCCAGACACAAGCCCTAGGGTTTCCCTCAAGACTTGACAATGTATCAACTAGGGGGTTTGATTTTAGCATGTTAGTGGTTCCTCTCATCTAGCGTGTACTAGATCATCCCTTCTATCTTAGCACGTCTCCAGTCCCTTGCCCAGACTGAAGTTAGGCCCGACCTTAAGCCATGTGGGCTAGCCTAGAACCAGGGCAATATACCATCATATTTTGCTGCCCAGTCTGCATGCAGAAAACCTGGTGCATGGCTCCTATCGCTACCATCCCAACCAGCAGCCATCATACCAACTGCTAGTAGCAATCTGCTGTTAGCCGGAAGATAGATCGGGAGATCAGGTTCTTGCTAGGCATGGCCACGATGTAGGATGACAGCACATCTCAACCCGC
>JAAYSL010000024.1 GCA_012518315.1 Bacillota bacterium | reverse complement strand
TTCTTCCAAGATCTTGCTCTAGACACCATTACAGTAATGGTGCAAAAAGAGGTAGCAGAGCGATTTACTGCCAACCCCGGCACCAAGGCCTATGGAACACTTACCATCTTGGCTGGTTACTATAGTAAGGTGGAGATCTGTCAGATAGTACCACCCACGGTATTCATGCCCCCACCGGAGGTTGATTCTGCTATACTCAAATTCACTATGCGGCCATATAGGCTAGAGGCGGCGGATCCAGCCTTGCTTCGGCGGGTAGTTAAGGCCGGTTTTGGCCAAAGGCGTAAAACCATAGCGAATGCCCTATCCCAAGGTCTGGGGAATACTATCCCCAAAGCCAAGCTACAGGATATCCTCCAATCTTGCGACATCTCTCCCCAGCGCCGTGCTGAAACCCTTGACCTTCAGGATTTTGTAGTACTGAGCAACCGGCTGGCCGAGCTTTGGTAGAGCATGGTAGCAAATGGCTGTGTTGGCATGACTTTTTTGGACAAGGTGAAAGGTGATATGTCGCATTATCCAGAATAAGTTCGTTATTGAGGTGAGCATATGGAGTATTTTATCAGTCCAAGCAAAGGGCGACTTTCCTTTGATGAGGTTTTCGAGGACATGATTGCCTATGTGCAGGAGCAGACTGAGGCTAAATATAAAGTGATCATCGGTACAGATTCGCAATATTCCCAGGATAACACCTGTTTTGTGACGGCCATTATTGTCCACCGTATTGGTAAGGGCGCGCGCTATTACTATACCCGGGAGTGGGAGTTTATGGGCAGATCTCTAAGGCAACGGATCTTTTACGAAACTTCCCGCAGCCTCGCCTTGGCTAGTTGGATCGCGGAAAGGTTAGCTGAAAATGGTCATGCCGATCTTGATGTCGAAATCCACTTGGATGTTGGTGTGAACGGCGAGACCAGAGACCTAATCCGGGAGGTAACCGGCATGGTAGTTGGCAGTGGCTTCGATGCCCGAATCAAGCCTGATTCCTACGGAGCATCCAAAGTAGCGGACAAATTCACCAAGTAAGACTGTCCGATTTGGTCTGGTGTCAATGACTTTGCCTCTAGTATCCTCTTTGAAGACAGTTTCTACACGGCGTAGAGCCTCCTTTTTGTCGACACATCTTCTTCCCAGCATCATAAAATAGTGCAAGACCAATCCGTGCCCCTTGATGATTAGAGCAAGGTGGTATTTCCCATACGTATTGTGGGTAGGGTTAATGGCTCATTTGGGAGGCCGAAGAAGATGAGCGGGAGACTTCTTGTCAATGGACGTATCTGGGAAGGTGAAATGCCCGCTGAGTGGAGAGAAGAGGTATTGCTACTGCCCTTATCGGTGGTGGCCGAGCGACTTGGAGCCCGCCTGGAGTGGCATGCCTGTGGTGAAGAGCTAGAGATAGAGAAAGATGGTAGCAAGCTAACCATATCCGCTAGTGAGAAAACTGCTCTATGGCAAGGAGAAAAAGTACCCACCGGAGGGCCAATTCATCTCAAGCAAGGCATGATCATGGTGCCCGTCTCCCTTATTTGCCGTTATTTCCATCTAACTTGGACATATGTGGAAGACGTTGATACGGTGGTGCTTAGTCGGCAGGAGCCTGGCTTGAAGGGGAAGCGAATCCTCCTTGATCCTGGTCATGGTGGAGCTGATCCCGGTGGAGTCGGTGGGGACTTAGTAGAAGCAGAACTCAACTGGGATGTTGCCTGGCGATTGGCGGAACTGCTTAGACTAAGTGGGGCAGAGGTAGAGTACACTCGGCTACAGGGGGAGACTATGTCTGTATCTCGTCGAGTGGATGGGGCTATACAGGCGGGGGCAGATTTACTAATTAGCATCCACCATAACAGCTTCATGCATGCTGAACTCAATGGGACAGAGACCTATTGGTATCATAATTGGTCTGCACATCAATTGGCCAAATCTGTTCAGAACCATTTGCTAGAAGAGCTGGAAACCGCTAATCGAGGAGTTAGAGAAGCGGCCTTCTATCTATTGCGTCATGTTCCAGTGGTGCCGATATTGGTGAAAGTAGGATTTGTGACCGGTAGCCACGACAATGCCGTCTTGGCCGACAGATGGATGCGAGAAAGGGCGGCATTGGGCATATTTCGGGGAATCCGTGAATATACAGAAGGAAGCGCCAGCCGATTGTAAAATTCTTGTTGCCAACAGCCATGGTGCTCCTTGACAACGATAGAAGCCGGTTGGTATAATAAACATTTATTTGACCAAATGGCTGTAGTGTGGTATAATTTCCATGATAACGCGAAGGGAAGGTGACGCGGATGCCAGCACAGAATGCCAGAAACCTGGACACCATCAAGAGAAGTCTGGAAGCTAATGTCGGTAAAAAGGTGAGGCTTAAAGCTAATCGGGGACGCCGTAAAGTGATCGAGGCCGAGGGAGTGCTGGAGCAGACCTACCCAAAACTCTTTGTGGTAAAGCTGGACAAACCCAGTCCGATTAAGCGCCTTTCGTACACCTACGCGGATGTGCTGACTGAGACTGTGGAGGTCACCATTGGTGACAAACAAGTAGGAGCTGCACTATAGCTATCCTTCCGTGAGCTTTAGTCCTACCATACTTTCTACAAGATTCGGATAAAGACTCTCCCGGTGTCTGTTAATATTGGTGGCGGTTCTTACCTAGAACCGCTAGATTTATGAGAACCCCAGGCGGACCTTGCTTGCCAAGATCCACCTGGGGTTTTGCTTTACCTATCTTTAGCTTCTAACTACTGGCAGTAGATGCATAAGAATGGAAGGAGCAAAGGAGGCACACCCCATGAACCGGCGAGCCTTGTGGCCCTTGTGGCCAAGGAAGCAGAGAATTCTTAGGCTGGGAGATCAGGGCGAGCCGGTTGCCAAGCTACAAGAAAGGCTTCAATCTCTAGGTTATGGTGTGGGGGCTGTCGACGGTGTCTATGGATTTCTCACAGAAGACTCTGTCTGTATTCTCCAACGAGAGTTTGGCCTCAAGGTGGACGGTATAGCTGGTCCTCAAGTGATGGAACTGCTTCAGGATCCAAGTCTGCGGGTCGGAAATGGCGCATGCGAGATATGGGGTGCGACATGGGAGGACTCTTCCGGGGAGGTGCGATGGAAGCCTCCAGAAACGATGGTTGAGGCGCTTGATGGATTGCTAATCTACTGCTTTTCTCTGGCAGAAAACGGGGATATTGCCGGAGACGTTTCCCAAGCTACCTACAGCATGGCAACATCCCAACAGCTTCAATTGGTGCCCGTGATCAGTAATCTTCACGAAGACATCTATGATGAGTTGGCACTGGAAAATTTGCTGCGGCATAACCAGGTTCGCCATAGGTTTCTGGATACAGTGAGCCGACTGGTGAGCGATGCGGGGATTCATGGTATAGCAGTGGATCTCCAGAAGGTGGGAATGGGATATGGTCGACGGTTTGTGGCCCTTATGCAGGAAGTACGGAAGATAATAGATCATTCCCACAAAAAGATGTATATGGTTCTGGTACCAGCCAATGGTCGAGGTGGCAACATTTTGCCTCGCATGATTGATAACCGTATTTGGAGAACTCTACCGGATCGAGTAATTCTGTACGCGCCTAGGGAGCATGTTACTCAAACTCCCGGCCCCAAGTTGGGAGTTCAGTGGTTGCAGACCCAATTTCAAAGAACACGTCGACATTTACCGGCGTGGAAGCTGATGGTTATGCTGCCTATAGATTCCATAGTTTGGCGTATAGAAGGTAACCTACGGGAATATCGGTATTTGTCCTATGATGATGCTCGCAAGTTGGCCTGGCAGAAGCAAGCCAAGATTAGTCGGGATGCTGAGGAAGGAGTATCATACTACGATTTTCTTGATGAGGAAGGGCGAAGTCGCGTTTGGTTTGAGAATAGGGACAGCATCAGGCCAAAACTGACATGGCTAAAAAGGCAGCATGTAGCAGGACTAGTATTCATACCCATAGGGGGAGAGGACCCCCGGATCTGGCAGTTATAGGGGGTGGGTAGGGATAAGTAACTGGACAGTTAATCCAACTGAGGTAATATTTACCGATATAGCTAGTGATTTCTCGGCATATTAATGAGAGTGTTAAGGTGAAAGGACTAAAGGGGGGAAGGGCACATGGCGTTAAGAGTAAAGGACGATATCGTCCAATTGGAGGCGATAATCGGCGCAAATTCCAGTCAGACTGTAACGGAAGGAACTGTGACAATCCCCAGTAGTATGCTGGCTGCAGATCGGATTGTAAAGGTGACTGCCGTTCCACACGTAAAAGAGCAGTGGGTGGAAGAGGACAGAGTACACATCGATGGAACCATAGCAGTCACATTGATTTATGCAGGACATTATGATACGGGGCAAGCTTACTATGGCAGTCTGCAGATTGCCGACGGGGTTCCTTTCAGTCATTCTGTGGATATTCCTGGCGCAAAGCCCCAGATGCAGTCCCAGTGTGAAGCCAATATCTTGGATTTGCAGTCGACTGTGCGCAGTGACGGGCGAACTGTTGACTTAGATATGGTTCTGGAATTATCGGCCACAACTGCTGAAAGCCAGGAAATTACTTTGGTAACCGATGTTGCAGCTAGTCACCCGGCTAAACTCAGGGTATCCAAGGATTCACTGCGTATTGAAGATGTTGTCGGTGAAGGTATTGCCCAGGTGGAACTGAGAGAACTACTTCCCTTACCTGTCGGCAGTGTACCGGCCCTTCGGCTACTGGAATTACAGGGCCAGTTTCGACCAACAGATACTAGGGTAGCGGTGGATAGAGCCGTCATTTCCGGGATGATGAGCTACAAAGCTGTCTGTGCAACTACAGATGAGAATACCGGGGAAGAGCAGGTTGTAATCCATCGGTGGGATGATTTTGCCCGACTGGAACTAGGTGCTGAAATATTGGGAAGCCGCCAGGGCATGCTGATTTACCCGAAGGTGGCACCCCCTGTCATTTCTGGCCGCCTAGTTAGTGATGGACAGATGGTTGCTGTTGAGGGTATCTTAGCCTGCATGGCTAAAGTCACTCAACCCTTGGATATTACAGTAGCCACCGAGCTATCGGCGGAAACAGAGATAGAAGTTGGGGTTAGGCGAGAGTCAATCAAGGTTCAGCAGCGAGGGGATGCTGTCACCAAGGATGTTTATGTAGACGGTACAGTTGAATTATCCGAGTCTCGCCCTCCCCTGGAGAGGCTGCTGGATATGGAGGCAAAGGCAGCAGTTACTAATACATCAGTACTAGGTGGTAGGGTATCAGTATCAGGGTACGTGGATCTTGCAGCGATGTATATCGGAAGAACCGATGACTTCAGTCAGCCGGTATATCATGCGACATGGGGTAGCGCAGGGGCCTTTGAGACCAGTATGAACGTTCCAGGGGCCGCGGCTTTGACTGGCGCAGATGTAGAAGCTGGTGTCGTCATTCAAGATGTGCGGGCAGAGCTTCTTAGCCGGGATACCATCGGGTTTCATGTAACAGCTAAAGTATCCTGCCGCTTGCAGGAAACGCTATCCAAGGAAGTCGTGGCTGAAGCTGTGGAATTGCGGGAGTTCAAAGGGCGGCCACCATTGTATACTTGTGTGGCACTGCAACCGGAAGACACCCTTTGGAAACTAGCCACCAAGTATCGAACCAGTATTGAGAGCCTCTTAGAGCATAACCCCGCCCTTGCTGAAGTAGTCACAACAGGGACTCTGCCAGTAAGCGGTAAGATCATGATTACAAGGTCTGACACATAATTCTCGGTATAGATCGTCTGCATAACTAGTACCAACGACATGATGGAGTTCACACTCTGCCGGCGCATGCTATTGCACCGGCAGTTAGTATTCTGGCGATTATATGATTTACCATGTCTAAATCAGAGGCGGATCATATAAAGACCCCATTTACCCTAGTGAAGCATAATGTAGGATGAACCTACTCATACTAGAGCATACCGGAAAATCTTCCGGGGTACTAACAAGGAGGGGATTTAGGATGGGTTCCGAGCTAAAGCAAGAAAGCATTGGATCAGAAAATGCCAATCGTATGTATACCGAAGCAGAGGATCAGAAGATTCTAGCCAAGTGGTGGAATAAGAAGCTACGTAAAGATCTAGCCCAGGAGCTAGGTAGAAGTGAGGCTGCTCTTGCTCAGCGTTTCTATGCCATTTTGAAGAAACAAGGGATGGATCCAAAAGCATATAGAGCTGGTATGAAGCAGCAGACCGCCAAGCGGCATCTGCAGCCCACCACGGGATCTTTGAGTGCTTGGACTCGGGATGAGGATATCATGCTATGGCGAAGCGTGAGAGCAGGTGATGACTTTGCTGTGATCGCATCTCGCCTTCCTGGACGCACCAGTCAAGATTGTCAAGAACGCTATGAGGTTTTGCGTCAGGCCAATGCCACAACAGAGTTTATAGAAGCATCTGAAACCAAGTCCGTACCACTGGGTAGGTCTATTCAGGAAAAACAACATGCAACCGAGCCTAAAACCGATGCAAGCATTTTGGCTGAAAGTGCAACCAAGTCGGCAAAGGATTGGGATTGGCGTGATGAGCTAGAGAGTGGGGATAATAAGCAAGAGGACGCCGATGATTTCCTGGATGTTCTTAAGCGATTTCCCAGGCAAGCCGGGGCACTAAGCCATCGGATGGATGCCATAGAAGATGATATGAAATATGTAAAAAGCAGTCTACAATTCACCCTAGAGCATTTGGCCCAGGGGCTCAATAATGTGGCACAATATCTTGTTGGCCAGGAGCAGGACTTTACCGTTTTTGAGAAGGTGCGGCAGGAGAACCAGGATTTACGTAACGAGCTGGCAGAGCTAAAGCAGCGTATGGAAAGCGAGAAAAAAGAGCTAAGAAAAGTATACAATGAGCTGGAGTTTTGGCTAGGTGAGTTTCTGGAAATGCGTAAGATCGAGAAGGTGGCAAACCTCGGTGATCTGATTCCCAAGCTGAAGTATTCCTATGACAGGTTTGGGGTGCTTTTGCAGATCGAAAGAGAAGCCTAAAATGCCGATCATCGAAAAATGATAAGCTGTAAGATACGTCTCACAAAAGCCTTCACCCTGGGGTTTAATCCGCCAGGGTCTTATTTAAGTAGCAGGGTTTTGGGTTGCCCATGGCGAACGGACAGTTAAGCATCCTCATCCATGTCTTTTAGATAGACGACTATGGTATGATAGGAGATAAAAGTATATGATGGAAGTTAAGAATTTCAGGAGGCGGAGGAGATAGTTTGGAGAGAAGATTGAACCAACAGGGGCGATACGTGAAGGCACCTAAAGCACTATCCGGTGTTGCATTTGCTATCATATTCACATTATTAGTCTCTATTCTGCCGGGTAGTGTAGGAGTGGTTCATGCCTTAGGGCCTGATGATGTGGAAGCTGATGTAGCACTCTTGGTTGTTGCAGGCACTAACCAGGTTTTACTGGAAAAAAACGCGGATAAGGTCGTGGAACCGGCTAGCATTGCGAAAATCATGACCATGCTGTTAGCCTTGGAAGCGGTTGAAAAAGGCGAGAGTGCACTTACAGACAAAATCGTAGTCAGCCCAGATGCAGAGGCCATAGGTGGTTCTCAAGTCTGGCTGATGGCTGGCGAGGTGTTTACCCTCGAGCAACTGCTCAAGGCAGTGGCGATCCAATCTGCCAATGATGCCGCTTTCGCGGTGGCTGAACATGTGGCTGGATCCGTGCCAGCTTTTGTTAAGCAAATGAACCGACGTGCCGAGGAACTAGGTATGGAGAACACTCATTTTACCAATGTCCATGGCTTGCCACCAGAATCCGGGGAAGAGCCAACTGTTACCACAGCCCGTGATATCAAGAAGATGGCCCAGGCGCTTTTGAAACACCCCAAAGTTTTGGAGTGGACATCTACCTGGTCAGAGGTTTTTCGGTCAGGGGAGCCCCGGACGGTTCTATACAATACCAATCACTTGCTCCGGGAATATCCGGGGCTAGATGGGCTAAAGACGGGGCACACCAATAGTGCCGGCTATTGTCTAGTGGCTACAGCCGAGCGTGATGATTTACGGCTGATCTCGATAGTTATGGGTACCCCTAGTGAGGTGGAGCGGAGGCGGCAGACGAGAAGATTACTAGATTACGGTTTTCGCGGTTTTACTTCCCAGCGCTTAGTCGAAGCAGGTGAGATTGTCGGTGAGGTGACAGTGAAGAATGGATCACCGGAGAGGGTGAAGGCCATAGCTGCTGCCTCTCTAGATGCCTTGGTTGAAAAAGGTAGTACCGGTGATTTTCGACAGGATCTATACTTGCGATCTGAACTCAAGGCTCCATTGACTAAAGGTGAGTCCCTGGGAGTATTAGTAGTCACACAGGATGGACAGCGCCTAGGTGAGGTGCCTGTAGAGGCCTGGCAGGATGTAAAGATGGCCAGCATTGTAGCTAGAATATGGCGCTGGTTTAGAGATTTGGCAAGATCCCTTGTCAAAACAGAGTCTATTACCTCATAGTATGAAGTAAGTTAAGGGGGTTGGTAGCCATTGGGTCGGCTAGTGGAGACAGCCCATGCCAAGATCAACCTAGCCCTGGATGTAGGGGAAGTGCGGCCAGATGGCTACCATGAGATCCATTCGGTTATGCAGTCCCTGGAGCTCAGGGACATAGTTAAATTGGAGGACCGGCCCGCGGGGATTTCTATACAGTGTTTACCAGGGCATCCCACCAAGCAAGGGGCTCTGTGTTTTGCAGGTTGCCACCCGGACCCAATGCCATCGTCTGATCCTCAAAACTTAGCCTGGCAGGCGGCGGCTCGATTGATTGATGCGACAGGGGTTCACCGGGGCTTACAGATTACGATTCGCAAGGCCATCCCTCTTTCATCGGGGCTTGCTGGAGGTAGTGCCGATGCCGCCGCCGTGCTCCGAGGTTTGAACCATCTCTGGAGTTTGGGCTTAGGTCTTGAAGAATTGATGGCTATTGGTGCAAAGATAGGGGCGGATGTTCCCTTTTGCCTTTTACAGGGAACTGCCGAGGTAAGGGGGATCGGTGAGATCCTTACGCCTTTGCAGGCACTCCCGTCTTGGCCTGTTATTTTACTAAAGCCCCCGTTAGCAGTATCTACTGCCGCCTGCTACGAGGGGTATGACAAGTTACCCCATCCGGTCAGGGTAGATGTGGATACCCTTGTGGGGGTTCTAAGTGAAGAGGATCTGGAGAAGGTAGCAGGGCATATGGGCAACTCCCTTGAAGCAGTTACCTTACAGACATCCCCAGACCTGTTGCATTGGAAAAAGACCATGGAGAAAGCAGGTCCATTAGGAGTATTGATGAGTGGCAGTGGGCCTACGCTTTTTGGATTAGTGCGTGATGAAGGGCACGGACATGAAGTTTTTGCACAATTGGTTAGTGTCATTAAGCAGGAACGTCAACTCCCGTTGCCTAACCTATATTTTACCCGACTATGGGCAGATAAACAGTGTGAGACAGTGAGAAGGAGGCGTAATTGGTAATGCGTAAAAGGCTGGCCCCCATCGAATTGGATAATTACAAGCCTCTAAGGGATATCGTGTTTGAAGCCCTGAGGGAAGCGGTAATTGCTGGCCAGCTACGCCCTGGTGAACGGCTCATGGAAGTGCAGCTCGCCGAGGAACTGGGCGTAAGCCGTACGCCGGTGCGGGAAGCTATCAGGAAGCTAGAGCTAGAGGGCTTTGTCATAATGGTGCCACGCAAAGGCGCTTATGTATCTGATATGTCAATTAAAGACGTGACGGATGTGTTCGAGATACGGCGGGCATTAGAAGGTTTAGCTGCGGAGCTAGCGGCTGAGCGGATGACCGATGAAGAACTGGAGGAGTTGGAGCGGATCTTAGTTTGTACCGCTGAGACTACTGCCAGGTTGGATGTGCTATCCACAGTGGATATGGATACCGGCTTCCATCAGGTGATCTACGAAGCTAGCCGTAATGAAAAACTTAGTAGTATGCTGTACCACTTACGGGAGCAGATCCAGCGCTTTCGAACCCAATCTTTGAGTCGGCCCGGGCGCCTTAAGCGGGCACTAGTTGACCATAGAGGCATAGTCGATGCCTTAAGGCAGCGGGATACCGAGCTTGCCCGGAAGCTAGCGGAGCAACATATTGAAGATGCTGAGAGTGAATTATTGGCCGTGTTTCAAGAGAATGGGGAAGAGGAAGAGGAGTCATGAACCAGGTTGATGCAGTGGTACTAGCTGGCGCGAGGAATACTGGGCGTTTGCGAAAAATGGATAATAGCTTCTACGAAGCCAGTATCGAGATTGCCGGGCGGCCCATGGTATATTATGTACTAGATGCTTTAGCAGCAGTCCCTGAAGTCCGCCATATTGTGGTAACCGCTCCCATTGGGGCCTTTGATGGGGATTGGCAAGGGAAGGTCACCTTTGTTCCAGCAACCGATAGTATGATTGGCAATATTCGGCAGGGAATTCGTACACTCAACACCAAAGAAAAGGTATTAGTGGTGACCTCAGATATTCCGCTCCTTAACCCAACGGCGGTATCGGATTTTATCCAGCGATGTCAGGAACGTGAAGCAGATATTTACTATCCGATTATTTGTAGAGATGTGAATGATCAAGAGTTCCCCGGTGTTAAACGGACCTACGTGCGTTTGCGGGATGGTGTGTTCACCGGTGGTAACATGGCATTGATTTCCTCAGACATAATTGAAAACTGCTACACCATGATTGAGTACGCTATAGCTATGCGCAAAAAGCCTTTGCAGCTCAGTCGCCTATTGGGGTTTAAGTTTATCGTGAAATTCCTTCTCAACCAGCTGAGTATTAGTGAGATTGAGGCTAGGGTGGAAGATATCTTATGTTTTCGGGGTGTGGGAGTTGTGTCTCCCTATCCCCAGGTAGGGATTGATGTAGATAAACCCAGTGATCTAGAGCTGGTGCGACAGGTTCTGGAAAGCCCTGACTATCATGGGGATTTCGTGGGCGGACATGATATACGCTACCACTAAACTAGCAGTTTCCCACTAGCTTTGCCAGTAAACAACCAGCATAGCGACCCCCTTAAGGGTTCAAACTAGAAGTGAACCCGATAGGAGGTGAGATCATGGGTACTGGTCAAAAACGTAATACCCCTGTAATAATCGAGGCCTATAACGCCCTCGAGCAGTTCAAATACGAGACCGCCAATGAGCTGGGGATTCAGGTTCCCCAGGGAGGCTACTGGGGCCACGTCTCTTCCCGGGATTGCGGGGCAGTAGGTGGCAACATGGTTCGTAAGATGATTGCGGCAGCTGAGCAATCCCTGATTAATCAGGCCAACACCAACATGCCTTAGAATTACTAACTCATTTACACAAAACAGCACTTGCTAACTTGGTTAACTAGCCCGCCTTCATGGCGGGCCTTTAGGCGATCAGGGCTAGTTGGCAGGAGTCTTTTTAGGTATTCCAGAAGTTAGACATGGTATTCCTACCTTGGGGAGGGGACATAAATGACAGTAGCGGCCGTTGTTCTAGCTGCAGGAAAAGGTACCCGGATGAAGTCGGATATCCCAAAGGTTATCCATCCCATATGCGGGCGTCCCATGGTGGCACATGTAGTCAATAACTTGCGGGAAGCCGGTATCGGGCGAATTATTGTGGTTGTTGGCCCAGACGGAGAGAAGATCCAAGCTATTCTAGGCTCAGATGTTGAGTATGTTGTGCAAGAAGAACAATTGGGTACCGGCCACGCAGTGCTGCAGACCCAAACCATCCTAAAGAATCATAGTGGTTCGTTGTTGGTAATTCATGGAGATACGCCGCTTTATCGGGCTGGAACACTACGGGATCTGGTATCCTGCCATGAAAGTTCTGAAGCTATAGGGACGGTTCTCACCGTCACTGTCGATGACCCATTTGGCTATGGCCGGATCATTCGAGATGCTGATGGCAAATTGGAGAAAATAGTAGAAGAGAAAGATGCCACCCCAGTGGAGGCTATGGTGCGTGAGATCAATAGTGGTACTTATGTCTTTGAATGCGAACCGATGTTTGCTGCACTTTGTCGGATCAAACCGCAAAATGTGCAAAATGAATACTATCTGACCGATGTTGTGCCGATATTGAGGGAAGAATATCGTAGGGTACAGGTCTTTAGCCATGGGGATGCCGATGAAGCCCTTGGTATCAATAACCGCGTGCAGCTGGCAGCAGCTGAGCAAATTCTGCGTAATCGGATTCGGGAGCACTGGATGTTGGCAGGTGTCACCATGGTGGATCCCGCCACCACGTATATCGACGCAGAAGCAGTATTGGAACCCGATGTGGTACTCTTACCCTTTACGTTCATCGAGGGCCATACACAGATTTCCACCGGATCCGTTATTGGCCCCTTTACCCGGCTAAAAGATGCCAGGCTTGGAGAGAATGTCATCATTAACCAGGCGACAGTATTAGACAGTAGTCTTGAGCCTGGCTGCAACGTTGGCCCTTATTCCCATATCCGACCGGGATGTCACCTGAGAGCCGGAGCCAAAGTAGGAGGGTTTTGTGAAATCAAGAATACCGTAATTGGATCGGGAAGCAAAGTCCCTCATTTAAGTTATCTTGGTGATACAGATGTGGGTGATAAGGTCAATATTGGGGCAGGCACTATCACCTGTAACTATGATGGGCATGATAAGCACCGGACAACCATCCAGGATGAGGCGTTTGTTGGCAGTAACTGCAACTTGGTAGCTCCGGTAGAGATAGGAACAGGTGCTTATATAGCAGCCGGCTCCACCATCACCGGTGATATCCCTCCAGGTGCTTTAGGGGTTGCCCGCAATCGGCAACGGAATATCCCAGATTGGGCCAAACGTCGTGAGAGCAAAAGGAGACCACCAAAAAAGGAATCATGATATGGCTCTCGAATACTCGGAGGGAGAGCCTCTTAAGTCGAAGAACAGGCTAAATCAGCCAGATATGTCGATGGTAGGGCTTAATACG
Source organism: Bacillota bacterium (assembly GCA_012518315.1). Lineage (GTDB taxonomy): Bacteria > Bacillota > Limnochordia > DTU087 > DTU087 > JAAYSL01. Next base: position 14,278 of record JAAYSL010000024.1, on the reverse strand, counting down.
TTTGTGGACAGGAAGTGAACAGGTGTGGCCATTAGGCATAATTATAAGAAACTCAAAATCTTTACCGGCAATGCCAACCCAAAATTGGCTCAAGATATTGCTCGCTACCTAGGCACCACAGTGGGCCAATCTGAGATCAACCGATTCAAAGATGGTGAAATCAATATTCGCATTGGGGAAACCGTGCGGGGTGCTGATGTCTTTGTTGTTCAGCCGACCAGCGCACCAACAGACACTCATCTGGTGGAACTACTTATCATGATCGATGCTTTCAGGCGGGCGTCTGCCAAGGAAGTGGCGGCAGTTATTCCGTACTATGGGTATGCACGGCAGGATCGCAAAACACAGCCTAGGGATCCGATAAGTGCTAAACTGGTGGCTAACCTATTAACCGCCGCAGGGGCCGACCGGGTCTTGACTATGGATCTCCACGCCGGTCAGATACAAGGCTTTTTCGACATACCAGTAGACAACTTGCGGGCCATGCCCATCCTCGCCAATTACTTCCAGGAGAAAGGACTAGAGGATGTGGTGGTAGTTTCTCCGGATGTGGGAGGCGTCTCCCGGGCTCGGGAATTCGCCAATCGTTTAGACTGTACTCTGGCCATTGTTGACAAGCGGCGCCCCGCACCAAATGTGGCGGAGGCGGCCAATGTCATTGGCGATATCCAGGGCAAAACAGCCATAATAATCGATGATATTATCGATACAGCTGGAAGTATGTGTGAGGCAGTCAGAGTGTTAATCGATCGGGGTGCCAAGGAGGTCTATGCATGCTGTAGTCATGCGGTACTCTCCCCACCGGCCACTGAGCGTTTAGCGGCCTCACCTGTAAAAGAAGTGGTAGTAACCAATAGTATTCCCCTACCACCTGAGAAGCAGTTAGATAAGATCAAGGTGCTCTCTGTGGCACCCTTGTTTGGAGAGGCGATTCGCAGGATTTTCGAGGAGCTATCGGTAAGTAAGCTTTTCGACTAGGCAAATGTAGTTGTGCCGGGTATATCCTTGACGTAGGGTAGCCTAGTGTCTATACCTTTGTACGGTTTTCGGCTTCATTGACCGGTTCTGTAGCCAGTGGTATAATATGATAGCTAAAGGTGGGCCCTATTACTCAGGGATTTTGTTGGCAAATGTGAGGAGGACAAGAATTATGCGACAATTTCAGTTGGCTGCAGAGCTCCGTCAAGGAACGGGCAAAGGAGCCAACCGCCGATTGCGCCAAGCAGGGTATATTCCTGCTGTGATTTATGGTTCGGGTAAAGAGAATATGAATCTCCAAGTAGAGGAGCGCCTTTTTCTGCGACTCCTGCGGGAGGGCGGAGCTAACCGGCTGATCAGCCTGAAACTAGATGGCGAAGATCGGGCCGTTCTGATGCAGGAACTACAACAAGATCCTATCAGAGGCAACCCCCAGCATATCGATTTCCTAGAAGTACGTCTAGATGAGGAAGTCACTGTCCTGGTATCGGTGCAGCTAATTGGGGAGAAAGAGCGCGCCCAAGATGGTGGAGTTATATCTCAACCACTATGGGAACTAGAAGTCTCATGCCTTCCCACTAAGATCCCAGAAGTACTGGAGATCGATGTTTCCGCCCTAGTGGTGGGTGACTCGCTACAGGTGAAGGATGTCCAGGTTCCGGCCGGGATTACTATAGTTACGGATCCCGAAGAAACGGTGGTTTCAGTAGTGGTACCTGAAGAGATAGAAGAAGAGGAAGAAGACGTAGAAGTTGCTGAAGGCGAAGTAGCTGACGGCGACGAGGCCGCCGAGGAAGCTGAGGAAGATGAGGCCGAAGAATCGGCTGAGTGATCTTGCCGCTAAAAGGAGCCGAACGGAGGGCCTTGGTCAGAAACCGACAGGAACGGGGCTATTCCGTTTGAAATGCGTGGCGAGCTGTAGGCTACGCATTTTTGCTTTGCTTGAGATCGGGCTACCCGGCAATTCACCTGATCGACTGGATCGGTTCATGGATTTCTGGGTTGAGCTCAAATAACCCGTAGACAGCCATAGATTGGAGGTAGGGGCCGCTTCTGGGCGGCTTCCCAGCAATGAAGGCAATTATTGGCTTAGGAAATCCCGGTCCCCGCTATGCTCGTAATCGGCATAATGTGGGTTTTATGGTGCTAGATAGACTAGCCACCTCGTGGAAGGCTCAAGACTGGTTTACCCGGTACCAGGCAAGAATAGCTAATTCATCTCTATTTGGAGCAAAGATCATATTGGCCAAACCCCAAACTTTCATGAATAATAGTGGCAATGCTGTGAAAGCAATACTCGGTGCATATGGTGTACCACCAGAGGATTTGCTACTCATCTATGATGATCTTGATCTTGAAATAGGGCAGCTACGTCTGCGGCGAAAGGGTAGTGCCGGCGGTCATAAGGGAGCTGCTTCCGTCATGTCTGAGCTAGGAGCCCATGAGTTCCATCGCCTGCGGTTAGGGATAGGTGGCCCCCCTCTAGGGGAGACAGTGGTAGATTACGTATTGGGGGACTTTTCCCAGGACCAATGGCAGGTAATGCAGTCAGTGATTGACATTGCTGTGAAGGCCGCAACTTGCTGGGTGAGTGCAGGTATCGATGCAGCTATGGCCGAATTTAATGGGACATTTCCTGGTGAATAGTGTCGAATGGGCAATGCATAAACTCACATCCTCTGGTCTACCTTAGTATTGCAGGAGAATACGAAAGCGGAAATGAGGAGCGGTGGCCTTTGGTCGATACTGCGAATATGATCAAGGCGACAGCTGTATCGGGGCTAGCCGCGCTTTTTGCCTATGGGCTTAATCGCCTGATGGTGGCTAGAGCCGGGGATAGGGCTGTTAAGCTTCTTATCCCTTTGGTAGAAGAGGGCTTGAAGACAGGGTTGGCGCTTGCCTTTTCGGTCTCGGTGGTTACTGTTCATGTAGGCTTTGGCACATATGAAGCTATTTATGACATTGTTGCCAACCAAGGAGTAGGCAAAGGTAAACGATGGTTCGCCGCGCTATTGGCCTGTTTGGGACACGGCCTTTTTGGTTGGCTAACCTTGTTCTTGCTTGAGCTTAGGTTAAGCAGTATTCTAGCTATCGTATTGGTCAGTGCTGTGCACGGTTGCTGGAACATTTTGGCGTTGGCAAAACCGAGTCTGTAGCCAAACAGTGTTAGGCGAACAGATATGTTTAGGGCACATGCTATGGGCTTTAGACAAGCTAAGGTCTTTTTCCCTATGCTTGTGGGAGGGGATGAGTGTGAGTATACAAGGGCTCTTACAGACTGTTGTGCGTTCGCGGGATTTCGCTGAGCTCAGGGCCGGACTACGGCGGGGGATGTCTGAGCAGGCAGCGATCGGGTTAGTGGGTTCTCAGAAAGCCAGCTATATTGCTGGGCTCTATCAGGATATCAAGCAGAATACGGATCTTAAGAAAGGGCCTTTGCTGGTAATCACCTATACGGCGTATCAAGCTGAGCGCTTGTATACGGATTTGACTGCCTTTATTCCAGAACAGGAACTTTTCTTTTTTCCTCCCCAGGATGTTTTCGTCTACGAAGAAGTTACCCGTAACCTAGACATCTTGCGGGAGCGCTTACTAAGCTATAGGGCTTTAGTGGACAAAGCTACGCCTGTTCTAGTTATGCCAATTCAGGCCTTGGCAGAAAAACTCATACCCTCGGATGTTTTCTTTTCGGCAAGCTTCACTATTGATCTTGAAACTCGAGTGAACCTAGAATCTTTAACCACCCAACTAGTTGCTATGGGATATGAGCGAGTGGATATGGTGGAGAGTCCAACACATTTTGGTATTCGTGGTGGCATTGTCGATATCTATCCCCTCACAGAGGAGAAGCCCATTCGCATTGAGCTCTTTGATGATGAGGTTGACTCTATTCGTCAATTTGACCCAACGAGTCAGCGCTCAACAGAGAATATCAAGGCCATTAGAATTACACCAGCTAATGAGTTTATTTTGCCAGAAGCTTTGCGAAAGCGGGGTTTGGCCGCTCTTAGGCAACAGGTTGATTTGCAGGTAAGACGTTTACGACGAGTGGGAAATGCTGAAGGGGCAATGGAACTAGAGGAGCGGTTTGTTGCCCAGCTTGAAAAACTGGAGGAAGGGATCCTCTTTGAAGGGATCGAACAGCACAAGCCCTGTTTCTATAGTGATCTAGGATCAGTATTTGATTACCTGAACCACGGATACGTAATCTTTGATGAGCCGGCCAGGATCAATGAACACCTTCGTTCTCTGCTTAGCGATTTCCAGGAGTCATACAAGATTCTGCTAGATAAAGGGCGTATCCTTCCCGGTGTCTCAGACAACTACCATGATTGGCATAGTATTCTAAGTGCCGCAAAAAGGCACCACATCATCTACCTAGCAGCTCTTTCCAAGCGGGCACCTGGCATGAATCCCGGGCAAACCGTTAGTGTTCAAGCAAGACCCCCGGAATCTTTTTATGGTAAATTCGAGCTTTTGCAGGAGAGTGCTAAACGATGGAAAGAAGACGGTTTTAGCATTCTGATGGTGGTTTCCACAAAGGAGCGGGGGCACCGCCTAGTAGAAACCCTTAAGGATTACGATATTCTTAGCACTTATGTCCCTGTGGTTGACTCTCAGTTACATTCTGGCAATGTGTTGGTTAGCACCGGTAATCTTGAAGCGGGATTTGAGCTTCCCCAGATGAAAACAGTAGTGCTTACCGAAAACGAGATCTATGGTCGGCCGCGACACTCCCGGCGGGCTCGGACTGCCGAGGAAGGAGTGCGCATCACCGATTATGGTGCTTTGCGGGAAGGTGACTATGTAGTTCATGTCAATCACGGGATCGGGCTTTATCTTGGGGTTCAGACCTTGCAGGTAGCAGGGGTACACAAGGATTACTTGGTGATCCAGTATGCCGGTGCAGATAAGCTCTATGTGCCCACTGAACAAGTCCGCCTACTGCAGAAATATATTGGTTCAGAAGAGGGGCCCCCCAAGTTATATAAGCTAGGGGGTGGTGAATGGGCCAAAGTCAAGAAGAGGGTTAAGGAATCTGTACAGGAACTAGCTGAAGGCCTCTTGCAGCTATATGCCCAGCGTCAGACCATCAAGGGACACCAATTCTCACCTGATACAGTTTGGCAAGGTGAGTTTGAAGATGCTTTCCCATACCAGCCGACACCGGATCAGCTGCGGGCAATAGAAGAGGTAAAAAATGATATGGAATCGGCCAAACCAATGGATCGCTTGCTTTGTGGTGATGTGGGTTATGGGAAAACCGAAGTGGCCATCAGGGCAGCTTTTAAGGCGATTATGGACGGTAAACAGGTTGCTGTTCTAGTGCCAACAACGATCTTGGCTCAGCAGCACTATCACACCTTTTTGGAGAGATTCGAAGGCTATCCCGCCATAATTCACGTGCTTAGTCGTTTTCAGTCCCCTCAAGAACAAGCAGCTTCTCTGGAACAGCTCAAAGCTGGGAAAGTCGATGTCATCATTGGTACACACCGTCTGCTTTCCCAGGATGTAGTGTTTAGGGATCTTGGGTTAGTGGTTGTCGATGAGGAACAGCGATTTGGTGTGGCTCAAAAGGAACGACTCAAGGCACTAAGGCAGTCAGTTGATGTCCTGACGTTGACAGCTACCCCTATCCCTCGGACTTTGCACATGTCTTTGGTAGGAGTGCGGGATATGAGCTTAATAGAAACACCGCCGGAAAACCGGTTCCCAATTAGGACTTATGTGGTGGAATACAATGATGAAATGACTATGGAGGCTATCCATCGGGAGCTCGCCCGGCAGGGGCAAGTGTATTTTGTGTATAATCGGGTACAGACTATTGACCAGATGGCCTCCCGAATTCTAAAGATAGTGCCAGAAGCACGTCTAGCTGTGGCCCATGGCCAAATGGATGAAAGCCGCCTGGAGAGGATCATGCTAGATTTTATGCATGGCGAATATGACATACTTCTGTGCACAACTATCATTGAAACAGGGATGGATATTTCCAATGTCAATACCCTTATCGTCTATGATGCCGACCATATGGGGTTGGCTCAGTTGTACCAGTTGCGGGGTCGAGTGGGTAGGACAAATCGGGTGGCTTATGCTTATTTCACCTACAGAAGAGATAAACTGCTATCCGAAACTGCCGAAAAACGCTTACAAGCCATTAAAGAATTCACCGAACTAGGCTCAGGGTTTAGAATCGCCATGCGGGATCTGGAAATTCGCGGTGCGGGTAATCTCCTAGGGCCAGAACAGCATGGATTTATTGCTTCTGTTGGGTTTGAGCTGTATTGCCGTCTCCTGGAGGAGTCTATTGCGGAGCTCAAGGGTGAAGCTAAGAAAGAGCCCCCTGAACCGGTGATCGACCTAGATCTTGATGCCTACCTGCCGGACACTTATGTTACCGACGCTGCTCAGAAGGTAGAACTCTATAAACGAATTGCTGCCATTGGATCCCGAGATGAAGTCAATGAGGTATTGGAAGAAATTGAAGATCGCTTTGGCGAAGCCCCAGTGCCCACCCATAGCCTTTTGGCCATTGCCCAGATCAAAGCCATGGCTAAACAGGTTGGTATTGGTAGTATAAGCCGCAAAGAGGATCTCGTCACAATTAGAATGCTTTCTGGTCTGAATCTCTCGGAAGCCGCGGTGCGGGAATTATCCCGTGCATTTCGGGGGAAAATACGGATCCTAGGAAGTCGCGGTTCCTTAATCAGGTTCCGCTGCCACACCCGGGATGGCTTGGAGCTAATAAGGGAGTTAGAAGAGATCGTTGCTTCTATCCAAGAGATCACCATTGGAAAAGCCAACGTCCACAAGTTACCGGAGGAAGCTGGGAAGAAGCTATAGCAATGAATAAAAGTACTAAGGCGGCTATATACTATCTGTGACGACTTTAGTGCGCCCAACACAAAGGAGGGGTGCTGTTTGAAGGCAACCGGGATAGTTCGAAGGATTGATGATCTAGGCCGGGTCGTTATCCCTAAGGAGATTCGCCGCACTCTAAGGATCCGAGAAGGCGATCCATTAGAGATCTTTGTCGATAGAGATGGCGAAGTGATTCTAAAGAAATACTCCCCGATTGGTGAGTTGGGGGACTTCGCCCAGGAGTATGCTGATTCGCTGTTTGAGGCAACAGGCTATATCTCGCTCATCTGTGATCGGGATGCTGTTGTCGCAGTGGCCGGTGCCCCCAAGAAGCAATGGATGGATCGGAGTATACCGGGGCATATTGAGGAGATTATGGAAAACCGTAGGCCTGTGATCCTGCCCCCCACGGATGGAGCCGGGGGTATGGGTGAGATTGAAGATGAGCAGTGGGCCTTTCCGCACCAGGTCTTAGCGCCCATTGTGGCCGAAGGTGACCCCATCGGTATTGTGATGATTTGCTCCGCTGAAGCCTCCGATAAGATGACTGATCTGGAACTGAAGCTAGCAGAAACGGCAGCGGGCTTTTTAGCAAAACAGATGGAATAAGCAAATGACACTGATTTAACGTGGCGGGGTGGAACACGGCACTCCCTTCGGGATTTATCCATGTGTACCAGGGCCAAGCATTCACTACGGATGGCTTGGCCGTTTCATTTGCTCCTGGCTCTGCTTACTGGGTGGCGCGAGTGATTTCTCAGGTCTGCAGCTAACGAAAGCTGCATAGTGGTATGCCCCGAAGAGTAAATATGAGGGTGATAGGGGGGCATGCCGTGGGCAAGCAATCTTTTACTAGGGGTGCAGTAATTCTCGCCACAGCTAGTATCGTTAGCCGGTTCTTGGGAGTTGCTTATATTGTGGCCCTACCTCGCATCATCCGAGACGAAGGCATGGGTCTTCTGCAGATGGTGCGGCCAGTATATAACCTTGCCGTCATCCTTTCTGTGGCCGGTTTGCCAGTCGCTCTCTCCAAGTTGGTGGCAGAGCAATTAGCTGTTGACAATACACGGGGTGCAATCAGAGTCTTCCGTTGGACACTCTTTTCGATGATGGTTTTAGGGGCGTTGTTCACCGGTGGTTTGGGTTTAGGAGCCAAATGGTTGTCTGTTAATATCATCCGTGATCCTCTCTCCTATCTAGCCTTACTTGTTATGGTTCCATCGGTATTCACCTTGGCGGTGGATGCCGCCCTTCGTGGCTTTTTCCAGGGTATGCAATATATGACTCCTAGCGCTGTCTCCCAGGTTGTTGAGCAAGTATGTCGAGTTGTAACTATGTTAGCTCTGGCAACAGTCCTAATGCCACAAGGTGTCGAGTATGGGGCGGCTGGGGCGTCTGCTGGGTCGGTGATGGGGGCTTTGGGTGGCCTAGTGGTACTAGTTTGGTACTATGTTGTTTGGCGGCGTCGCATAGGTGATGCTTTACCTCGGCGAGGGGAGTCGGAGCGGGCGGAATCAGGGATACGCATCTTGCAGAGACTGTTTTCCCTGTCCTTACCCATAGTACTCGGGGCGGTTCTTTGGCCGACAATGCAGATGATTGATACTGGCCTTGTGCCTTTGCGCATGCAGATGGCAGGCTATAGTGCCGATGCCATTAGGGAAGCATTGGGGTACTTTGGTATGGCCTTGTCCCTAATGCATTTTCCCAACGTAATCACCTGGGCACTGTCAGTTACGTTGGTACCGGCGGTGGCAGAAGCCAGTGCTCTGCGGGCCTATCACCAGTTGCAGAGGCGAGTAGCTGAAGGTTTGCGCATTACAGTTCTTTTTGGATTGCCCGCCTCGGTGGGGCTCCTTTTGCTCTCAAGAGAAGCCGCGCATCTCCTATTTGGATATCCACAGGCTGGTGACCCACTGAGGATCCTGGCCTTAGGCACTCTAGCTGTGGGGCTGTTCCAGGTTTGCTCCGGAATCTTACAGGGCCTGGGTTTGGTTTTCCTGCCTGTAAGGAATCTGGTTGTCGGTGTCACGGTCAAATGCTGTCTCAATTACTGGTTGACAGCATTGCCGGGTATGGGCATTAAGGGGGCCGCATGGGGCACTGTGCTGGGATTCGGGATTGCCAGTTTACTCAATGTTGTCGCTGTCTGTCGCCGCACCGGGGTGCGTCCTAATTGGCGGGAATTGGTACTTAAGCCCGGTCTGGCTAGCCTAGTCATGGGCCTTAGTGTGGTGGTGATCTATGATGCGCTCTATGGCACTGTGACTTGGCTTCTGCAGAAGGCCACTTGGAGCTGGGGACAGATACACTCTGAATTTGTCTGTAATGGTTGTGCCACCATAGGGGCAGTTTTTGCCGGCCTTATCGTGTATACCATCGGGCTTTTGGGAACCGGTGCCCTCTACCAACGAGATATCGAGATGCTCCCCAAAATCGGAGTTAAGTTAGGCCGATGGCTAAGCAGCCATGGCTGGGTAAAGTAGGAAATAAGCTAACCTTGTCTCTTGGCGGCATTCCATAGCTCATCCATTTCCTCCAAACTCATCTCCGTTAGCTTTAACCCCTGTTTGGCCGCCATTTCCTCGATATAGTGAAACCTGGCAGTAAATTTCTTGACGGCTTCCCGTAGAGCCATTTCTGGATCAACATCTAGATAACGTGCCACATTTACTAAAGCAAACAAGACATCACCAAGCTCGATGGATATAGCGTGCTGGTCATCCTCTGTCCAAGCAGCTTCGAGCTCATCTAGTTCCTCCATAACCTTGGCCATTGCTCCGGATATGCTATCCCATTGAAACCCGACTCGGGCAGCTTTAGCCTGAATTTTTTCTGCTTGGGTCAAGGCTGGTAGGCCTATGGGCACACCATCTAGTATAGATACATATTCATCCTTGTTTAGTTTCCGTTCGCGCTTTTTGATTTCCTCCCAATTGCGACTAACTTCATCGGCATCTTGTACCTGGATTGAACCAAAGATATGGGGGTGGCGGCGAATGAGCTTCTCGGTGACTGTCAAGATCACATCATTGATGTCAAATCTTTGGTTTTCGGCAGCGATTTCTGCATGGAACACCACCTGAAGCAGTACATCACCTAGCTCTTCCTGTACATGATCCCAGCGTTTCTCATCGATGGCTTCCAGCACCTCGTAGGTTTCCTCCACCAAATAACGTCTTAGGCTCTCATGGGTCTGTTCCCGATCCCAGGGACAGCCATCAGGGGCTCTCAGGCGTTGCATAACCTCTACTAGAGCATCCAGAGGATAGGTACTTTCTGTTGACTGGTATCTCACATCCGGCGTGGGGGCATTTTCCATCTTTACGTAAACTGATGTCAAGTGGTCTAGCCAGGATAGAGTATCTAGCTGGTAAAGTGGGATAGTAGTCACTTTTTCTTCGCCGGGGACACCTGCCCCTCGAATAACTGTAACGGGATGCTCATCATCGAGTTCCTCCATCAGCCGCAATTTGACTTCAGAGGCAACAAGCCTGCTGTAAACTTGGGTCAAAAGGAGAGACTTGCCAGGCACGAGCTGGGGCATATCCATATCCAAGGCATCTCCGATGACAAGACCCATGGTGGGATCGATGTTTAGCGTGGTATATACCGCATCTAGGCAGCTCATACTGGGGATGATGTCGACGGTTTTCCCCTTACGTTTGGCCCAGCCAACTAGCTCGGTAACAGTAGTTTCCGCCACACCTGGATGGCCCGGCACGGCATAAGTCACCATGCCCCTAGTAGACACCTCGTCAGTTAGGGCTTCAATAATCGTTTTATAGACTTGATCAAAGGAATCTGCTGTCTCGTAACATGAGTCAAAAGCCGTATACCCCGTAGGGGGTAAGTCTAGTTCCTTGATCAGCCAGGGTATGACAGGATGTACCATGGTGCGAAAATAGATGTGATCTGCTATACGTAAGGCCTGGAGTGCCCCAAGGGATATTTGCGTAGGTGAGCCGGGTCCAAGGCCTACAATTGTAATATCTGACATGCCGCTTAACTCCTTTAGTAAAAGGTGGGGAAGACCCTTTGGTAGCTTTGCCGGGAGAAGGCGGAAATACACTAACCCAGCCAGGACCTTCCTGAACACTAAAAGGCTTAGCTACCCCATGCTAGCATAGGGAGCTAAGCCGGTGGGCTGCAAGAGACTAGAAGCTGACTATTTTGCCACAGCTTCCTTAAGGTTTTTCCCCGCCTTGAATGCAGGAACTACAGTAGCTGGAATGTCAATGGGAGCGCCAGTAGCAGGGTTGACCCCTTTACGGGCTGCCCTCTGTCTGGTCTCAAAAGTGCCAAAGCCAACTAATGTAACTTTTTCTCCCGCGGCCAGAGCCTGGGAAATGGTCTCGAGAACGGCTTCAACTGCCTCATTGGCTGCCTTCTTTGATAGTCCGGATTTTTCCGCTACAGCCGTTATCAGTTCGCTTTTGTTCACGATGTACCCTCCTTGATAAGTTAGGTGGACAATCGCTGTTTGTATTCGCTGCAAACCACGGTGTTCCTGCTTTTTCGGCATAATTTACCACCAAAAATCGCTTTATGGTGGGAAAACTATGGTTACCAAGACCTATGGACTTGAAGCTTTGGATGGAACAGGGAATGTATAGACGATAGATTAGCGGGGATGCTTGAAGGTAGAAACGGGTTTGTGTGGCAAGTTTCCGAGAACAAGCACTAGACTTTATTAAGACCGGATTGCGGAGGGAATTCTATGAGATTTGGTAAGAGCACAGGGGCTATAGTGGCAGCCATCGCTTTGGTTACAGTAGGGGGCTTGGTACTCTTACTTGGGTGGCCTGGTTCTGATGAGGGTTCCGTGCGGAAATTCGATAAGGAACCTACGATTAGTGTCTACATGAAGGAAACCGGTGAAAAGCAAGACATGCCCATCGAGGAATATGTCACAGGGGTTGTGGCAGGGGAGATGAAGCCCAACTGGCCTTTGGAGGCCTATGCCGCCCAAGCTATCTTGGCTCGGAGTTTCACCATGGAGTTTATTAGTAGGGGAGGAACTAGAGCCAAGCACGGTACTGACATATCCACCGATCACGAAGAAGCCCAAGCCTACAACGCAGCCAATATCACCCCGATTATCAGAAGGGCAGTGGAGATGACCAGGGGCGAAGTCATGACTTATAAGGATCAATATATACGAGCATGGTTTCATTCTTATAGTGGGGGTCAGACTACTTCCGCTAAAGAGGGACTCAATTTCAGAGAAGAAGAACCACCCTATATCCGAAGTGTGAAAATCAAGGCAAACCCATACGCTCCTGCTGATGTCAAGGAGTGGCATGCTACCTTTCCTCTGACTGAGGTACAGAAAACACTAGGAGAAATGGGTGTAGATGTGGGTGCGATCCAGGAGGCAAAGATTGAGAGGAAAGGGAAAACGGGCCGTGCCACCGAGCTACGTTTTAAAGGTACCAATGGCAGCAAAGTGGTGTCAGCTAGCGACTTTCGGATTGCACTGGATGCTATGACTATGAAGTCTACTTTACTAAGCCGATTTCAGGTACAGGGGAAAAACCTAACCATGACTGGGAAAGGATTTGGTCATGGTGTGGGTCTAAGCCAGTGGGATGCACACATGCTAGCCAAGGAAGGTAAGAACCCCGAGGAGATAGTCAAGTTCTTTTTCAAGGACATTGACATCAAGAAGATTTGGGACTAAATTGGGGCCAGATTGCATCAAAACTAGGACAACTGCATACCCATGTACCAGGAATTGGTGATCTTTCTTGGGAAAGGGGTAAGGGTTGTGGAGGAACGGCAGTTAGCTCTTAGGAAAAAGCATCAAATCACTCTGCAAAACCGGGAGAGACTATCCATTGACGGAGTGGTGAATGTAGAGAGCTTCGATGATATGGAGATCGTGCTAGAGACAGACGCAGGCACCTTGGTTGTGCGGGGTGAAGGTCTACATATTCGGGAGTTGAATATTGATAGTGCTAATCTCGCCGTTGTGGGACATATTTCCATGATGGAGTATACCGGAGAGGTGGGCCAGAAGAAAGGCAAGGGTCTATTGGGCAGATTGTTTAAGTAGGGGTAGCCGTTAGAAGATAGCCAGCAGGCCGTAGAGCCATTCTCCCTAAATGTTTCAGTGGGCCAGGCACAAACATGCTCTGGGAGCATAGGATAGTAAAGTCAGGTTCTCTTGAGAATAAGGGGGCTAAGGGATGGACACTCTAGCGGGCCAAGTATATGGTTTTGCCGCTACCATAGCGGCCGGTTTGAGTCTGGGTCTATTGTTTGATCTATATCGACTATGGCGGCGGGCAATTGGCCCCAAGAAAGCCGTAACTGCCTTATCAGACATCCTCTTTTGGGTAATCGCCACCCCACTAACTTATATTTACTTGCTCATGGGCAATTGGGGCGAGCTGCGTCTCTACGTGGTTCTTGGCCTTTTGCTCGGACTTTTTCTGTATTTCACTGTTTTTAGTGTGATAGTGCTTAACTTGCTGATCACTTTGTGGTACTACTCGGCGGCGGTCATAGGTGGATTGGTACAGGGTGTTTGGCTTTTGATCAGTTTGCCTTGGGAAGGCGCGGCCCGGTGGCACTCAAGTCGACGCTGGCGTCTGTCTGGAGCAAGACCAGTTCAGGCAATATCTCGCAGCCGCTCCCGGCCCAAATGGCTCGCATCAAGAAGGCGGTCTTGGCCGATGTTTGCATTTTTCAGGAAATAACCCAAATCCTGTGTCCCGTGACGCAGGGATTTCTGATTCCAGTGCCGAATGGTACCTCTGCCATGGTTACGTATACACTGTCTAAGACACTGCTAACTAAGGGGGGAGGCTAGTGGCGGAGGATGTTATATCTCTGGAATCTCGTCGTAAGCGATCTAGGAGACCTCGCAAACGCTGGAGAGTCACGCCTCGATTCTTTCTTATCTTGCTCGGCCTCCTTTGTCTCTGGATAGCCATAGGTTTCGCCAACCGGTATCTGCATATCGTGCTTCTACAGGGCAAGATTGTCAGGGTCGAAAGGGAAATAGCCGCGACGACAAGCCGAAACGAAGCCACCAGGCGACAGATCCAGGATATGCAAAGTGATGTATATATTGAAAAGATAGCCAGAGAGAAATTGGGATTGATTAAGCCGGGAGAGACGGTATATATTCCTGTGCGTTCTGCGGCACCTGATGATCCACAAGATGTCAAGAAACGGCCGGGAAGCAATCAGCAAACCGCTGGTAGTGGCTATTAGGAGCCTTATGGTTCCGGGGATGTATTGACACTGAATTGTTGATAATGTATACTATATCATAGCGGGGTAGGGCCCCGTACATTCTACGAGGAGGCATTTATTTACGTATGGCAATCGAGGTCGGCAGCATTGTCGAGGGGAGAGTCACCGGTATCACTAATTTTGGCGCTTTTGTGGAGCTAGCCGACGGCAAAACAGGCTTAGTTCATATTTC
>JAAYSL010000174.1 GCA_012518315.1 Bacillota bacterium | reverse complement strand
TCCATATCTGCAGAGAGCCATTTACGCTTCTCTCGTGACATGTTGGCTAGATTAGTATTGGCAGTATCCACAGCGGCATCCCCCCAAAGCTTCCGAGCTTCTTTTTCATATGGATTCTGGCTAAAGTCAAACCCTTCGAATTTTTCCTTGTTGGTCATTTCTATCTCTCCCTTTAAGTGCTGGATGGTTTTGTCGATGGTCTCCAGCATCTGGTCTATTCGGCGGCGTCTTTCTACAAGCATTTTCCGGTGCAGAATCAAAGCTTCTTGTCGGTCAAAGGCAGGGCTTGTAGTGATTTCCTTGATCTGCTTGAGAGGAAATCCGATTTCTCTGAAAAACAGGATCTGCTGCAGCATCTCGAGGTTATCATCAGAGTAGAGACGATAGCCTGCCTCAGTTACCTCATCGGGAATCAGTAAACCGATCTCATGGTAATGATGAAGTGTGCGTACACTAATTCCCACCAGGTCTGCTACTTCTTTCACCTTCATTGCCATAGCTAACACCGCCTCTAACACTAATATAAACTATAACGTAAGGTGAGGGTCAAGGGGTGGATGATCAACTTAGTTACTGGTGGCAGCCGCTTCAGCTAGATATTCCTGGAATTTTGCTGGGAGGAATAGGGTAAAGTCTGTCATCTCCAAATTGCTGGATACGGACAGCTCACCACCTAGTTCTGCGGCGATCCTTTTACAGATGGATAGCCCCCAACCTTTATTTTCACCAGGTTTGGAGGAATAGCCATAGTCGAAGAGCTTGTCTGCTTCGCAGGGGGAGATTGCAGGGCCGTTATTCCTTACAGAAAGCAACCTGCCTTGGCCGACCCGCTTCCAGATGAACACCACTTGAGGGTTTTCTATGGAAGCAACAGCCTCAAAGGCGTTATCTAGAAGATTGGCAGCGACCTTAGGTAGCAGCCGCTGCTCGTTAAAGTTAGTGGGGTCATCTGCCTCGATAAAGGTGATTAGTTGAACACCTAGACGAGACGCCTGTTGTTGCTTGGCATTTATAGTAGCTAGCCAAGCATCTTTGGGTAGTACAACATAGTTGTATCGGTCGGCAAGCCTTGCGGCAATGAACTCCACTGATTCCAAGGCTCTGTCATCCATGCCCATTTGGATGTAGGCTGAGACCAAGGCAAGCTCATTGGTGATTTCATGTCTTAGTTCACGCATAGCTTCAAGGGCGTTTTCTTGCACGGCAATTCGTTCTTGTTGTAACTCTAGGAGCGTCTGATCCTTGACTTCGTTTTGGATACGCTTGAGGTGGATGATCACGACCAACGGTGATGCGCCAAGGCAAACACATAGAAAAGAGAATCCAACATTTAATCCCGGTGTAAGCAGTAACATATAAGTGAAATATGAAGTGACAAGGACAAGACCTATGCCAAGGGTCGCCACTTTCCGCTCCATTACATCGGCTTGGGGATTTGTTTGTCTATGAACCAGAAAAAGCGCTGTCAGTAAACAGGCCAATAATGCGTATAAAGTAAGTCTGCTTTCGTTCATCGGCGTGCTCCCTACCATTTCTTCTACCACTTGAAGAGGATTGATGGATCAACGATTCGCTTTAAGGGTGATGACTCCCTTTAGAGAAATAGTGATATTATGCGACATGATCCGAAGAGAATCAACTATAAGGAAAGAATTCCTTAAGCAATTGAGAAGGGCGGAAACAAGAGGATACAGAGGAAGGCTTGCTGCCACTGTCGAAGACTCTAGCGTCATTACTCCCTTTTGGCGGTGAAAGGGGCAGCTAGGTGGAAGGATGATCTTGATTATGCCGAATCAATGTGCATCTAGTGGTGATTGAAGCCGCCTTAACCGGCAAGAAGGAGCACATCCACCATGCTGCCATGTTAGAACCCCATACCTTCAGTGAACTGCCTATTGACCAGATCGTCGCCCTTTGTGATGATTTAATCGATGCCCATGGTGATTGGTTGCCTAAGTTCAAGTACACTGAGCTGTTAGTAATTGTGCATGCAGTAGGGGCAGGATACTGGCCTGCCCCGTCTCGGCCAGATAAAGGGGATATGATTATGTCTTATCCAATATTTGATCGATCCCGTCTTCAAATCAAGCCCTTGGCGGAAAGACAGCATGATATGCACCTAGAGGATGTCTGGGCTTTAGATGCCCCGATGCCGGAGTTTGACTCGCCGGAGCTAGAGACTGTTGCCCAAAGGATTAAGGATGCCCGTTCTCGGGACGCGGCAGTTGTTATGATGATGGGTGCCCATGTGATTAAGCAGGGGATGAGCCGGTTTATTGTCGAGATGTTACGGCAAGGGTACGTGACTCATTTTGCTCTAAATGGTGCCGGTGCTATTCACGATTTTGAGTTAGCTTTGATTGGGGCTACTACGGAAAGTGTTTCTCGGTATGTAAGTGAGGGGCAGTTCGGTTTATGGCAGGAAACCGGTAGACTTAACGATATTGCCCAGAGGGCCCAGGTAGCCAGATTGGGTTTTGGGGAAGCTTTGGGTAAGACTATTGTCGAAGAAGGATTTCCTCACAAAGATATTAGTCTTCTAGCTGCAGGCTATACAGCTAGAGTACCCATTACTGTCCATGTGGCCTTGGGTCAGGACATTATACACGAGCATCCCAACTGTGATGGGGCTGCCCTAGGTGCCGCAAGTTATCGAGATTTCCTCATCTTCACCCAGTCCCTGACGAACTTAGAAGGTGGAGTAGTACTTAACCTAGGCACAGCAGTAATGGGTCCGGAAGTCTATCTGAAAGCTTTGGCGATGGTACGCAATGTAGCTCATCAGGAAGGACGCCAGATTAGCAAGTTCACTACAGCAGTATTTGACCTTTTGCCATACAGTGGGGAAGACTATCATACAGTACCACCAAAAACAGATCATCGCTATTACTATCGTCCATGGAAAACTATGCTGGTAAGAACAGTCCAAGATGGGGGAGAGAGCTTCTATATCCAGGGGGATCACCAGGAGACTTTGCCTAACTTGTGGAGATTACTAAGGGAGGGGTGACGCTAGGTTGATTGCCTAACATCACCCTGATTGATCTTGTGCTGTGCTAGCCTTTTTTCCTACTCAACAACGGGAGGATCTAGGGTGGCCCGATGGAGGCTCCCTGCAGCTAAGACGCCAATTACCAGGAAGACCAAGAGTACAGTCAGCGGTGCTTGGGGATTAAGCTCAAATAGGCGACCTGCCAGGGGAGTAAGGGGCACCAAGACAATCATGCTGACCGAGTTGATGGCAGCCATTAGAGGAGCCCTTTGCCTGTCTTCGATAATGTTAGCAATAAAGGTATCTCGTACCGGATTGATCAAGGCTTGACCCATGGCAATTAGGATAGCGGAGATAGCCAAAAAGGCATAGGCATTCTGAGGGGTTAGCATGAAGATCAGCACACCACAGGCCAGTAGAACAGAGCTAAGTAGTAACCAATGGGGGAGTTTTTCTAATCGTACCCGTGGCACAAGTAAAACCAACGTTAGAACGATGAAGATGGAAGAGAAGGTCGGCCACAGAGCAACGAGGCCTGGGGAAAGATTGAGACCTTGGGCATGTGTCATATATAAGGCAGAGTATGTGTTCCAGATGGTGACATAGGCGAAGTTGATCATGCTAAGGAGAAATAACTTAAACAGGATGCGATTCTTGAATCCTTGGGCTAGGGCATCTCGGTAGTTATGCAAAGCCTCTTTGACACTGGTTCCTTGAAATTCATCGACTAAGGCTGCCCCCACAGAGGTTTCTTTTATTGTCAAGGCCCTGCTTAAGGTCATAATGGCAATTGAGGCTCCGGTGATGCCGAAAATGATCCGTGTGCCGAGGACAACTCCTTTCCCATCAACGATCCAGCCAGAGAACGGTGAGAAAAGGCCTGCACCTAGCACAACTAGCTGGAAGGCAGCAAATACCGCCGGCCGCCTAGCAGGATGGGTATCTTCTACCAAGAGACAGTTCCAGCTAGGGCTAATGATCATGCTGAATCCGTTTAGCACCGCGGCGATGGCAAAATACCAGACGTTTTGGGCGATCATCCAAATCAGAGGAGGTATAATCCAGGCAATCACATCAAAGAAGATGAGTGTACGCTTACGGCCAAATCTGTCTGCCACATAGCCACCAAAGGGGGCTACTAGCATCTGTGAGATGAGGGTTAAAGAGGCGATCCATCCAATCTGTGTAGCGCTCAGCCCTAATGCTGCCATGAACAAGGACATATAGGTCCTGGTCCAAATAACAGGGATACCCCAAAGGGGTTCTGTCGCTAGCAGGATCTTAACATTGCGGCTTACACCATCTGACGCCCGCTCATACCAGGTGGCTATGCGCCCTTTAGCTGCTTCTTGATGACGGGATGAGGGTATATAGTCTCTCATGTTTTGTGGTAGCCCCGGCCTAATGGGCGGGGACATGCCTTCCGCCTCCCTTTATGATCTTTATTAACTTGCCAACTGCAAAAAGGGGCTCCGGTCAACCAGAATGAAACCCGTGTTATGCGGGCATCCCCAATAATTGACAAAAGTCCCTAGCCTAGTATATCAGGTTTATCCTACAAGAGGAACATGACACGAACTAAAACAAGCCTGTTTCTTTGAGGGCGTTGAGTACAGCTTCTTTTAGTAGGCCTTTTTCATCGGCCAGTTGGATTCCCACCTTGGTACCAGAAGTTCCCACCTTAAGATCAGCTATGTCACTAGACTTGCCAGTTGCTTCACCAGAAAAAACAGTCTCGCCAGTACTCGTATCAATGATCCTGTAGTGGAGAGTCACTGTTTTGTACTGGCTAAGGCGAAACTCGCTCTTCTCCGTGCCTATTGTTAGTGAAGTCGTATGGCGGGGGCTTTCCGCTTCTGCTATTGAGATGGCTGCCAGGTATTCGATCCCTGGATTCTCCCGTAGCTCCAGTAGGTTCCTCGAGTCTAACCATCCAAGTAATGAAGGATAGTCAAAGCCCAGTGGTATCCCTAGTCGATCACAGATTATCTCGGAACCGGTAATGCCTACTTCGGGTAGTCTTTTTTGTATATAGGTAGTGATTACCGGTTCTAAGTATTGGGCTTGGCTGGCCTCAATGATTAAGCCTAAGGATTTCACGCCTAATCTTGCCATTTGACTTAGCTGTGGTTGACATCCACTACTAGCTACTAGGAAGACTAGGAGGAAAACCACTACCAGTGGCCTTAGGAATCTGCGAAGACTGGGAGCACAAAAGGTTTGGTTTCCGCCAAGCATAAAAGCTCGCCTCCATCTCTGATCGGCATCTTCGCCGGTCGGTTGCCATACCCTCTTTTTTCGAGCCTATCCAAAGTCTGGGAAAAAGGGTGTTCCTGACTACCTCCCATTAAGAAATAGTAAACATCACGGTGTGTTTAGGTGAATAGTGTGAAACAGGGGAGGTGGTGTGGAAGGTCGAGCAACCGAAGCAGTTCATGGATAGACGGAACAGGAAGATAAGAAGGGAGCAAAAGCGCATGAAAAGATTCCTTACTGTCGCTACGGCTATAGCTCTAATGTTGGCCTTCACGTTAGCGGGCTATGCCAAGAGTCCTGTCGTGATCAACATGTTTGTAGGTAAGGATCAGTCAGGTGCTAATCAGGAACTGGTGGACATGTTCAATGCCACCCATGAGGACATTCAGATTAACTACCAAGAGATGCCTCCTAGCACTACAGAACAGCATGATAAATATGTCACTGTTCTGGCTGCCCGAGATTCTAGTATTGACGTACTCTCGTCTGACATTCCCTGGGTTCCGGAGTTTGCCTCGGCGGGTTGGCTATTACCACTAGACGATATGTTCACCGAACAAGATGAGTACTTTGCCGGGCCGCTCTTGGGAACTACCTACCAGCGGCAAGTGTATGCCGTTCCCTGGTTCAACAACGCCGGGATGTTGTTCTACCGGAAGGATCTGTTGGAAGAGGCAGGGCTTGAACCTCCTGAGACTTTCGATGAGTTAGTAGAGATTGCCCAGAAATTGCAGACCCCCGATCGCTACGGTTTTGTGTTTCAGGGTATGCAATATGAAGGTGTAGTCTGTGCGTGGTTAGAGATGTTCTGGGGTATGGGTGGTCAGATGCTGGATCCCGATGGCAAGCTAATTGCGGATGAGAAAATTGTAGCAGAATCTCTGCAATGGCTTGGAGATTTGGTTCACAAGCATAAGATCACCCCGCCAGCGGTTACTACGTGGAAAGAGGCAGAGAGTCAGGCCATTTTCGTGGAAGGCAAATCGGTGTTCCATCGTGGCTGGCCCTCAGTATATACCTATGCCCAGAACCCAGCCACCTCTAAGATTGTGGGTAAGGTTGGCATAGTACCGATGGTGCACGCTCCTGGCGAGCAGTCGGCAGCGACATTGGGAACCTGGAACTTGAGTATCTCCCGCTTCAGCAAGCATCCCAAGGAAGCCTGGGAAGTAGTCAAATTCATGACCAGTCATGAGGCTCAGAAGATCAAGGCGATCATGGGTGGCAATCCACCGGCTCGCCGGTCGGTTTATACTGATGCCGAGGTATTGGAGATGTACCCACACTTCCAGCAGTTCTACGATGTCTTCATGGGCGCTTTGCCTCGGCCTGTGACTCCGGCGTATCCGCAGATGTCAGTAGAAGCGATTCAGCCACAGATCGCGGCAGTACTAGCTGGAACCAAGACCGGCGAGGAAGCCGCGCCTGCCATGCTGAAGGATATGCAGAGAATACTTGATCAGGCTAAGCAGTAATGTAGTGTAATTGGGGTAAGGGGTTAGCCCCTTGCCCCTTTATCGGAGGGGTAAATTATGGGGGCACCGGTGACAGCCGGGGGCAAAACCAGGCGGGGAAAGGGTCTAAGTGAGAGTCAACTAGGTAGGGTGTTGGTAACACCGGCGGTAATCGTAATGTGTGCCGTGGTGTTCTTCCCTATTCTAGCCACCGTATGGCTAAGTTTGCATAAGTATAATCTGAAATACCCCTATCTGGGCCAGCCATTCGTCGGGCTCGATAACTATGTGAAAATACTATCAGATGGGCGATTTCTCAACTCGCTGAAGGTCACTACCCTTTTCACTGTCTCATCGGTTTCAGTGGAATTGGTCCTTGGTATGGCAATTGCACTTTTGCTCAACCGGCCTTTCAAAGGGCGGGGGCTAGTACGTACCGCGGTACTTGTGCCGTGGGCTTTGACTACAGTCGTAATGGCCAGGATGTGGGCTTGGATTTTTAATAGCGAGTATGGTGTTTTCAATGCCATTTTGTATGGGCTAGGATTTATCGACCAATATATCCCCTGGGTAGCCGATACCCAATTTGCTCTATGGGCGGCAATGGGGGCCGATATCTGGAAGACAACACCGTTTATGGCACTATTGCTTTCTGCAGGACTACAGACCATTCCTAGAGAGCTCTACGAGGCTTCAATGGTGGATGGTGCCAGTGGCTGGAAGCAGTTTTGGTCTATTACTATCCCCATTCTTAAGCCAACTATCCTGGTGGCTCTATTGTTTAGGACACTAGATG
This sequence comes from Bacillota bacterium, assembly GCA_012518315.1. Lineage (GTDB taxonomy): Bacteria > Bacillota > Limnochordia > DTU087 > DTU087 > JAAYSL01. Next base: position 1,373 of record JAAYSL010000174.1, on the reverse strand, counting down.
CGGCCCGGGTATTTGACCTACTCTTTGTTCTGACAGGCGGTGGGCCAGGCTTTGCCACCGAATCCCTTTCCATTTACACATATAGGTCTTTGTTTGTAAATCTCGATTTTGGCTATGGTTCGGCTCTGGCTGTGGCAACTTTCTTGTATGTGATGTTGATCAGTTTTATCTATATCAAGGTTCTGGGAGCTAGGACAGAGCGGTAGGAGGGTCTTTGCATGGGCACCACATATTCGGGACGGGATGGAAGTCGACATATACGGAAAGAGGGTATCACTGGGTTCTTGATCTATTTGGGAGTAGGGCTTTTTGTCATCTTTTGCCTAGCACCATTTCTATGGATCGTCAGCACATCATTGAAGGCTCCGGGCCAACTCCACACTAAACCACCACAGATCATTTCCTGGCCACCTTTTTGGCGGAACTATGTTGATGTTTTCCGGGGGCGCCCCTTTGCCCAAAATATCTGGAACAGTGTAGTGGTGGCAGGTTGGGCTACCTTTTTGAGCTTAGTTGTAGGTTCTTTTGCTGCGTATGCATTGGCGCGGCTGAAGTTCAAAGGTCGGGATCTGATACTAAGCATGGTCTTGGCGGTTTCCATGTTCCCTGGCATTGCCATTGTCAGCCCGCTATATCTCTCCTTCTCGCGGCTTGGTTTGGTTAATACTAAGTTGGCTTTGATTTTCCCCTATATCACCTTTTCCATGCCATTAACTATCTGGACCCTTACGGCTTTCTTTCGGGAATTGCCCATGGAGCTAGAGGAGGCGGCGAAGGTTGATGGTTGCACACCGGTACAAGCCTTTACAAAAGTGATCATACCACTCACGGCGCCGGGAGTGTTCACCTGTGCTATTTTGGTTTTCATCTTTGCCTGGAATGAATTCCTCTTTGCTCGAACCTTCATGAACAATGCCTCGTCATATACAGTGCCTGTGGCTATGCAGCTCTTTGAAGGAGTGGGCGACTACACCATACCTTGGGGTCAAATCGCGGCGGCTTCTGTAGTTGTGACATTGCCTTTGATCATCCTGGTTCTTGCTTTTCAAAAACGCATCGTGGCAGGTTTGACCGCTGGTGCAGTCAAGGGGTAGAGGATAGAAGCTTGATGATACCACCCAAGGGATCGGGATGTCTGGAGCCGCTATCTAAAAACGGGTTGCGGAACCAGCTAGTGGGCTCTACAACCCGCAGGAACTACAAGAGCACGGGGGACAAAAAACCCGGTCTGTGCTGTTAGTGGCCTATTCCTGGCAAATCGTCACGGTTAGCGGCTCATATTGGCCGGGCTCAAGATATACTTCTCCAGTTCCGACTACTTCATCTCCTCTGAGTACGGTAATCTGATACCTGCCTGCCGGACCAGATATCGT
>JAAYSL010000173.1 GCA_012518315.1 Bacillota bacterium | reverse complement strand
GCTTGACCCCTTCGGTTCTAGAGCCCGCCGTATTGAGGATTATCTCTTGGGTGAGAAGGAACTAGTGGAGCGGGATGAGCGCACGGGCTATCTCTACCTAGAGTACAAGAGGGAGCATACCGACCAATACTTGACAACAGGCATCGGTCTGCAGGCCAAAAACCATGCTCCCTTGGATTTTTGGGGATTTGTTGTTCATGATAACCGGCGCCTTGGCCGAGATCTTTGGTTATACAAGACCGAATACGATGTTGACGAAGCCAAAGAGCAGAAGATCCCTCTCTCTCGCAAGGAATTGGAGAACCTCATCGGTGAGGGTGGTAAAGTTGTTCGCACCCAAGGAGAGTACATGGAGCTAGTCAACCGCTATGTTTTCGGGTTTGAGTCTCTAGAGGCCTATGAGGATCTGATTAAGCTCCTGATCCAATTGCGGAGCCCCAAACTGTCTAAAGACTTTAAGCCCACTGTTATCTATGAGATCCTAAATGACTCATTACCAGCTCTTTCCGATGATGAATTACGTCCATTGTCTGATACCATCGAAAGCATGGATCAGGCAAAACAACAGCTGGAGCAGCTCATGCGGGTGCAAAACTCCCTTGATCGCATCTGCCGACAATATGACGAATACAACCGCTTTGTCTTGGCAGAAAAGGCAGCAGGTCTACTGCAAGGTGACAAGCGTTGTGAAAAGTTAGCGAGAAAAGGGGAGGAGCTAGAGAAGCAGCTAGCTGACTTGCGAGCTTGGGAACAAGAGGCAGCAAGGGGGCTTAGAGAGCGGGAGCTAGAACAGCAAGTATTGAGCCGGGAAGTGCAGGAGCTAAGGGAGCATGATGTCTTTAGGGCAGAAGCCCAGAAACAAGAGATGGAAAGTCTCCTTACTGAAACAATCACCCAGACAGACAGAAAAAAGAGTAGCTTGCAGCAGAAAAGACAAACCGAAGGTCGCCTGCTAGACAGCATCAAAAAAGAGGAGCTTGCCGAGGCAAAGGCCGAGTCCAAGCTAGAGGATCTATTGGCTGCATTAGGTGAAGAGGCCGATGCTGCCGGGTTTATCCATCACTCTGTATCTGAGGCGGAATTTCGCAGGCAATATCAAGGAACCTATGGTTTTGGCCTTTGGCGCCAAGATGCCACCGAATACCAGGAACGGATAGAGAAGGGTCTTGAGGTTCTAAGGGATGAGACTAGTGCCAAAGAGCGCTACCATGAGGCTGATCGGGTACTAGCCCAGGCCCGGATGGAGCTTGATAAGGTAAGGGGCGAGGAGCGGCGATGGGGAGAGTTGTTTGAAGAGGAAAAAGCCTCTTGGCTTGATCATTTCCATCGGTGGCGGCAGGAAAACCAAGAACTGATCTTACTTGATACTGAAGTACAGTCTGCTTGTCAGAGGCTGATGCGGATCTATGAGGAATATCGGTTTGAAGATGTATCCGCCCCGATTCTTGTCGCATACAATCGCCATTACCAGACACTAGAAAAGGCATTGCTCGCAAACCGCCACGAGGCGGAGCTAAAAACCGAAGAGATTAGGGAAAAAGAGTTTCAGCTGCATGAGCTAAGAAACACCAAAGATGTGGAGCCACCCCGCCATCCCGATACTGAAGCTACTAGAGCAATGTTAAAAGAGCAAGGTGTTCCCCATACTGCCCTTTTTGCCGCAGTGGAATTCAAAGAGCATGTAGAGGCAGACCGCCGGGAACGCATCGAGGCAGCTATCTCGGAAATGGGACTATTGGATGCTTTGATAATCCCCAAGGGGTATCATGACGGAGTAACCAAATCAGATCGGATCATTAGGCCCCGCAAGCTGCCCGCCTATGTCGCCACTACTTTGGCTGATTTTCTCTACCCCACACCGGTGGAGGGTAGCGGAGTTGGGGCCAGGGATATTGCCGAGATTCTCGGCAGTATCGCTGTACGAGGCCTTGATGATGGGAAGGCCAAGGGCATGAATCCCGGCCAGCAAGCCAGCCTTGCTCTAGCTATGGGCAGTGGTAGCAGTATGTGGGAAGCGGAGCTAGCTAGTGGCACCACTATCTTGGAGTTAGATGGAACTTACCATCTAGGGCCTCTTTTTGGTCATGCGGCTAGGCGAGAGCAGTCAATATACATAGGTAAGGAAGCAAGACGACAGTATCGGTTGCGCAAGATGGCCCAACTAGAGTCGGAGCTTGCTGAGTTGGGGGGGGAGCTTTCGGCAATTCAAGCTGACGGACAGGCAATTACGGATCAGCAAGAACAGTTAAATTTAGAATATGGAGCACTCCCCAGTGATGCTGATCTTGGTGAAGCCTACTTGACTTTGGAGAAAACAAAACGGCAACGAGAAGCTTCGGCCCAAGATGTAGAGTGGAAAAATGAAAGGCTGAAGGAAAGCTTATCCCAATGGCAAGCTGCTCAAGAACTGGTTCGCCGGTATACAGGGGAAATGGACATAGTGGCAACTGAGGCGGCTTATGAGGTAGCCCGGCGGGATATGCAAGCCTATATGAGACATTTCCAGGATCTGCAACTATCCCATAAGGATTATCTAAACTCCAGGGATAGGATTACTCACTACAGGTACACCCTTGAGGATGTCCAGCAAGACGTGGATGAGCTGGTAGGTGAGATCAATTCTCTCCAGGCATCTAAAGAACGATTGGAGCTACAGCTTGATCAGGTAAAACAGCGCCTGGAGGAGCTCGGTGCCGAGGAGATTCGGGCCAAGATTGCCGAGGTAGTACAGCGTCTAGAAGTAATTCCGGGGGAGCTTAAGCGGCTGACTCAAGAGGTGGAGAGGGCTAAATATGAGGCTAGCTCTACTGAACAGTCAATTCGGGCCAATGCCACGGAGCTAGCAGCCGCCCACCAGGTATTGGAATTGTGGCAGGGGGTTTTCCGGGAAGATGTGAGGCTAGTAGCCGGTTTTTACCGATCTAGCGAGGCGTTTGACGAAGCCAATGGGGAACTGGGCGGCTTACTTCATTTCCTCGGTAAATATGGGACGGATCTTGGCAACTTAGGTGCTACCATGTTGCTTCAGGCTGCCAATCTAGTTTTTCGGGAGTACGGGTCTTTGCTGTCGCAGCGTGGTCTCGGCCGTACCGAGGTTGCTGATCGACTAAATCGGGTGTTTTACCAAGAACAGGCTATGCTTCTGGAATACAGTTTCAGCCAAGAAGTGGTACTAGAGCTTCAGGATGTACCAGAGCTGCCTTCCGATGAGGTAATCACTGTAGCCCTAGAGCAACTTAAGCAAAAGGCCAGACGGGTTCAGCTTTCCATGGATTACTTCGGTAAAAGGGTGAGTCCCTATTTTGTTGCCAGCCAGATTGACCGAGATATCCTGCTGCAGCAGAGTGTCTTGGATGAGCGGGATAGAGAGCTCTATGAAGAGATCATCATGCATAGTGTGGGCCGGATTATTAGGGCTAGGATTAACCGCGCGGAAGAGTGGGCAGGCAAAATCGACCAGCTCATGGCCGAACGGGACACATCCAGCGGATTGACTTTTTCTTTGCGTTGGAGTCCCCGGCCTGCCGAACGCGAAGAGGAACTAGATACCAAGGATTTGGTCGATCTTCTCCGTTCTGACCCAAGGCTACTTAAAGAAGAGGATATGCAGCGGGTTACAGGACACTTTCGCTCTCGGGTTCAAAGAGCCAAAGCTATCCTAGAGGATCGTGGTCTTGGCTATACCTTGCATCAGGCTATCCGGGAGATGCTGGACTACCGCCAGTGGTTTAGCTTTAAGCTTTATTACCAGCGCCAAGGAGAGCCCAAAAGAGAGCTGACTAACAATGTGTTCCATAAGCTAAGTGGTGGGGAGAAGGCCATGGCCATGTATATCCCCCTCTTCTCCGCAGCTTATTCCCGCTATTTAGAGGCAAGAGCCGATGCACCGTATATCATTTCACTGGATGAAGCCTTTGCGGGAGTAGATGAAAATAACATTCGAGACATGTTTGACCTTGTAGAAAAGCTGGGCTTCAACTATATAATGAACTCCCAATCCCTGTGGGGTGATTATGATACAGTATCTAGCCTTGCCATCTCGGAACTAGTGCGTCCGAAGAATGCACCCTATGTCGGGGTAGTACGGTATTACTGGAATGGCAAGGTTAGGACAATGGTAGAATCGGCCAAGGAGTATGAGGCATCCTTTGCCGGGTGATGAGAGTCAGTCCAAGCAAAGAAACAAGATTCATCGACAGAAGTCAGCAGAAGCCATAGTACTGCGCTTTAGGCCCCGGAACGGCTGAACCTGATCTCATCGAATTCGTTGGGACAAGGAGCACAGTTTTCTTTGGCTCGCAATAGCTGGTAAAGTGTCCCGGGTAAAGGGCTGCCATTATGTGAAAGTAGGTTGCTTAGAGTGCCAGATACCCTCAAGGAAGCAGTGGCGTTCTTCCGCCAGGATGCCGGGTATGAACGTCTTTTTGCGGGGCTAATTGAGAAATATAAGAGCCTGGGTCGGCTTGGTGGTACAGTGAAGCTTGAACACCCAACGGAGCGGGAGAAGGATGTGCTCTCGGCATTTCTCCGTCGAGACTACAAGTGCCATGATACTATCATAATCGCTGTAAGTGAGGTGGCTCGGGCACTTGAGGAGACGCGGTTTGCCGAGATTGGGCTCAAGGCTCTTTTGGATGGCTATGCAGGCAGAACCATTCTAAGTAACGCGGAAGCAACTCGGCTCTATGAATACCAGAAGGAGCAGTACTTTACTGATCTGAAGGATGAGTTTTGCCATCCGTATTGTCATCTTTGGCTAGATAGTATTCTTGAAAAAGAGGCAGGTACCCGGGGGGTTCATCGGGCATATGACGAGGAACCAGAAAGGCTGCGCTCGGTACTAGTCAGCATTTTGAAGGCTCTAGAGCAGGTTCCCTTACAGATACAGGTACCTCATGAAGCGGTAGAGGTTGCCCATGAGGACTTTGAGCTTAAGGTCTCTAGTGATGGTGCCGACGGTGACTCTCCTAAGGCTATCTATGAGCGGCTTCCGGTCTTTGCCAGTCGAATCACTGGCGATCCCCATGCCTTTGATATCGGGCGAGATGCGGGGCGGTTTTTGGTCTCGGCTTTGCAGGTTGTTAGATCCAGGCAGGAGGTGGGATATGAAATCCTGTCATCCCCATCGGCAGAAGAGACAACGGAGCTTCTTGACTATTTTGGATTGGTTAGAGATGATCTTTTGAACTTCGTGACATGTATCGGCCTCTTGAGTTTCTCCATAGACAAAGGTGAGCCCTTACCCACTTGGCAAGCAGCTCTTAAGTCAGGGAGTGTACTCAATGTCCCTTTAAGGGAGATAGTGAAGGTCGGCCACTGCTGTCCAAGGAGATCGCAGGGTGAGATGTATAGTCAACACCTGAGCCAGGCAGGGCAAGTCTTTGTTGTAGAGAACTCCGGTGTGTTTTCCGCGATTCTAGACTCTCTAGATGACCCTACGAACCCACCTCCTATGGTTTGCACCAATGGTCAATTCACCTTGGCGACACTACTATTATTGGACAAGTTAGCTGAGAACTCGATCTTGTTATATTCCGGTGATTTTGATCCCGAGGGCTTACAGATGGCCCAAAGGCTCCTCTTGCGATACCCAGGGCGGGTCAGGCTTTGGCGGTATACTAGGGGCGACTATGAGTGTGCGATTTCTCCCGTTAAGATCCCCCTAAGGCGCCTTGGGAAACTGGGGAGCATCAAGGCAGACGCATTGCTACCAGTGGCCAAAATGATGCAGCAAAGGGGCATGGCCGGTTATCAGGAAGCCTTGCTTAATAGACTAACCGAGGATGTCACGGGTAGCGGTCGGCTGTTTCAAGAGCTATCGAAGTCATAGAAACGATGGATAGCGACACCACAAGAACGGTTACGACTAAGTGCATGATATCTTGGAGAGTTCCGGCGTAACCTGGGTTTGCGCATCAGCTGCCGCCAAT